>NZ_JABLUU010000016.1:0-95683 GCF_018491655.1 Komagataeibacter oboediens | reverse complement strand
TATGGGCTAAAAAAATCACCGCGCCTTTTCAGCCCGATAGGCAAAAAACCGCACTAGGCCGCCCGATTGCGGTCCATCAGCATATTCGTAACAGCCGATTTGAACGGAGCCAGCGCATCCGCCACACGCAGTCCGGCCTGACGCAGGACCCTGAAAGCGGGCTCATCACGGGTATAAAGCGTTGCGATTCCATTGGTGGCGGCAAACAGGGGCGCGGTTGCGAGGCGATGCCGCCGTTCAAACCGCCGCAGCACCGACAGGCTGCCCGGCGATTCACCACGCGCCAGCCCAGCTTCGATTTCCTGTGCCAGCGCTTCCTGTCCCTTCAGTCCAAGGTTGAAGCCATGGGCGGTAATGGGATGCATGCCAACCGCCGCGTCACCGATCAGGGCGAAGCCGGGGGCTGCAAAACGGTGTGCATAGACACCTCGCAGCGGATAGGCATGCCGGGTGCTGACCAGACGCATGTTCCCCAGCCGCCGCCCCACACGCTGCATGATCTCGGTATTGAAGGCATCGCGTTCCAGCGTGCGCAGGCGGTCGATCTCTTCCACCGGCAGGGTCAGGACAATGGAGGATGCGCCGCCATTGACGGGCAGCAGGGCGATTGTCTGTCCTTCATCAAACCATTGCGTCGCGACATGATGGTGCGGCAGGTCATGCGCCATGCGGCAGACCAGCATGGCACGCCTGAAATCATGCATGACCGCGCCAATGCGCTGCAGGCGGCGGATCTGTGAAAAGCGGCCATCCGCCCCCACGGCCAGACGGGATGTGATCTCCCCCCCATCATGCACGACCGTCATCTCCTCCCCGATGCGCCGGATATGCCGGGTGGAGGTTCCGCCCAGCAGGCGGATGCCGGGACGCTGGCTGGCGGCAAGATACAGTCCGCGCCGGATGCAGTGGTTGGACACAAGGTACCCTAGCGCATCCACGCCACGCCCCTGCGTATCAAATGTAAGGGGATGGTTGCTGCGCCCGGTTTCCACCCGTGCTTCACGCAGGGGGGAAATGGCGACCTGCGGGATATGTTCCCACGCGCCCAGTTCCTTCAGCACCGAAACCGAATGATGGGTCAGGGCGATTTCGCGCCCGTCGAACGCGGGTTCGGCCCAGCGCGCCTGCGGCGCACGTTCCAGCACCGCGACGGACAGGCCACGCGCCTCCAGCGACAGGGCCGCGGCCAGCCCCGCCGGACCGCCACCCATTATGGTTACATCATGATATGCCATGGCCTGCCTGCTTCCCTGTCCGTCTACTGTCCTTACAGATTATGCATCCGCGCCGAACTGTACGGGGTTTCCGGTCCATTCGGCCACATATCCGTCAACATCACGGCGCTTCGGCCCCCTGGCGTCCGGCTTCGGCGTGCCGACAAACAGGAAACCCGCCAGCCTGTGTGGAGCAGGAAAGCCTAGTTCAGCTGCAAGTTCCGGATCATAGGCCACGTCGCCACTGACCCATACCCCGCCAAAGCCCGTGGCATGCAGGGCATTGAGGATGTTCATCGCCGCGGCGCCGACCGCCAGTTCCTGTTCGATCAGGGGAATCTTGTGTTCGGGACGCAGGTGCATGCCCAGCACGATGACCAGAGGCATGGTGGAAAAACGGGACTGCCGTTTCTCAATCTTCGCGGGATCAACATCCGGGTCCAGCCGCTTCATGCTGGCCACCACGCGCTGCGCCACTTCGGGCCGGGCGTCGCCACGCACCAGAACGTAACGCCAGGGGCGCAGCTTGCCATGGTCCGGCGCCCGCATGGCGGTGGACAGGATGGCATGCAGCACGTCACCCGTGGGCGCAGGTTCCATCAACGCATCGGTGGAAAAACGGGACAGAAGAAGATCGAGCGATGTCATATGGTCATTCCCTGATAAACCGGGTGCCCGCTGACAGTCCGTGGCCTGATGGCGGGAGCCGTGACGCGACACCATGCAGCAACTGCCCCCTCCTGCCAATATCCACCCCGCCATGCAACGCCCGCGCCACGGGATCGGTATGGATTCCGGCCTCGGGCTTCTATAGAAGGGAGAGCATGAATACCCCGCGCACAACCACGGTCCACCGCGCCACAAGCGAGACCGACATTACCGTCACCATCAACCTTGATGGCACGGGACAGACCCGCATCGACACCGGCATCGGGTTCCTTGACCACATGCTGACCGCCCTCGGCCGTCACAGCATGTGCGATCTGGACATTACCGCCAAGGGTGACCTGCATATCGACTACCACCACACGGTGGAGGATACCGGCATCGCGCTGGGCAAGGCCTTTGCCATGGCCATAGGCGACAAACGTGGCATCCGCCGCTACGGCAGCGCCACCGTGCCGCTGGATGAGGCACTGTGCGAAGCGGTCGTGGATATTTCGGGGCGTCCCTTTCTTGCGTGGTCCGTCACCTTCGGGCGTGACAAGATCGGGGACATGGACACCGAACTGTTCGAGGAATTCTTCCGCGCCTTCGCCATGAGCGCCCTTGTCACGCTGCATGTCATCCAGCGCGCCGGGCATAACTGCCACCACATTGCCGAAGCCGCGTTCAAGGCGCTCGCACGTGCGCTGCGCACCGCAAGCGAAGCTGACCCACGCGCCGGCGGCATCATCCCGTCCACCAAGGGCAGCCTGTGACATTCTATTCCGCCCTGCTGCCCCCTGCCCGCGCTACGGGCCCGGCCCCGGGGCCGGTCATGGTGGCGTGGCGCATGTCATGGCTGGTACTGCTGTCGGGGTGGGTCGGGCTGGTGCTGCGTGGCTGCTGGATCAGCGGGCTGCTGGCAGGGGGGGCGTGCATCCTGACCAGACAGCTGCTGCCGCTGCCGGTCGCCTTGCCGCTGCTGGGCGGGATGCACCTTCTGCTTGCGCTGAACGCCCCGGACCTGCGGCAGTGGGAACTGCGCCTGCGCGGCTACCAGACCGCGCGCGGCGTTTACGCGACCGATCCCAAGGCAGCCCTGCTGCGCTGGATGGACCGTAACCGGTCCCATCCCCTTTCCCCTGTATCATGAGGCATCCCATGCCCGCGCATCCTTCCGCCCAATCCATCGTGGTGATCGACTATAACGGTGGCAACCTTGCATCCGCCGCGCGGGCGCTGTCCCGCGCGGCGGCCGACAGCGGCATTGACGCCACCGTCACCATCACCGCCGACCCGCAGGCCGTCAGGCAGGCCGACCGGATTGTCCTGCCCGGACAGGGCGCGTTCGCCGACTGCGCGGCGGGCCTTGCAGCCCGGCCCGGCCTGCATGACGCCATACTGGCCGCAACCGACAACGGCACGCCCTTCCTTGGCATATGCGTCGGCATGCAGCTTATGGCCGAACGCGGGCGTGAACATGGGGTGACACCGGGGTTTGGCTGGATTGCGGGCGAAATCGCCCTGATGGACGCCCCCGGCCTGCGCCTGCCACAGATGGGGTGGAACCAGCTTGAATTCACACCTGGCGCCCACCCGCTGACCGAAGGCCTGCCGGGGGAAGCGCACGGTTATTTCGTCCATTCCTTCGCCCTGCGCGACTATGATGCCGCGGACATGGTGGCGACCACCGACTATGGCGGCACGGTGCCCGCCATAGTCGCGCGCGGCAACCGGGCGGGCACGCAGTTCCATGTGGAAAAAAGCCAGAAGGTCGGCCTGCGCATCCTGTCCAACTTCCTGCGCTGGACACCCGCGCCGGGCAGCATACCATGACACGGCGGACCGCAACGGCCGGCACCATCCACGCCGAACGCGTGCAGCAGATGCATGAAGACGACCTGCATGCCCTGTGCGACGCGACCAATGCCGCCATTCTGGACGGCGGTGGTTTCGGCTGGCTGGCCCCGCCCCCGCGTGAGACGCTGGAACGGTATTTCCGCGGTGTCCTGCTGGTGCCCGAACGCCAGATGTTCGTGGCCCGGCTGGATGACATGATCGTGGGGTCGGCACAACTTGTGCGTCCGCCGCGCAATAACGAAGCGCAGGCCATGAGTGCGACCCTCATGCATTTCTATATCGCCCCCTACGCCCGCGGGCTGGGACTGGGCCGCCTGCTTCTGACCGAAGTGGAAAGCTGCGCGCGCAGCATGGGATACCAGATCATCAACCTGGACGTGCGCGAAACCCAGACCGATGCCGTCCGCCTGTTCCGCAGCAGCGGCTTCCACCACTGGGGCACCCACCCCAGCTACGCCCGCACGGACGGACGCACCGTGCGCGGCCTGTTTTTCACCAAGCGCCTGCAGGATGACGAGCGGATCGTACCCGCCCACCCGCTGGCAGCTTCAACCCCCATTCCTGCAGCAGGACATGCCCCCGTGACCGGACACAGCCTGACACTCTATCCCGCAATCGACCTCAAGGACGGCACATGCGTGCGCCTGCGCCGGGGGGAAATGGACAACGCAACCGTCTATTCCGATGATCCCGGCGCGCAGGCGCGGGCATGGATCGACGCCGGATGCAGCTGGCTGCACGTAGTGGACCTGAATGGTGCCTTCGCGGGGCGTTCGGCCAATACCGAAGCGATTGAGGCCATCATCGCCAATGCCTCCGTCCCGGTGCAGCTTGGTGGCGGGCTGCGTGACCTGGACAGCATCGGCAAATGGCTCAATGCCGGGATCAGCCGCGTGATCCTGGGGTCCATCGCGGTCAAGAACCCCGAACTGGTGCGCGAGGCCTGCCGTCTGTTCCCCGGCCGGATCGTGGCCGGAATTGACGCACGCAGCGGACAGGTCGCAACCGAAGGCTGGGCCGAGACATCGGAAATGAAGGCCGTGGACCTGGGCCAGCGCATGCAGGACGCGGGGGTCGCAGCCGTCATCTTCACCGAAATCAGCCGCGACGGCATGCTGACGGGCATCGATATCGAACAGACCGCCGACATGGCCAATGCCCTGTCCATTCCCGTCATCGCCAGCGGCGGGGTGGGCAGTCTTGAACATCTCGAAGCCCTGCGTGCGGCGACCGCGCAGGCGCCAGGCATCGAAGGCGTGATCGTGGGCCGCGCGCTGTATGACGGGCGCATCGACCTGGGCGAAGCCCTGCGGGTCCTGTCCTGATGCTGAAACTGCGTGTCATCCCCTGTCTGGATGTCAAGAACGGCCGGGTGGTCAAGGGTGTCAACTTCGTCTCGCTGCGCGACGCGGGCGACCCGGTGGAACAGGCCGCCGTATATGACGCGGCCGGGGCAGATGAGCTGACCTTCCTCGACATCACCGCCAGCAATGAAAACCGCGACACCATCCTTGATGTCGTCAGCCGCACGGCGGAACGTATTTTCCTGCCGCTGACGGTGGGCGGCGGCGTGCGCACCACGGATGACATGCGACGCCTGCTGCTGGCGGGGGCAGACAAGTGCGCCATGAACTCGGCTGCAGTCTCACGCCCCGAACTGGTCAGTGAGGCCGCGCAGAAATTCGGCAGCCAGTGCGTGGTCGTCGCCATTGATGCCCGGAGCGATGGCCATGGATCATGGGAGGTCTATACCCATGGCGGCCGTACCCCCACCGGGCGCAACGTGATCGACTGGTGCCGCGAAGTGGCCGAACGGGGTGCGGGCGAGATCCTGCTGACCAGCATGGACCGCGACGGCACGGGCAAGGGGTTCGACCTTGACCTGCTGCGCGCGGCCAATGCGGCGGTACGGATTCCCATCGTGGCCTCTGGCGGGGTTGGGGAACTGGAGCATTTTGTCGAAGGTGCCCGCGCGGGCGCCACCGGCCTGCTGGCCGCCAGTGTCTTCCATTTCGGCCAGTTCACCATTCCCCAGGTCAAGCAGGCGCTGACGGCAGCGGGCCTGCCGGTCCGCCTGAGTGACTGATCCCCTTTCCCCTGCCTATCGGAGCACTGTGATGGCCAAGCCAGAAAAATCCCGCAAGAACGCCCCGGCAAAAGCCGCCGCCAGCCTGAAGCTGGAAGCGGTGGGGCCTGCCACCCCTGATGTGCTGGACCGCCTGTTCGATGTCGTGGAATCACGGCGCGGCACGGACCCGTCCGTCAGCCATTCCGCCCGCCTTCTGGCGCGCGGCCGGCGCAAGATCGCGCAGAAATTCGGCGAGGAAGCCGTCGAATGCCTGATCGAGGCGGTGGCGGGCAACCGGGGCGAACTGGTCAGCGAAAGCGCAGACGTGCTGTACCACCTGATCGTGATGTGGGTGGATGCCGGGGTCAAACCGGCGGAAGTATGGGCGGAACTGCTGCGCCGTGAAGGCACCAGCGGCGTCGCTGAAAAGGCGTCACGCCCGCACGACCCGCTGGCCTGATCCCCGTTCGCAAACAGGAGATACCCCATGGCCGTCAACGGCACCGGACCCTACGATCCGCAGAACGTATTCGCCCGCATCCTGCGCGGTGAACTGCCATGCAAGAAGGTGTATGAGGACGAATACGCCCTCGCCTTCCATGACATCGCGCCCAAGGCGCCCGTGCATGTACTGGTCATTCCCAAGGGGCCGTTCGTTTCCTTCGCCGATTTCAGCCGCAATGGCACGGAAGCCGAAATTACCGGCTTCACCCGCGCGGTGGGACAGGTCGCGCGCGACCTGAAACTGGAAGCGCCCGGCTACCGCCTGCTGTCCAATGTCGGCGTGGAAGGCGGACAGGAAGTGCCGCATTTCCATGTTCACCTGTTTGGCGGCAGGGCGCTGGGCGCCATGCTGCCGGGCCAGGACGCCACCTGAAAAGAAAACAGCATCCCGGAAACCGGGATGCTTCCCCTGCACTCCCTGGATGCCTACAGGGACTGGAGTTCAAACAGTCCGCGATAGATCCCTCCCTCGCGCGTCATGAGGGTCGCGTGGGGGCCATCCTCGCATACCTGTCCGTGGCGGAACACGATGATGCGGTCCAGACCCATCACGGTGGACAGCCGGTGGGCGATGACCAGAACCGTGCGCCCGGCCATAAGCCGTTCCATCGCCTGCTGGACCAGCATTTCCGAACGGGAATCAAGGCTGGATGTCGCCTCGTCCATGATGACAATGGGCGCATGGCTCAGAAACGCGCGCGCAATGGCGATGCGCTGGCGCTCCCCACCCGACAGCTTGACACCGCGTTCGCCCACCATGGTGGCGTAACCGCGCGGCAGACGGGCGATAAAGTCCGCTGCATTGGCCTGCCGGGCGGCATGTTCGATCTCCGCATCCGTGGCGTCCGGTCGGCCATAGGCAATGTTTTCCGCCAGCGAACGATGGAACAGCAGTGGCTCCTGCGGGACGATGGCAATCTGCCCACGCAGGCTGGCCTGCGTGACGGTGGCGATATCCGTCCCGTCAATCGTGATCCGTCCCCCCTGCACATCATACAGCCGCTGCAGCATCCGTGTCAGCGTGGTCTTGCCTGAACCCGACGGACCAACAAGGGCCACCCTGCTGCCCGGCGCGATATCAAGGTTCAGGTCATCGAACAGCAGCCTGCCATGCTGGCGTTCATAGCCAAAGCGCACATGCTCGAAACGTATATGGCCATGCGTCACCCGCAGGGGCGCGGCACCGGGGCGATCGGCCACCGCAGGCTGCATATGGAACAGGGTGACCAGTTCCTCCATTTCATTGACCGAACGCTGCACGACGGAAATCTGCTGGCCAATATCGCGCAGGTAGCCCTGGATCACGAACATCATCGTCAGCACATAGGCCACATCCCCCGGCCCCGCACGACCACGCACCCATAGCAGCGCCACCCCCGCGATCAGCACCATGCGCATGACAAGGGCTGCCAGGTTCTGCAGGTTTGCGCTGTCGGTTCCGCGCAGCCACGACCGCACCGTGCGCTTCCGCCAGCGACCCGCCACCCATGCCAGCCGCGCGTCCTCCCGCGCTTCCGCGCCGCATGCCTTCACCACCGCATTGCATGTCACCGCATCGGACAGGGTCGCCCCCATACGCGTATCCCATGTATTGGCAAGGCGCGCGGATGGCGCGACGTACCGCAGCGTCAGCATGACCGACAGCGCCACCAGTGCGGCCGCCCCCACAGCCAGTACCAGCCCCATCAGGGGCCAGTGAAAGGCCAGCACGGCCGTCGTGGCGCACAGCACGATCCCCTCCGGCACCAGCATGAGCAGCAGCGTATCCCCCAGCGTGTCCACCGCCCCCATTCCGCGCGTGATGCGCCGGACGGTTGACCCGGCAAAGTTGGAGGCATGCCATTCGCTGGAAAACCGCTGTACGCGGGCGAACACCTCCGTCACGATGCCGATCATGACGTGCGATGTCAGGTGGGAAATGCCGATATAGGCCGTGCGCCGCGCGATGATGCCACCCAGCCCCAGCACGGTCAGGCCGACCACATCCCATATGGCGCGATGAACCGCAGCGTGCTGCGCGGGACGGGACACATCATTGACCAGCCAGCCCGCCAGCAGCGGCATCATCACATCCGCCACGGTGGCCGATGCGATCCCCGCCAGCGTCCATGCAAGAAAGCCGGGATACGTGCGCCACCTGCGCCAGACAAAGCCCAGCACGTCGGAAAATTCATGTCGTCCCGATACCGGACGGAAAAGAAAGGATACCATTGCCAACACGCCATGATGCAGGAAACCGCACGGCCATACGCTCGGGCACCCATGCGCCGCCGGGGCCGGAACGACTAGCCCCCACCGCAGCCATGCGCAAGGCCGATGGCTGCCGCCGGGTGGCGGGGTGATTTACACCGCCACCCGCAACGCCGCACAATGGCGTGCGATCCACCGCCTGCGAGTAACCGATGACAACAGCCAGATCCCCGAAGAAACCCGCGCGCCGCGCCATGACACTGGCGGAAGTGCGGTCCTTCATCACCCAGTTGGCCGCCGCCAACCCGAATGCCGAAAGCGAACTGGATTTCGTGGACGACTATACCCTGCTGGTTGCCGTGGTGCTGTCGGCGCAGGCGACCGATGCCTCGGTCAACAGGGCGACAAAGGCGCTGTTCCGTGACGCACCCACCCCACGGGCCATGGTGGAACTGGGGGAGGAAAAGGTCGGCGCGCATATCCGCACCATCGGGCTGTGGCGGACCAAGGCGCGCAATGTCGTCGCCCTGTCACAGCAGTTGCTGGAACGCTTTGACGGCAAGGTGCCCTATGACCGCGCGGCGCTTGAATCGCTTCCCGGCGTGGGGCGCAAGACCGCGAACGTGGTCATGAACGTGGCCTTTGGCGACAGCACCATGGCGGTCGATACCCATATCTTCCGTATCGGCAACCGCACCGGCCTGGCGCCCGGGGCGACCCCACGCGCGGTGGAGGACCAGCTTGTCCGCCGCATTCCCGCTGACATGCTGCGCCCTGCGCACCACTGGCTGATCCTGCACGGACGCTATGTCTGCAAGGCTCGCAGGCCCGAATGCTGGCGCTGTCCCGCCTTTGACCCATGCCAGTACCGCATGAAGGACGACCTGCGCGCGGTCGGGGCGCCAGCCGCATCTTCAAAGGAATGAAAGTCTCCGGGTACCGCCTTTTTTCATCAAGAGCGGTGTCCTTCGAAGCTTTTTGGAAAAAGCTTCATCAAAAACTTCTTTCTGATTGGCAGATACCTGCGTGTCCTGTCCTATTCCGCCTCGGCCATGGGCAGGTCAGGCACGCCGGCCCCACCGGGCCGCATGACCCAGGGCCGTGCACCGCGTGCCTGCCGGTCAGTCCGGACCATGACGCCACCTGCATGATCGGGTAACAGGGCATAGGCCCCGTTGCGCCAGATATCGAACCGCCCGATCAGCGGAACGCCGGGGCACCCGGCCTGCCCCGACAGGTTCACCACCAGCCGGGCATCACGACAGGACACCCATCCCGGTTGCCGTGGGGAAAGCACGACCACCACATCTCCATCCGGTTCGCGCACGCGGCACGTCCTGTCCTGACAGGACAGCACGCCCTGTCTGCCGTTATCGGGCAACGTGCCCGCATCCAGCCCCGTCACCCGTTGCCATTCGCGTAAAACGAACGGGTCGGGATGCGCACCGGGACCGGTCAGGATTGTATGCCCCACCGTAACGCCCACCATCCGCGCATCAGGCGATACCATCACCCCCGGGCGCGCCGCCCACCATGGTGACAGCAGCGCCAGCGCAACCGGTGCAAACCCCAGCAGGCGCACCCGCCCGCCCCACAGGCACAGCCAGCACAACCCGGCAAAAAACAGCGCCAGTCCCCCATTGCCGATGGCGGGCACCCCGATATGCGCGCCCGGCAGCCATGACACCTGCCGCGCCAGCCAATCCACCACGGCAATGCCCCATCCCATGGGCACCAGCGCCAGCTTTTCCCAACCCGGTAGCATCAGCACGAAGGACAGCAGCCCCCACGGCATGATCCACACCGACATGAGCGGCACGGCCAGCAGGTTGGCCAGCACGAACCACGGCTGCACCGTTCCGAAATGCGCCATGCCCACCGGGATGCACGCGCTACCCGCAAGGATACTCGCCAGCAGCGGATGCGCGCACCGCGCACCGAGCCTGCGCCACCATGCCATGTCATGTTCCCATGCCGACAGGCCGGGACGCAGCGCATCGAAACCGGCGATCAGCGCCATCACCGCCGCAGCCGACATCTGCAGCGATAGTTCGGCCACGTTTTCCGCATCAAGGCACAGCAGGATAACCACCGCCACCGCCAGCGCCCGCATGGACACCACCCGCCTGCCAGCCACCAGCGCCACGACCGCAAGCATCGCCATGAACAGGCTGCGCAGTGCCGGCAGGTGCGCACCGGTGACAAGGACATATCCCCCACCCGCCAGTAACGCGCAGACCGCCGCAATCTGCCGGCACGGCCAGAACAGCGCCGCACGTTCGGACAGCGTCAGCCCCATGCGCACCGCAGCCATGACCAGCCCCATGACAATGGCAAGATGCAGCCCCGCCACCGCCAGCAGGTGCGCCAACCCGGCATCGGCAAAGGCGTCACGCACGCGCGCCGGAATCGCGCCATCGGCCCCCACCAGAACGGTGGCAGCAATATCACCGCGCGTACCGGGCAGGGCGGCACGAATCCGCTGCGCCAATGCCTGCCGCATGCTGGCGATGCGGGCGGATGGGGGATGCCCATGCCCGCATGTCACCCTGTCCAGCGCACGGGCGGTCCCCGCACGCCCGTCAAACCATGCGCGGCGCTGGACATCATGACCGCCCGGCAGGGCGGGAAAGGCGGGTGGCGACAGCATCACGCGCGCCAGCACGGTATCGCCCGACACGGGAACGCATGCATCATCGGGCAGCAGGCTCAACACAAGGGCGCGGCGCAGCGGCGGCATGCCGGTATTGATGCCGTCAAGGAAGCGCACATCCGCCAGCCGCACCCGCCATGCCCACGCGCCATCACGCAGGGCCCGTCCGTCGGCATCCAGCACCCGGCCCGACAGGTGCACCGCCCGGCGCGGCAGGTCGGGAAACGGGGGCATGCGGTGCGCCTGCACCCATGCCAGCAGGGCGCCCGCCGCACACGCCCCCACCACCCCGCAGCCAAGGCGCACCAACAGCCCATGACCCCAGACAAGCCGTGCAGCGACACACCCCACGACCATCATGCCCGCCCCCCATGCCCATGCGGCGGACGGTTCCCATGACAGCGTGAAATACATGGCCATCCCGGCTGCCAGCAGGGCGGGAAGCCACAGCACGAAACGGGTATGCTGCCCCCACAGCCATGCGCTGACGCCCATCGTCATGCGCGACAGTGTGGAGCGGGCGCGGTCGATATGCTGGCGCGGCAGGACAACCCCCGTAATGATCTGCACCCATGTCACGGCCACGCCCATGCGTGGCCGGAATGCACACCCTACCGGCGGAGATGGCACACACGCCAGACTGCCCCCTGTCAGCAGGCGGAAAACATGCTAAGGAACCGGCTCATGACAGTCCGTACGCGTTTTGCACCCAGCCCCACCGGCCTGCTGCATATCGGCAACGCCCGTGCCGCCCTTTTCAATTTCCTCTATGCCCGCCACCATGGCGGCCAGTTCCTGCTCAGGATCGAGGATACCGACCGAGAACGCTCGACCCAGAAGGCGGTCGATGTCCTGTTCGACGGGCTGGCGTGGATGGATATCCACTCAGACGAAAAACCGGTGTTCCAGTCCACCCGGCAGGCACGCCATACCGAAGTGGCGCATGAACTGCTGGAAAAGGGGCTGGCCTACCGCTGCTACTGCACGGCAGACGAACTGAAGGAAATGCGCGAAAAGGCGATGGCCGAGGGCCGTCCCCCGCGTTACAATGGCATGTGGCGCGACCGCGACCCGTCGGAAGCCCCCGCCAACACCCCCTACACCATCCGCATCAAGGCCCCGCGTGAGGGCGAGACGACCATCCATGACCTGGTGCAGGGCGACGTACGCGTGGCCAATTCGGAACTGGATGACATGATCATCCTGCGCGCCGATGGCACCCCGGTCTACCAGCTTGCCGTGGTAGTGGATGACCATGACATGGACATCACCCACGTCATCCGTGGCGATGACCACCTGACCAACACCTTCCGCCAGGCCATGATCTACCGCGCCATGGGCTGGGATCTGCCGCATTTCGCGCATCTGCCGCTGATCCACGGCCCCGACGGCGCCAAGCTGTCCAAGCGGCACGGGGCGCAGTCGGTCGTCGAATTCCGCGAAATGGGCTACCTGCCCGAAGCACTGAACAATTACCTGCTGCGTCTTGGCTGGGGCCATGGCGATGCCGAGATCCTGTCGCGGGAGGAACAGATCAAACTGTTCGACCTTGACGGCGTCGGCCGCTCGCCCTCGCGCATGGATTACGCCAAGCTGCTGTACATCAATGGTGTATGGCTGCGTCAGGCCGATGATACGCGCCTGACCAATGACGTGATGGAACGCCTGGACAGGATGGAAGGGGTCGATACCTCCGACGCTACGCGTGCAAAGGTACTGGCGCTTATGCCGGGGCTGAAGGAACGTGCGAAGACGCTGGTGGAACTGGCGGACAATGCCGCCTTCCTTGGCCGTTCGCTGCCGCTTGAATTCGCGCCCAAGGCCGAAAAGCTGCTGACGCCGGAAAACCGCGTCATGCTGGGCAGGCTGGCCGATGCGCTGACAGCGACCGAGCCATTTACGAAGGACGGCATTGACGCGACCCTGCGCCAGTTTGCCGAAACGCATGACATGAAGCTGGGCAAGGTGGCGCAGCCGCTGCGCGCCGCCGTGACCGGCAGCACCATGTCACCCGGCATTGATGACACGCTGGCCGCCCTTGGCCGTGACGAAGTACTGGCGCGCATCAATGCGGTTGCCGCCCATGAATGATCGCGGCAGCCATGGCAGCAATGTCTTCCTGACCCGACCGGCCCGGCATCTGCTGGGCGTGCAGGGCATGCATCCCAGCCGGATCACGCCATTCCTTGACCTGGCGGAACATTACGCCCTGCTCAACCGGTCGCGCAAAACGCCGCGCGACCTGCTGCGCGGGCGCACGCTGATCAACCTGTTTTTCGAGGACAGCACCCGCACGCGCACCTCGTTCGAACTGGCGGGCAAGCGGCTGGGCGCGGATGTGGTGAACATGACGGTCGCCAGTTCCTCGGTCAACAAGGGGGAGACGCTGCTGGACACGGCCGCGACCCTGAATGCAATGCATACCGACCTGCTGGTGGTGCGCCATTCGCAGTCCGGCGCGCCCGCCCTGCTGGCGCAGAAAGTGCAGGCCAGCGTGGTCAATGCCGGTGACGGCACACATGAACACCCGACACAGGCACTGCTGGACGCGCTGACCATCCGCCGCCACTTCGGCACGTTCGAGGGGCTGACCGTCGCCATATGTGGCGATGTCAGCCACAGCCGCGTGGCGCGCTCGAACATCCACCTGCTGACCGCCATGGGCTGCCAGGTGCGCGTGGTGGGGCCACCGACACTGGTGCCCGGCGCGATCGGGGCACTGGGGGTCAGCATTCACCATACGATGGAAGATGGCCTGCGCGGGGTGGATGTCGTCATGATGCTGCGCGTGCAGCGTGAGCGCATGAAGGGCACGCAGGTACCCAGCGCGCGTGAATATTTCCGTTTCTACGGACTGGATAACAAACGCCTTGCGCTGGCAAAACCGCATGCGCTGGTCATGCATCCTGGCCCGATGAACCGGGGCGTAGAAATTGACAGCCGCGTTGCCGATTCCGACCAGAGCGTGATCCGTGAACAGGTGGAAATGGGGGTTGCCGTGCGCATGGCGGTTCTGGACATCCTCGCACGCGGGGGAGATGGCGCATGAAGCCGGTCCTGTTTGAAAATGTCCGCCTGATCGATCCGGCAAGCTCCCTTGACCGTCCCGGCCGCCTGCTGGTGCAGGACGGCGTGATCGCCGGCACCGACCTGCCACAGGCGGAAGGTGCGCCGGAAGGCGCGGACATCGTGGATGGCGGCGGCCACCTCGTCCTGTGTCCCGGACTGGTGGACATGCGGGTCACCATTGGCGAACCCGGCTATGAATACCGCGAAACGGTGCTGTCCGCGGCAAAGGCTGCGGTTGCCGGTGGCATCACCACCATCGCCGTGCTGCCCAATACCAGCCCGACCATAGACAATCCCGCCCTCGCCCGCCTGCTGCGCGCACGCGGTGAGGAAACGGGCATGATCGGCATCCTGCCCTATGGCGCGCTGACACGCGAATGCGCCGGAAAGGAAATGGCGGAAATCGGCCTGCTGGCCGAAGCAGGTGCGATTGCCTTCACCGACGGTCCCCACGCCATTGCTGACAGCCGCACCATGCGGCAGATGCTGACCTATGCCAAAGGCTTCGACGCGCTGATTGTCCAGCATCCCGAAGATCCGTCACTGGCGCGTGGCGGCTGCGCGACCGATGGCGAGCTGGCGACCCGCCTGGGCCTGCCGGGCATTCCGGCGGCGGCCGAGGCCATCCTGATCGCGCGTGACCTGCGCCTTGCGCGCATGACGGGCGGGCGGCTGCATTTCGGCCACGTTTCCACCGCCGAGGGGCTGGACCTGATCCGGGCCGCCAAGGCCGATGGCGTCAGGGTGACGTGCGATACGGCGCCACCGTATTTCGACCTGAATGAAACCGTGATCGGTGATTTCCGCACCTATGCCAAGCTGTCGCCGCCGCTGCGTGCGGAAGCGGACCGCCGCGCTGTATGCGCCGCGCTGGCGGATGGTACGATTGACGCCATCGCGTCCGATCACATGCCGTGCGACGCGGATGACAAGCGCCAGCCTTTTGCCGTGGCCTCCGCCGGGGGGACAGGACTGTGCACGCTGCTGGCGGTAACGCTGGCGCAGGTGCATGCGGGCAACCTGGGCATGATGGATGCCCTTGGCCTGCTGACCCATCGCCCCGCCGGCGTGCTGCGCAGCGGGGCCGGGACGCTTGCGGCAGGCAGTGCCGCCGACCTGTGCCTGTTCAATCCCGAGACGGGCTGGGTCGTGCGCGCGGGCGAACTGCCGGGCAAGGCACAGAATACCCCGTTTGACGGCCGCGCGCTGGAAGGCCGCGTGCTGGGCACATGGAAAAACGGGCGGCGTGTATTCGGGGCCGCCGCCGCATGATCTACGGCATTCCCACCTATGACCTGCCGCTTATGGCCGCGGTCGCGTTCCTGTCCTACCTGATTGGCAGCATTCCCTTCGGGCTGGTGCTGACAGCCCTGTCGGGCAATGGGGATATCCGCAAGATCGGATCGGGCAATATCGGGGCCACCAACGTGCTGCGCACCGGGCGCAAGGGACTGGCGGCCGGCACGCTGGCGCTGGATGGCACGAAGGGGGCTTTCGCCGTTTTCTGCGCCTTCGTGCTGTGTCCGTTCCATACGCTGGCTGCCGAATCCCTTGCCGCCGTCTTTGCCGTGGCGGGGCACTGCTTTCCCGTGTGGCTGAAATTCCGTGGCGGCAAGGGGGTTGCGACCGGTCTGGGCTGCGTGCTGGCGCTCATGCCCGGGGTTGGGCTGTGCTGCTGTGCGCTGTGGCTGATATTCGCCAAGGTCACACGCATTTCATCAGCGGGCGCGATCATTGCCTTCGCAGCGCTGCCGCTGCTCATGATCCGGCCGGGCCGGATCGACTTTTCCTCCCCCGCCTATGTTGCGGGCTGCCTGATCGCGGTAATGATCCTGATCCGCCATCACGCCAATATCAGCCGCCTGCTGAAGGGCACGGAACCAAGGATCGGCCAGAAAAGCGCATGACCGCCCCCGATGCCGAAACGGTGCTGGCCTGCCTGCGGCTGGCCAGGACGGACGGCATCGGGCCGGTTGCCTATCGCCGCCTTGTCCGAACGCATGGCAGCGCGCACTCCGCGCTCGACATGCTTGAACGCGGTGCAACCCGCATAAGCCGCAGCGTGGGCCCGGTGTGCCCGCGTGATGCGGCATTACGTGAAACTGACCGGCTGCAGGCCATGGGCGCGCACCTGCTGGTGCACGGGCAGCCGGGGTATCCGCCCCTTCTGGCCCGCCTGCATGATGCCCCGCCGGTGCTGTGCGTGCTGGGGGACGTCACACTGCTGGCGAATCGGATGGTAGGCATCGTGGGCGGGCGTAATGCCTCATCCGGCGGGATCCGCATGGCGGAAAGCCTTGCCGCCCTGCTGGCGGCCCACGGCGTGGACACCGTATCGGGACTGGCACGCGGGATCGATGCCGCCGCCCATCGCGGCGCCATGACGGCAGGCCGCACGGTGGCGGCCATCGCGGGCGGTCTGGACTGTCCATATCCACCCGAACATGGCGACCTGCAGGACCTGATCGCGCACACTGGCGCGGTTGTGACCGAAGCCCCACCGGGCACGGTGCCGCAGGCACGGCACTTCCCGCGCCGCAACCGGCTGATCGCCGGACTGGGGCTGGGTTGCGTGGTGATCGAGGCCGCGCTGCGTTCAGGCAGCCTGATCACGGCACGCATGGCACTGGAATATGACCGCACCGTATTTGCCGTGCCCGGATCACCGCTGGACCCCCGTTGCCATGGCAGCAATGATCTGCTGCGCCAGGGTGCGGTCCTGACGGAAAATGAACGCGATATTTTGCGTGAACTTCCTGAATTCATGGAGGAAAGCACGCTGTTTTCCCAACAGGCGCCGCGACCGGCCGCCCCGGTGCGCGCCCCCGTCCCGCGCCACGGATCGCAGCCCGCGCCACCGCCTGCCCCCCCGCCGGCAGGGACGGGTGACCTTCATGAAATGATAGAGGGTTTTCTATCTTTCACACCATCACCTGTTGACGATCTTGTACGGCGCTGCCAGTTCTCGACAGCAGCAGTCCTGACCGTCCTGTCGGAAATGGAGATTGCGGGCACGATCGAATTCCTTGCGGGGGATATGGTCGTGCGGCGTCCACCCCCCGCCTGACAGCCGGGATTATACAAGGTTTTAGAATCGTGATCCGGAGACAGAATGACTGACGTCGTGGTGGTCGAATCGCCAGCCAAGGCGAAAACGATCAATAAGTATCTGGGTGATGACTACACGGTTCTTGCCTCGTTCGGGCATGTGCGCGACCTGCCGCCCAAGGATGGCAGCGTCAAGCCCGACGAAGGCTTTGCCATGGTGTGGGAAACCGACGAGCGCGGCAGCCGCCAGATCGCGGCCATTGCCAAGGCGCTGCGTGGGGCAAAGCATCTGTACCTTGCCACTGACCCCGACCGTGAGGGCGAGGCCATTTCATGGCACGTGCGCGCGATCCTGGAGGAGAAGAACCTCCTCAAGGGGATCGACGTGCAGCGCGTCACATTCAACGAAATCACCAAAAGCGCCATCAAGACCGCGATGGCCCATCCACGCGGGCTGGATTTCCCGCTGATCGAGGCATATCTCGCCCGGCGCGCGCTGGACTACCTCGTGGGCTTTACGCTGTCGCCCGTGCTGTGGCGCAAGCTGCCCGGATCGCGCAGCGCGGGCCGCGTGCAGTCGGTCGCCCTGCGCCTGATCTGTGAGCGCGAAGCGGAAATCGAGGTCTTCAAGCCGCGCGAATACTGGTCGGTCATCGCACGCATGACCACGCCGGCGGGTGCTGCGTTCTCCGCACGGCTGACCCATCTGGATGGACACAAGCTGGACCAGTTCGACCTGAACACCGAAGCCCGCGCCATGGACGCGAAGGCAGCGGTGGAAGCAGGCGATTTCAGCGTTGAAAAGGTTGAACGCCGCAAGGTCCGCCGCAACCCGCCGCCGCCCTTCACCACATCGACCATGCAACAGGAAGCATCGCGCAAGCTGGGCATGGGTGCGCAGGTGGCCATGCGCACCGCGCAGCAGCTGTATGAAGGCATTGATATCGGTGGCGAGACGGTCGGCCTGATCACCTACATGCGAACCGACGGCGTGCAGATGGCAGGCGAGGCGATCAGCGCCATCCGCGGCCATATCGGCCACAGCTTCGGACCGGAATACGTGCCAGAGAAGGCGCGCATGTATTCCACCAAGGCCAAGAACGCACAGGAAGCGCACGAAGCTATCCGCCCGACCGACGTGCGGCGCACGCCCGCCGACATGGCGCGCTACCTCTCGCCCGAACAGAAGAAGCTGTATGATCTGGTGTGGAAACGCTCGGTCGCCAGCCAGATGCAGTCAGCCGAACTCGATCAGGTCGCAGTCGACATTGTGGACCGCCAGCAGCGCGTGACCCTGCGAGCCACCGGGTCCATGATCGCGTTTGACGGTTTCCTGCGCCTGTACAGCGAAGGCCGCGACGATTCCCCCGCCAAGGCGGAGGACGATCAGGACCGCATGCTGCCCGCCATGAAGGAACGTGACGCCATTGGCCGTGGCGATGTCGCGGCGGAACAGCACTTCACCCAGCCACCGCCGCGTTATTCGGAAGCGTCGCTGGTGAAGAAGATGGAGGAAATCGGCATTGGCCGTCCCTCCACCTATGCTTCCATCCTGACCGTGCTGCGCGACCGGAATTACGTCCAGCTGGAAAACCGGCGCTTCGTGCCCGAGGATCGCGGGCGGCTGGTCACGGCCTTCCTGACCTCCTTCTTTGAACGGTATGTCGATACGCAGTTCACGGCGGGGCTGGAGGAACAGCTTGATGACATTTCCGGCGGGCGCGCGAACTGGCGGGATGTCATGTCCGCGTTCTGGTCCGATTTCTCCCACGCGGTGGACCAGACCAAGGACCTGAAGATTTCCGACGTCATCACGGCGCTGGATGCGGATCTTGCCCCCTATTTCTTCCCGCAGCGCGAGGACGGGCAGGACCCGCGCGTCTGCACCGCCTGCCATACCGGACGTCTGGGGCTGAAGCTGGGGCGTTATGGCGCATTCATAGGGTGTTCCAACTATCCTACCTGCCAGTATACCCGCAAGCTGGTGGTTGACCCCACCAAGGAAGGCGAGGACGCGGCGGCGCTGAAGGATGGCATGCGCGTGCTGGGCACCGGACCGACGGGCGAGGAAGTCACCGTGCGCCGTGGTCCGTGGGGCCTGTATGTGCAGCAGGGCGAGCCCGACCCGGAAGACAAGAAGGCTAAGCCGAAGCGCGCCACCATTCCGCGCGGGCTGGATGGGGACAAGATCACGCTGGAACAGGCCGTGGGGCTGCTGTCCCTGCCGCGCATCGTGGGCATCCATCCCGAACTGGGCGAACCGATCGAGGCCGGTCTGGGCCGTTTCGGGCCATATGTGAAAATGGGTGCGGTGTACGGGTCGCTGGACAAGGATGATGACGTCCTGACCGTGGGGCTGAACCGCGCGGTGGATGCGCTGGCCAAGAAACTGGCGTCCATCCGTACCATTGGTCCCCACCCCAAGGATGGCGAACCGGTCATGGTGCGCAAGGGCCGCTTTGGTCCTTATGTGCAGCACGGATCCATCGTGGCCACCGT
Organism: Komagataeibacter oboediens; assembly: GCF_018491655.1. NCBI lineage: Bacteria > Pseudomonadati > Pseudomonadota > Alphaproteobacteria > Acetobacterales > Acetobacteraceae > Komagataeibacter > Komagataeibacter oboediens. The sequence goes on along the minus strand of NZ_JABLUU010000016.1, from coordinate 75,933 downwards.
GCCACGTGGTCAGGACATGAACGATGTGACCATGGACGAGGCGCTGACGCTGCTGACCGAAAAGGGCAAGCCGCTGAAGGCCAAGGGCAAGAAAGCGACCACCACCCGCAAGCCCGCGGCCCGCAAGACGAAGGCAAAGACGGCCGAAGCCACCGAAGGCGACGAAGCCGCGCCGAAGAAAAAGGCCGCCCCCCGCAAGACGGCGACCAAAACCGCAGCCAAGACGACCACGCGCAAGACCACGACCCGCAAGAAGGCCACCCCGGCCAAGACCGAAAGCGAGAGCGACTGATCATGAAACGGCAGCGTCCAGCAACTTCCGAGATGCCGGACACCCTGCCCACGGGCATGCCACAGGCCCGTGCGGGCGGCCTGCCGGATCGTGAACAGCTTCGCGCGTTTATCGAAAACGCAACCGGGCGGATCGGCAAACGCGAGATCAGCCGGGAATTCGGTCTGGGGCCCGAACACAAACAGGCCCTGCGCCAGATGCTGCGTGAAATGGCGCTGGATGGCATGCTGGCTCCCGCCGGGGCGCGGCGGTTCCGTGTTTCGGACCGGCTGCCCGAATCCATGGTCGTGCAGGTCACCGGCACGGATTCGGATGGCGACCCCATTGCCCGCCCCGTGCAGTGGGATGGCGATGGCAGCGCGCCCGTCATCTTCATGCATCCCGAACTGCGTGGTCGGGCTGCCCTGGCACCTGGTGAACGCGTGGTCGCCCGTCTTCGCCGCGTCGGGCCGGGCCGGTACGAAGGCCGCACGCTGCGTCGCCTGACCGATGCGCCAATGGAGGTTGTTGGCCTGTTCCGCACCCTTGATGAAACCGATCCCATGGCCTCTGCGCCTGCGCGCTATCGCCCGGCGGGCACGCTGACCCCCGCCGACCGACGGGCGAAGGCGCAATGGGTCATTCCCGTGGGCGAGGACGCGGACAGCCCGGATAACGAAATCGTCATCGCCACCCCCCTGCCCCAGTCCGGGCCGGGACTGCACCCCGCGCGGATCATCGAACGCCTTGGCCCGCAGGGGGATGCACGGACCATAAGCATGATCGCGGTGGCCATGCTGGGAATCCCCCATGTCTTCCCGACCGAAGCACTGGCGCAGGCAAGGGCCGCCCGTGGGGTCACGGCACAGGGGCGCACCGACCTGCGCGACATGCCACTGGTCACCATTGATGGCGCGGACGCCCGTGATTTTGATGATGCAGTCTATGCTGAACCCGATGGTGAGGGATTCCGCATTACCGTCGCCATCGCGGATGTCGCGTGGTACGTGCGGCCGGGCAGCGCACTGGACCGCGAGGCCCACCTGCGAGGCAATTCGGTCTACTTCCCCGACCGGGTGATCCCCATGCTGCCCGAAGACCTGTCCAACGGCTGGTGTTCGCTCCGCCCCGGGGAAGATCGGGGCTGTATTTTCGTCAACATGGACGTGGCTGCCGACGGCGCCATCAGCAACGCCCGCTTCGGGCGCGGCATCATGCGCAGTGCCGCCCGACTGACCTATGAACAGGTGCAGGCAGCGCGTGATGGCGCGCCGGACGCCACCGTTGCCGCCCTACCCGACGGGCTGCTGGACAGTCTGTTCGGGGCATGGCGATGCCTGTCCACGGCACGGGCACAGCGCGGCACGCTGGATCTGGACCTGCCCGAACGACAGGTGCGGCTGAATGACCATGGACAGATCGCGGCCATCCAGCCGCGCATCCGTCTCGACAGCCACCGCCTGGTCGAGGAATTCATGATCGCGGCCAATGTCGCCGCCGCCCGGTGCCTGGAGGGGCGGCACCTGCCCTGCCTGTACCGGATCCACGCGCCACCAACGCCCGAACGGCTGGAAAGCCTGCGCCGCACGCTGGACACCATGGGCCTGAAGCTGCCGCCAGTGGGCAGCCTGCGCGCCGCCGATCTTGACCATATCCTGCAGCAGGTCCGCGATACGGATCAGGCCGGACTGGTGAACGAACTGATCCTGCGCGCGCAGAACCAGGCGGAATACAGCCCCGAACCAGTCGGGCATTTTGGCCTGTCCCTGGCCGCCTATGCCCATTTCACCAGCCCGATCCGCCGTTATGCCGACCTGCTGACCCACCGCGCCCTGCTGGTCGCCACCGGGCTGGAACCCGGTCCCGCCCCCAGCCATGATGAACTGGAGGAAGCGGGACTCGCCATTACCCGCACCGAACGCCGCGCGGCACAGGCCGAACGCGAAACGCTGGAACGCTACGCCGCCACATGGCTGCAGGCCCGCGTGGGCACGGTCATGGACGCGCATATATCCAGCCTGTCGCGATTCGGCATCTTCACCGTGCTGGATGCAACCGGCACGTCGGCGCTGCTGCCCATGTCTGCCCTGCCGGAAGATCAGTGGCATCATGACGAAAAAACGCAGACATTGCATGCACGCGACACGACCATGGTATTCCGCCCCGGTCAGGCCCTGCGCGTACGGATAGAAGAAGCATGCGCCATCCGGGGGACAGTCCTGCTGGCACTGCCCGACACACCACCCAGCCATCGCAGGCGGCGGACATGAAACGCAGCCGGTTTCCGGTCATCGTCCTGCGTCCGCAGTCCCGGGGGGGCGAACACGCCGGGGTATGGCGGCGGCGCATCTCCACGCTGGGGCATATCCCGCGTGACACGATCGTGCTGCTGCTTGTCATCGTCCGGCTGACCACGGCCGCCTGCGCCGATGATATCCCCACGCCCACGCGCGCACCAACACCCCAGCCCCCCATGCATGAAGACAGCATGGAGGCGACCGATGGCACCAGCATGGACCTGGGGGTCATTTCCTCGGTCATTCAGGCGAGTCTGTCATTCCTGCAGCCCCGTACGCTGGAAAGCCACGATATCCATGATTTCGCGCTGTGGGGCCTGAACGGGCTAAGCGCGCTGGACCCTTCGCTGAGCATCGAGGAACAGCACGGTTTCCTCCAGCTTGCCGCGACACAGAAAACCGTCCTTGCCCTGCCGGTGCCCGCGGCGGACGACATCGCGGGGTGGAGTTCGGCGATCACCCGTATACTGGATGTGGCGTGGCACCATTCCCCCGCCATGCGCAGCACGGGACAGGATGGCGTGCTGCAGGGTTTCTTTGACGAACTGTTCAACCACCTTGACCCGTATTCGCGCTATGTCCCGCCGGGGGCAGCCGTATCGGACCGCAGCATCCGTACCGGGGGCGAGGCCACGGCAGGCCTGACGCTGGGGCAGGATCGTCATGCGATCATCATCACCGCCGTCAACGCGAATGGCCCTGCATGGCCCACCAGTCTGGCCGCGGGGCAGATCGTACGGGCCATAAACGGACGCGCCACCGCATCCCGCACTCTGGAAACCGTGGCGTCATGGCTGAACGGTCCCACTGGCAGCCTCGTGCGCATCACTGTCGAGTCGAAGGGACGGCAGAGCACGGTCACGCTGCATCGCGCCTCCACCCCCCCCGAAACCGTGTTCGCCTATACCAGCGGCAAGCATGTGGTCCTGCACATCACCGCCTTTTCCGCCAACACGGCGGAGGAAATGAGCCAGTACCTGGACGAGGCCATGAACGTGCCCGGCATTTCGGGTCTGATCATCGACCTGCGTGGCAACCGGGGCGGCGTGCTGCAGCAGGCGGTCACCACATCGGCGCTGATGCTTGATCACGGTGTTGCAGCCATAACACAGGGCCGTGACCCGCAGGCCAACCATGTCTGGGCCGTGCAGGGTGGCGACATGACCAATGGCCTGCCCATTATCGTGCTGGTGGACGGACGGACCGCCAGCGCGGCCGAAATACTGGCTGCGGCCCTGGCTGACCAGAAACGCGGCGTGGTCATAGGCAGTGCCACGCTGGGCAAGGGTCTGGTGCAGACCATTGGCCAGATGCCCAACGGGGCCGAACTGTTCGTTACGTGGAGTCGCGTGCTGGCACCGCTGGGCTGGCCACTGCAGGGGCTGGGCGTCATGCCGCAGGTCTGCACCAGCCTTGGGGAAAGTGAACTCGAACGCCAGCTCCAGAACCTGGCGGAAGGCAGCGCGGACAGCCGAGAATGGGTCGCGGCGGCCCGCCAGATCCGCTATCCCGTTGACCTGTCGCGTATCCTGACCATCCGCAAGGCGTGTCCCGCCGCCATTGGCACGGACAGCGACCTTGATGCCGCACATTCCCTGCTGGACAATCCTGTCGAGTACCACGCCGCCCTGTCCACCATACCCGAAGAAGGGGCCGCGCCCGCAAACGGCGGGTAAGCCACAACCGTGCCGGAAACCGTGCTATTCCTGCATACCTCCCGCTGTTTTTCTGCATTACCGGAGAAGTCCGCCCCAATGGAAGAAGCGCGTCTGAAAACCGGCATCTGGGTCAAGGCAATGCTGCGCCAGGCTGGACAAAAGGGAAATCCGGGCATGGTCCTGCACCATGGCGATGATGACGCGGGCGGCGTCCTGATCGTGCTGCTGGGGCGGGCAGGACACATGTCTGTGCTGGCCCAGACACGCACCCACGATGGACGCCGGGCATGGTTCCGCGCTACAGGAGAGGCGGCTGTAGATCAGGCCGGTGTTGATGCCTATGTTACAAGGCAGATGGAACGGGACCCGGATTTGTGGGTTCTTGAATTCGAGACGCCGGACCTGATGCCACCGTTTGAAGCAAAGATGATATGAAAGACGTGATTCCTCAGGAGTGAACAACACGGAAACCAGTCCGGACAGGGGTGTGGCATCTCGCACACACTCCGGTGTGACAGTTGGCGCAGCCGCCCAAAGCGGTCGATAAGGTGGCGGCAATGGATTGTCAGGGCTGGTTTATTTCAGCAAAAGAAAGCTGATGCTGATCATTTCAGGGAATAGGGCACGTGCACCCGACCGGGCCGATATGCCGGAAGAGGCCCGTCGAAGGGAGAAGAAGAGTATGAATCTGCGGTACGGATTGCTTGCAGGGTCTTTATTGGCTGCCTCGGTTACCCTGGGCTCCGTACTGGTCTCCGCTCCTGTATTCGCCCAGCCTGTCCAGGGCCTGTATATCACCGGTGAAGGCGGCGCCAGCTTCAACCAGGGGCAGGTCATACGCCATTCTTCCGCGCGTGATGAATTCAAGACAGGGGCCACCGGCATCGGCAGCCTTGGCTGGGGACTGGGCAACGGCTTCCGTGTCGAACTTGAAGGCTTCTACCGCAACAACGACATGAAGACGGTGGGCGGCAATGCCGCGTACCATGCCCATGCCGATGGCCGGCAGCAGGAATCGGGCCTTATGGCCAATGCCCTGTTCGACCTGGATATCGGCAAAAGCTGGCTGTTCCCGTATTTCGGCGCGGGTATCGGCTATGGCTGGCAGAACATGAACAGCACCATTACCGGCAACGTGAATGGCCAGAACTACAGCCAGCATGTGGGCGGTACTTATGGCAACTTCGCCTATCAGGGCATTTTCGGCCTGTCCTTCCCCATGCCGTGGGTTGTGGGCCTGTCCGCCACGGCGGAATACCGGTTCTGGACCATGCTGGGCCCGCAGTCGCACCATTCCATTGTCAGTGGCAGCGCCACGGCCCTGTCGGCCATGAACAGCGATTATGGGTTCCGTAACGGCAACCGCGACAGCCGGACCGACTTCAACCATTCGCTCATGCTCGGGTTGCGGTACGAGTTCAATCCCGCCCCGCCGCCACCGCCGCCGCCTGCGACCGTCGCGGCACCTGCACCGGCGGAAAACCGCACGTATCTCGTATTCTTTGACTGGGACCGCAGCGACCTGACCGACCGTGCCCGGTCCATCGTGGCCGTGGCAGCACAGGCTTCAACCAATACCCAGACCACCCGGATCGAGGTGAACGGATATACCGACAACTCGGCCGCCCATCCCGGCCCGCAGGGTGAGAAATACAATCAGGCCCTGTCCATCAAGCGGGCGCAGGTGATCAAGGCCGAACTGGTGCGTGATGGCGTCCCCGGTCCGTCCATTGACATTCATGGCTATGGCGATGCCAACCCGCTGGTCCAGACCGCAGCCAACACGCGTGAAGCCCAGAACCGGCGCGTCGAGATCATCCTGCACTGATCCCGCATCCCGTCTGATCATGGAAAAGAAAAAAGCGGCGCCCGATGGGGCAGCCGCTTTTTCCATATGCGCGGCCCGTCAGGCCACGCGCAGGCAATGGATCAGACCAGCCCGGTAAAGAGCGAGGTGGACAGGTAGCGTTCGGCAAAGGACGGCGCGATGGTCACGATGGTCTTGCCTGCGTTTTCCGGCCGTCCCGCCAGCTGTACCGCCGCATGCAGCGCAGCCCCCGAGGAAATGCCCACCGGCACCCCATCCAGCCGGGCACAGCGCCGTGCCGCCGCGATGGCTTCACGTTCCGATACGGGGATCACCCCATCCAGCGCCGCAAGATCAAGCGTGCGGGGACAGAAGCCCGGACCGATGCCCTGAATGCCGTGCGGTCCCGGTTCATCACCATTCAGGATCGCGCTTTCCATCGGCTCGACACCATAGACCTGAAGGCTCTCCTTGCGGGGCTTCAGGCCGTGCGCGATGCCGCTGGCGGTCCCACCCGTGCCTAGGCCGGCAACCACGATATCGACTTCCCCCGCCGTATCGACCCAGATCTCCTCGGCCGTAGTGGCGGCGTGGATGGCAGGATTGGCCGGATTGTCAAACTGCCGGGGCATCCAGGCATTCGGGGTCTTTTTCAGGATCTCCTCGGCGCGCGCGATTGCCCCCGCCATTCCCAGCCGTGACGGGGTCAGTTCCAGCTGCGCATCCAGCAGACGCAGCATCTTGCGCCGTTCGATCGATGCGCCTTCAGGCATGGTGACAATCAGGCGGTACCCACGCGCGGCCGCGACGAACGCCAGCGAAATGCCCGTATTGCCCGACGTCGGTTCGACCAGGGTGGTCCTGCCCGGATGGATTTCGCCACGGCTTTCCGCATCCTCGATCATGGCCGCGCCGATACGGTCCTTTACCGACGCCAGGGGATTGAAAAACTCCAGCTTCATCAATACCCGACTCTGCAACCCGTCCTCACGGGTCAGATGCGGCAGCGCCACCAGTGGCGTTCCCCCCACGGTATCGACAATGGAGTCGTAGACCTTGCCACGAGGTGCTGCAAAACCATACGTGCGATCTGGTGGGGTGGTCTTTTTCATTCGTTATCACTCCTTGTTGCGGAAATGGCCTATTCACGCATACAATCTGTACATAATCCACCATCCTCCTGCACAGAAGCGTGGATAAATCGGGGGATTGCTGGTAAATGAAGCGGGCTGGTTTCCAAATCCATTCAAAGCGAGGCTGAACGATATGCTGCTCCGGCGGGACAGGACCATGATCGCAATCCTGATCATGCTTGACGTAGCCTTTCACGCGGGGCGCAACGGCACCATAAGTGCTGCCGACATTGCCGAGCGCGCGGGACTGGCCCGACGCGGGATCGAACCACTGCTGCAGACCCTGTCGCGTTCCGGGCTGCTGGAAAGCGTGCGCGGGCCACGCGGGGGCTACCGTCTGGGCCGCCCCCGGCGCGATATCCTGCTGTCGGATATCCTGTCCGTCATCACGGCGGAGGACAACACGGATGACGGGCCGATCGGTGGCCTGTTCCAGAAGGTGGTGGAACCCTGCTGGCAGGAATTCGACACCATGCTGGATGAGGAATGTCGCAAGATCAGCCTGGATGACCTGGTACGCCGGGCCGAACATGCCGGCATGCGCCGCCCCCTGCCCGAACCCATCACCTTTTCCATCTGATACGGGCCGGCAGACACCGCGGCACGTGTCCCGGCCCCACGGATGGGGGCCGGGACACAGGTGTTATTTCGCGCCGACAGCCGGTGCGGTGACGTTAGCCGTCACGTCCATGTATTCGCGCGGCTGCTTTTCACCCGTAATCAGCACAACGCGGAATTTGTCCTGGCCAGAATAGGCGGTGTTGGGCGTGTACGTCACGTAAGTGTGATCGTTATAGTTGTAGATGAACGCCTTGCCATGTTCAGGTGCCGGGGACACGCCAAACGATGCATAGGGGTGACCTGCGGAGGCGCGCGTCTCGATCGCGCAGTACCCGTCATCACTGCGCACCTGCATGCTGGCGGCCCTGGTGTCCTTGCCAGCCGCGGTGGGGCCGGTCACCTGACACTGCCCGGACGCCTTCATGTAGTTGTAGGGGTTGGGGGTTCCGCCGATACCACCAAGGTTTACGGCCGATTTGTTGTCACATCCGGCGAGCAGAATGCCCGTCGTCATCATGATTGCAGACAGTCGCAGTCGCACTCGTCAGCTCCGCTGTATTTGATACATACCCGTTATCAGGACAGTTTCGCCCGCGCCGTCCCGTAACGGTCTGGATCGGCACAACGGCTAACCGGTTTTGCATATGCTCTAGAGCAACGCACCCCCGTGGGAAAGACCTGTTGGTCCTTTTACGCAAGCGGACAGGTCCTGCCTGTGTGGCATAGCCCGCGCCGGGGGCGCTGTCATCCCACGTGGCGGGTCTGACGCATCTTTTTGAACAGGGAAGGATATCCCTCCCTTTTGGCGCGTGCCGGTTTGCGCTATAGACCTGATCCGGATTTCATTCCTGCCGGAATATGCGGGGTCCGTGCATTCCCCGTTGGCAACTGCCCCAATATCTGGAGAACCCGTCCTGATGTCCATGTCGATCTGGCGCGCTGGCGCTGCTGCCCTTGCCCTCATGGGGCTGGTTAATGGTGGGCAGGCACTGGCTGCCGGCCCCTGCTCCCCCTCCCCCGCGCATGAAGCCTTTGACGTGCAGGGCCTGAAAAGCGAGCTGATGGTCACGGCCCTGTCATGCGGCGCGCAGGACAAGTACAACAATTTCGTGACGAAATTCCGCCCCAAACTGGCCGCTGAGGAGCATGTCCTCAACAGCTATTTCAACAGCACCTACGGCCGCAATTCACAGCGCCAGCATGACGATTACATTACGCAGCTTGCCAATGTGCAGTCCGAACGTGGGCTGAAATCCGGCACCGCCTTCTGCCAGCAGCGCATGTCCATGTTCGATGAGGTGCAGGTGCTTGAAAGCTCCGCCGACCTGTCCAACTATGCCCAGGCCAAGGATATCCTTCAGCCGGCATCCTACCTGACCTGCACCGCGCCCAACCGCCCGGCCACCAGCACACGCAGCCGTACCACGGCCCGCCGCACGGTCCGCAGCTAGCTCAATCCCCGATGCGGGCATGAAGAAAAAATATGGCCGGGCCCGTGTCCGGCCTTTTTCATGCGCACAAGTGCAGGCATAGTCCGTGCGGCGTGCAGGGCCTTATGGCTTGACAGGACGCGACCCGACAGAACAAAAAGAACGCTTCATGAACGACGATCTTTTTTCCGCACCTGCAGGCCCCGCAAAACCCACCCGACGCAAGGTTTCCCCTGCCCCCATGCCAGATAATGCCAAAAACGGCCCCGATGCCTATGATGCCAGCGCCATCGAGGTACTGGAGGGCCTTGAGCCCGTGCGCCGCCGTCCGGGCATGTATATCGGCGGCACGGATGAGACGGCGTATCACCACCTCGCCTCCGAAATCCTTGATAACGCGATGGACGAAGCCGTGGCCGGACACGCCACCACCATCGACGTATCGCTGGAAGCCGGCGACTGCCTGACCATACGCGACAACGGTCGTGGCATACCGGTGGACCCGCACCCGCGTTTTCCCGACCGTTCTGCGCTGGAGGTCATCCTGACCACACTGCATGCGGGTGGCAAGTTTTCGGGCAAGGCATACGCCACATCGGGCGGCCTGCATGGCGTGGGGTCATCGGTGGTCAATGCACTGGCATCGCGCATGGAAGTCGAGATCGCGCGCGACCGCGAACTATGGCGGCAGGTCTATGAACGCGGCCACCCGTTAAGCGGCGTGGAAAAGATTGGCCCGGTCAACAACCGGCGCGGCACGCAGATCCGCTTTACCCCGGATCCACAGATTTTCGGGCGGCTGCATTTCTCGCCCCTGCGGCTGTACCGGCTATGCCGGTCCAAGGCGTTCCTGTTCCGTGGCGTCACCATCCGCTGGTCATGCGATCCGTCCCTTATCCGCAATGATGAGGTCCCTGCGGAAGCCGTCCTGCATTTCCCCGGTGGTCTGGCGGACAGCCTGCGTGACGAACTGGGTGACAAGGCCGCCCTGCTGACCGACCTGTGGGCAGGGGATGCGGACCTGCCTACCGGCCCCGACGGGGTGGATACCGGCCGCATGGAATGGGCGATCGCCTTCCTGGAACAGGGTACGGCGGCCCTGGCGTCATACTGCAACACCATTCCAACGCCCAATGGCGGCACGCACGAGACGGGCTTTCGCAACGCGCTGCTCAAGGGCCTGCGCAACTGGGGTGAACAGCGCGCCAACAAGCGCGCGGCCAGCATCAACGCCGATGACATCCTTGGCTGTATCGCCGCCAAGCTGTCCGTCTTCATCCGTGACCCGCAGTTCCAGGGCCAGACCAAGGAAAAGCTGACCAGCAGCGAGGCCAGCAAGCTGGTTGAAACCGCGCTGCGCGACCGTTTCGACCACTGGCTGGCGGGTAACCCGCCACAGGCGGACAACCTGCTGGCCTTCGTGGTGGAACGGGCCGAAGAACGCCTGCGCCGTAAGGAACAGAAAGACACGCCCCGCAAGAGCGCCACCCGCCGCCTGCGCCTGCCGGGCAAGCTGACGGACTGCACGCGCGAAAACGCGGCCGAGACCGAAATATTCCTTGTCGAGGGGGATTCGGCAGGTGGCTCCGCCAAACAGGCCCGCAACCGCGAAACACAGGCTGTCCTGCCGCTGCGGGGCAAGATCCTGAACGTTGCCAGCGCCTCGACCGAAAAGCTGCGTGGCAACCAGGAACTCCGCGATCTGGTGGAGGCACTGGGCTGCGGCATGGGGGAACGTTTCGACGCGACCAAGCTGCGTTATGGCCGCATCATCATCATGACCGACGCGGATGTGGACGGGGCGCATATCGCCTCGCTGCTCATGACGTTCTTCTATCGTGAACTGCCGGGCCTGATCCGGGGCGGGCACCTGTATCTGGCCCAGCCACCGCTGTACCGCCTGACACAGGGCGGCAAGAGCGTTTACGCCATGGACGATGCCGACCGTGAGCGGAAGATGAAGAAGGATTTCAAGCCCAACAGCAAGGTCGAGGTCTCCCGCTTCAAGGGTCTTGGTGAAATGCCGCCCGGCGACCTGAAACAGACCACCATGGACCCGAAGCACCGTACCCTGCTGAAGGTCATCACCCCGCCCGAAGATAGGGCGCTGACGCTGGAACGCGTGGAACACCTGATGGGGCGCAAGGCGGAACTGCGCTTCCGTTTCATTCAGGAACATGCCCGTCAGGTCGATAACCTCGACGTCTGAACCATTCACAACGACAGAAGCCCGGTCACCTGTCCCAGGGTAACCGGGCTTTTTTATACAATCCTGAAGAAGCTTCAGGGGATGCCGCCTTTCTGCAAAAAGACGGTACCTGAAACCTTTTGTTTTTTCAGCTTCAACCTGCGCCCGTCACCGGAACAACCTGCTGCGGGTCAACCGTGGCGACGGTTGTCACCGGATGCAGCAGACCGGTCACGGCCGGATCGAACACCCGCAGGAACGCCCCCGGATGCACCCCCATCCAGATCGTCACGACCGCCAGCGGCACCAGCACCGCCAGTTCCTGTCCCGTCAGGTCACGCAGCAGGGCGACAATCCCGCCACGATCCGCCCCGAACAGCACCCGGCGATACAGCACCAGCATATAGACCGCACCAAGGATCATACTGGTCCCCCCAAGGAAGGCCAGCCAGAACGACACATGCAGCGCGCCGACCATGACCAGGAATTCCCCCACGAATGCGCCCGTGCCCGGCAGGCCGATATTGGCCATGACAAACAGCATGGCCAGCGTGGCCAGCACAGGCATCTTGTGCGCAACGCCTGAAAATGCGCTGATTTCACGGGTTTCAGCCCGCCACGATACGGCAGAAACACAGAAGAACAGCGCCGCGATCACGATGCCATGCGACAGCATCTGGAAAATCGCACCATCGATTCCCTCGGGCGTCATGGTGAACAGCCCGATGGCAATCACCCCCATATGTGAGAACGAGGAATAGGCGATCACCCGCTTCATGTCCGTCTGCGCCAGCGCGATCATCGCGGCATAGATCACCGCAATCACCCCCAGCGTCAGCACCACCGGCGCGAACAGGCGCGCGGCATCGGGGAACATCATCACGCCAAAGCGCAGCAGGCCATACGCCCCCGCCTTGGACAGTACACCCGACAGCATGACGGATGCCGGGGTCGGGGCCTCGGTATAGGCATCGGGCAGCCACGCATGCAGCGGGAACAGCGGCAGCTTGACGCCAAAGGCGATGATGAAGCCCGCCAGCAGCCAGCACTGCATGGCATGGCCAAAGCCATGATGCTGCAGGGCCACGATATCGGTCGTGCCCGCCGCGTTCCACATGGCCAGCAGCGCCAGCAGCATGAACAGCGACCCGCCAAAGGTGAACAGGAAGAACTGCAGCGATGCCCATACCCGCTTCGGCCCGCCCCATACCCCAATCATAAGGCTGGCGGGCAGCAGGGTCGCTTCGTAGAACAGATAGAACAGCACCAGATCAAGGGCGGAAAACAGCCCGATCAGCGTTGTTTCCAGCACCAGCATGGCGATCATGTAATCCCGCACACGCCCCGTCACCTGGCGCCAGCCCCCGATAATGGACAGCGGGGTCAGGAACGCGGACAGCAGCACGAACATAAGGCTGATGCCATCCAGCCCGGCATGGTAGGAAATGCCAGCGCCGCTGGCCCATCCCACCTGCTGTTCAAACTGGATGCCCGGCCGGGCGGGATCAAATTCGGCCCACATGATCACGGCCAGCGCGAAGACAATGCCACTGGTCCACAACGCCACCCACCGGGCGGCGGTCTCGACCGTCTGGGTCGTGCCACGCGTCAGCAATATGGCCAATGCCCCGGCGAGAGGCAGATACGTAACTAGGGAGAGCAGGATCGGATGCACATTCGGTCTCACATCATCCATGGATAATGGCTGACCCTAGTGGCGTTGCCGCCGGAGAATCCAGTAAGCCCCCGCTCACATTATGCAGAGGGCACACCCATTCCCTACCCCACCATGCCTGTATGGCCATCCAGGCGGATGGCGTGCCGTCGCGTCACCTACGGCCGAACATGCGCTCCAGATCAGCCTTTTCCAGCTTCAGCCATGTGGGCCGGCCGTGTGAACAGGTGCCCGAACGGGGGGTCCGTTCCATGTCCCGCAGCAGGGCGTTCATTTCCTCGTGTGTCAGCTTCCGGCCTGCCCGTACGCTGCCGTGGCAGGCCATGCGCGCGATGATCGCATCCATGCGCGCATCCAGCGCATCGGCCTGCGCGGGCGTGGCCAGATCATCCGCTTCCAGTTCCTCGGCCAGGTCGCGCAGCATGCCGACCGGGTTTTCCTTGCCCAGAAGGGCCGGCATGGTCCGGACCAGAACGGCCGTACCGCCAAATGGTTCGATCTCGATTCCCAGCCGGGCCAGTCCGGGGCCAAAAGACAGCAGCACCTCCACCTGCCGCGCGGGCAGGTCCACCACCTCGGGCAGCAGCAGGCGCTGGGCACGGATTTCCCCGCCCAGATACTGCTCACGCAGGATCTCATGCGTCAGGCGCTCGTGGGCGGCATGCTGGTCCACCAGCACAAGCGCGCCGTCCGCCGTCTGGGATACGATATAGGTGCCCAGAACCTGCGCCACCGCCGCCCCCAGCGGGTGGTCGATGGCAGGCGCCATATCCGCCAGCGCTGTCTCCGGCTCATCGGGGACTGCCTTGCGCGCGGCAGGCAGGGCGGACAGGGGTAATGTCGATTCGGCAAAGCCGGGGGGCAGGGCCGTACCTGACGGTATGGATGCAGGCGACGGAGCGGCCAGACGGGCGGACATCCCTGCGGCATCGGCAGCACGTTCCGGCGGATACCAGATCCGCGCGGACGAAGCCCCACGCGACTGCAGCAGGTCGGGCCTGACCCCGGCAACACCCGCGCCGGTGCCCAGTGCGCGCCCCAACGAACCGATCACCAGCGCCCGCACGGCTGCCGAATCGGCATAGCGCAGTTCCGTCTTGGCGGGATGCACGTTCACGTCCACCTGTTCGGGCGGAATGTCCAGCGACAGGGCCACAACTGCGTGCCGTCCATGTTCCATCACGTTGCGATAGGCTACCCGTACCGCCGTGCGCAGCACCGGATCCACCACGGGCCGCCCATTGACCAGCAGCATCTGACCATTGGCCGTGGCACGGTGCACGGATGGGGCGCAGATGAAACCGCTCAGTTTCAGGTCCCCGCGCTGCCCTTCCACCGGCAGCAGGCCATCGGCATGTCCCGACTCCAGAATCGCGGCAACGCGCGCCGCCATGTCCTGCGCCGGCAGGTCAAGGATCAGGCGCTGGTCGAATTCCAGCCGGAAGGCGATATGCGGGACGGACAGCGCCAGACGGCGCACCACGTTTTCGGCATGGCTGGATTCGACACGTGGGCTTTTGAGGAATTTCCGCCGTGCGGGTGTTGCGAAAAACATATCCTCGACCAGCACGCGCGTGCCGGGCGGACCCGCGCAGGGTTCCACGTCCCCCACCGCCCCGCCTTCCACACGGATCGACCAAGCCGAATCACTGTCGTGCAGTCGGGACATGACCGTAAGACGGGCCGCGGCACCGATGGAGGGCAGAGCCTCGCCGCGGAAACCAAGGGTGGAAATGCGCACCAGCGTCTCGTCACGCAGCTTGGACGTGCAGTGCCGCTCCACCGCAAGCCGCAGGTCCTCGGGCGACATGCCGCAGCCATCATCCGTGACATCGATCCGGTCAATGCCACCCCGGTCCAGACGGATCTGGATCCGGCGCGCACCAGAATCGATGGCGTTTTCCACCAGTTCCTTCAGTGCCGCGGCGGGGCGTTCAATCACCTCGCCCGCGGCAATGCGGTTGACGACCTGTTCCGACAGGCGACGAATGACCGGCTGGCCATTACCAGAAGACATATTCACACCATGGACCGGATTACACGCATCAGGCCACATGCCGCGCATCGGTCAGATACGCGGTCGGACCATTTATTTGCTGGGACCGCTGACGGTCGGGGTCGCACCCTGCGTCAGGTTGCGGCCAAGGGCCGAATCCTCCCGCAGGCGGGCATTCTCGGCCTTGCCGTTGACAAGATTGCCGGCCCCACCACCGTGCCAGAACATCAGCTTGTCAACAAAACTGGTATCGGCGCGGCCCATTTCGCCCCTGTCCTCCTCGTTGGAGGCCTGCTGCGCTTCACCCACCAGGGCGGTCTGGCCCTCGCTGCCCGGGCCATCAGCCCCCTGCAGCGCCACATTGGGGGAAAGCGTTTCCAGCGCCTGCATGCGCGGGTTGGTGTCCTGCGCGCGCTGGACGGCGTTGCTGTTGGGGGCACCCAGTTCATCGGACGGCGGCATGGACAGCGGCGCGCGCGTCGTGACCGTGTATTCGTCCGGCAGGCTCCGCTCCAGCCCGAAGGCACGCGAAACATCGGCACCGGTGCAGCCCGATAGCATGAAGCCGCCCGATACAAGCATTGCACAGGAAAGGGGTCTGAGAGCAGAAATCGCCATATCTCGCCTATTACCGTTAGTGGAACGGTTCGGCAAGCATGTGCAGGCCGCTCCTAACCTAGTTTGCATCGCGATGACGCATGTTGTCGATAATCAGGATCGCAACACCGCAGTCAATCATGGCATCGGCAATGTTGAACACCGGCCATGACCAGCCAAAGGCATGGGCGTCAATGAAATCAACCACCGCGCCAAAGCGCAACCGGTCAATGACATTGCCGATGGCCCCGCCCATGATCATGCCCAGCGCCACCGCCACCCACCGGCGCGGGGTGCGCGCAAGCCATACCGCAAGACCGGCCACGATCACCAGCGCCGCAACCGAGAAGATGATCCGCCCCGCGGCACCCGCGCCACCCAGCATGCCAAATGTAATGGCGTGGTTCCACACCATGGTCAGGTTCAGCACCGGCAGCAGCGGCACGCTTATGCGCGCCGGCAGGTCATAGACATTCAGTATCCAGAACTTGCTGGCCTGGTCGGCCGCCAGCGCACCCAGCAGGCAGACGCCGCCCAGAACACGGTTGTTCATGAAGGTTACGCCCCGTCCTGCACCACATCGACACAACGCAGGCACAGTTCGGGATGGGCGCTGTCCTGTCCCACTTCCTCCAGCACTTTCCAGCAGCGCGCGCATTTATGCCCCGCTGCCACGCTGATGGTGGGAATGCCATGCGGCACGCCATCCTGCGCCCCGTCCTCGCCAAGGTAGATCGAACCGGCACCCGCGATGATGGTGACATCCGCCTGCGAGACAATGGTCAGTTCCGCCCAGTCCACACCCTCAAACCGGGCCGCCTCCGCTTCCGACAGCGGCAGGTCGAGTGCGGCCTGCAGCGATGACTTGACCAGCCCGTCGCGACGCGCGGTTTCGATTTCGGTCGTGATGACACGGCGTACCGCACGCAGCATGGCCCAGCGTTCACCCAGCGCGTCATCGTGCCACTGCGTGGGCAGTTCGGGGAACGGCTGCAGGTGGATGCTTTCGGAATTGCCGGGACGGGCCAGCCATGCCTCTTCCGCCGTGAAGACCAGCACGGGGGCAAGCCATGCGCACAGGCAGCGATGCAGCTGGTCCAGCACCGTGCGCGCCGCGCGGCGCTTCAGGCTGGATGCGCCATCACAGTATATGGTGTCCTTGCGCACGTCGAAATAGAAGGCCGACAGGTCAGCGGCGCAGAAACCGTGCAGCGCGGGATAGACCCCGACCCATTCATGCGTTTCCACCGCGCGCGCCACAAGGCTGCCCAGTTCGGACATGCGGTGCAGGACCCAGCGTTCAAGTTCGGGCAGCTGTTCGTATGGCACGCGCTCGGCTTCGGTAAAGCCATCCAGCGCGCCCAGCAGCCAGCGCAGCGTATTGCGCAGGCGACGGTAGAGTTCGCCCTGCTGCTTGAGGATTTCCTTGCCGATGCGCAGGTCCTCGTTGGTGTCCGAGTTCATGACCCACAGGCGCAGGATGTCGGCGCCAAGGCTGTCATTCACGTCCTGTGGCGCGATGACATTGCCCAGCGACTTGGACATCTTGCGCCCCTGCTCATCCAGCACGAAGCCATTGGTGACCAGCGCCTTGTACGGGGCCACGCCACGGGTACCGACACTTTCCAGCAGCGAGGACTGGAACCAGCCACGATGCTGGTCGGACCCTTCCAGATACAGGTCGGCCGGGAACGGCATGTCGCCATGGCCCAGCACGAAGGCATGGGTCGAACCGCTTTCGAACCACACATCGACAATATCGAACACCTGTTCGTAATCGTCGGGATTGCGGCCATCACCAAGGAAGCGCGCAGCGGGGGAACTGTACCACGCATCCGCCCCTTCGGCGCGGAAGGCGTCGACAATACGCTCCATCACCGCGGCATCGCGCAGGACCTCGCCCGTGCGCTTTTCCACGAATACGGCAATCGGCACGCCCCACGCGCGCTGGCGACTGATGCACCAGTCGGGGCGGCCCGCCACCATGGAGGTCAGGCGGTTACGCGCCTGGGCGGGCACGAATGTCACCTTTTCCAGCGCCGTCAGTGCGCGGTCACGTAAGTGCCCGTCGCCATCCATGCGGATGAACCACTGCGGGGTGGCGCGGTAGATGATCGGCGCGCGCGACCGCCACGAATGCGGATAGGAATGGACCAGCGTCGCCCGCGCCACCAGCCCGCACGGCGCGGTGCCTGCAGCAACGGCGCGCTGCATGGCCTCCAGCAGCGCCTGGCACACCGGCTCGGCCGCCTTGAACACATGGCCACCGGCGAACAGCGGCACCCAGTCGGCATAGCGGCCATCGTCCATCACCAGTTCGGTGACCTCAAGGCCATAGGCGCGGCCAAGGTTGAAGTCGTCCTCACCATGGGCCGGGGCGGTGTGCACCAGCCCGGTGCCCGCCTCGGTGGTGACATGCGCGCCGGGCAGCAGCGGCACGTCGAAATCATAGCCCTGCCCGCGCAGCGGATGGGCGCAGACGGCACCTTCCAGCGCGCTGCCAGGCAGTGTGTACAGCACATGGTGGGCCGTGACATTCGCCGCCTCGCAGAACGGGGCGATCAGGTCCTCGGCCACCAGCACGCGGGCCTCGGGTTCCAGTGTCGCATTATCGCCCACGCCATCGACGCGCACCACGGCATAGGTGATGTCGGGGCCATAGGCGATGGCGCGGTTGGCAGGAATGGTCCACGGCGTGGTGGTCCAGATCACCGCCGCAACGTCCTGCAGCGCCCTGGCGGGCGTGGGGTCGGTCACGATGGGGAACGCCACGTGAATGGCGGTGGATTCATGGTCGCGATATTCGATTTCGGCTTCGGCCAGCGCGGTTTTTTCAACCGGGCTCCACATGACCGGGCGCAGGCCACGGTACAGCAGGCCGTTGAGCAGGAATTTGCCGATTTCCCCCGCGATCGCCGCCTCGGATGAAAAATCCATGGTGGCGTAGCGGTTCGCCCATTCCGCCTGCACGCCCAGCCTGCGGAATTCACCGGCCTGGATATCCAGCCATTTCTGGGCATAGGCGCGACATTCGGCGCGGAACTGCAGCACCGGCACGCTGTCCTTGTCCTGCCCGCGCTTGCGGTATTCTTCCTCGATCTTCCATTCGATCGGCAGGCCGTGGCAGTCCCAGCCCGGCACGTAATGGATGCCATAGCCCGACATGCGGTGGGCGCGGTTGATCACGTCCTTGAGGATCTTGTTCAGAGCGTGCCCGATATGCAGGTGCCCGTTGGCATAGGGCGGCCCGTCATGCAGCATGAACACGTCACGGCCGCGCGCCTGCGCGAACAGGCGGTCATCGAGCTTCTCGCTCTCCCATCCCGCCAGAATCTCCGGCTCCCGCCTGGGCAGATTGCCCCGCATGGGAAAGGAAGTGGTCGGCAGGAAGACCGTCTCCCGGTAGAGATCCTGTGGTTTTGACTCGGACATGGCCTGTTCTGTTCTTCTGGCAAGGGGAAGTGCATGCGCGACCACCGGCCCGCGTGCAGGAAACCTTATGGGGACCACGGTGGCGCGTGGTCAAGTTCTGGCGGATATGGGCGCGAATTCGTGGGTGGACAGGTATGCCATCGCCTGCGTGCAGTCGCGCGCGATCTGTTCCTTCAGCGCGTCCAGCCCGTCAAAACGACGTTCTGCCCGCAGCAGGGTATGCAGCGCCACCGACAGGGTCTGGCCATACAGATCGCCCGAGAAGCCCAGCAGGTGAACCTCCAGCCGACTTTCCTGGCCATCATTGATGGTGGGCCTGCGCCCGATATTGGCCACGCCGGGACAGACCTGGCCATCCGCCATGCGCACGCTGACGGCATAGACCCCGCGCGCGGGTTCCAGATGGCGGCCCAGCGCGATATTGGCGGTGGGAAAGCCCAGCAGGCGACCGCGCTTGTCCCCGTGCTGGACCACGCCGCGAATCGACCACGGGCGCCCCAGTTCCTCCGCCGCGCGTTCGGGGTAGCCATCCTGCAGCAGCCTGCGGATGCGGCTTGATGAATACGGGCCCAGCGCATCCGACAGCGGGGGCACAACACTCAGGCCGATCCCCAGTTCAGCGGTCCGTTCGGTCAGGAAGGCGACATTGCCGCGCCTGCGGTGGCCAAAGGCGAAATCCATGCCGCAGGCGACATGGTGCAGGCCCAGCCCCTCATGCAGCACGCGGGTGACGAATTCCTCGGCGCTCATGGCGCTGAATTCACGGTCGAACCCGATCTGGAACACATGCCGGACCCCGAGCGCGGACAGCGCGGCAAAACGTTCCTGCGGCAGGGTCAGGCGAAAGGGCGGATCCTGCGGGCGGAACAGTTCGCGCGGATGCGGCTCGAACGTCACGACAGCCAGTTCACGCTCGGGCCGGGCCGCATGCAGCGCATGGACCAGATGGGCATGGCCCAGATGCACGCCATCA
Organism: Komagataeibacter oboediens; assembly: GCF_018491655.1. NCBI lineage: Bacteria > Pseudomonadati > Pseudomonadota > Alphaproteobacteria > Acetobacterales > Acetobacteraceae > Komagataeibacter > Komagataeibacter oboediens. The sequence continues at coordinate 55,915 of NZ_JABLUU010000016.1, read as the reverse complement.
AAATTACCCAGCGCCGCCACCGTGCCCCGCGCGCTGTCGGGAATGTTGCGCCAGTCGGTATGCAGGTGCGCCTTCATGCCTGCCCCGCGCGGGGCAGGCCAAAGCGTTCGGCCACCTCATCCAGCGTCGTGGCCACGGGGTGGGTCGTGCCCGGCTGCGTGCCATCCTGCGGGCGCACGATCTGGCACGTGCGCAGGCCCGCCTGCGCTGCCGCATCCAGTTCGGCCACCACATCGGACAGGAACAGGACGTCGCCCGCCTGCCACTGCGCGTCCTGCAGGATGTTGACGTAGCTCTGCGCGTCCCGCTTGCCGCCCATCTGCAGGTCATAAAAGCCGACGAACACGCTGCTCAGATCACCTTCGGTCGTGTGGCCATAGATCAGCTTCTGCGCTGCAACCGAACCCGATGAATATACCGCCAGCGCCAGTCCCGCCGCGGCCCAGCAGCGCAGCGCGGGTGTCACGTCGGGAAACAGCGTGGCCTTCAGCACGCCATCGGCATAACCCTGCGCCCAGACCATGCCCTGCAATGCCTTGAGCGGGGCAACCTTGGCATCGGCATCCATCCATGCCTCCAGCTGGCGCAGCGGCGGCACGCCGGGGGCAAGACGGGTGATTTCCGCCACCTGCGCGCGTACATCCGGGTCATCCGCCCGCTTGCGCAGCAGTTCCGGCAGCGCCTTGCGGGCATAGGGGAACAATGTGTCATGGACGAAGGAAACCAGTATGGTCGTTCCCTCAATATCCAGCAGCACCGCGCGTACTGGCGGCTGCGTGGCCTGGGTCACGTTCTCATCTCCCTCAGTACGGCTCAGGCTTCAACGGGGAAGCGGGCCGCGATGTCACTGCCGGTATACTGCGCGATCCACCCATCGGGGTTGGTGAACACGCGCAGGGTCACGAAGTCCGGGCTCTCGCCCCCATCAAACCAGTGGGGGACACCGGCAGGCACCGAAATCAGATCCCCCGCCGTGCAGCGCACGTCATATACGCGCCCGCCCACATGCATGATGAAATCCCCCTGCCCATGCACGAAAAACCGGACCTCGTCCTCGCTATGGACATGTTCGGACAGGTATCTGCTGCGCGCCTGTGCCCAGCCCTGCGTATCGGGCCCGACACGCAGCACATCGGCCGAACCCGCGCCTGTCTCTCCCATCAACTGGTCAAGATAGGGCCGGTAGGCATCCAGCACCTCGGCTTCGGACGCGGTTCGCGGGGGGACAACGGGGCTGTCCCAACGTTCGAAGCGCACATTGATCGCCGCAAGTTCGGATGCAATCCGCCTGGGATCGGTCAGGTGGATGATGGGCGTGCCGGGATTGTTATCGGCATAGACGTTCAGGCTGCTCATCGGATCTTCCTTTTTTCCAGTTCGCAGGCCAGCAGGAATTCCAGCCCCTCCAGCCGGGCCAGCGCGGTGTCCATGTCCTTCCCCCACACGTACACCCCGTGCCCGCGGATAATGTAGCCCGCGCGCATGCCATCCAGATGCGGGGCCACGACGCCGGACAGGCGGGCAATGTCCTGGTCATTGTCGAATATGGGCACGTGGACCCGCGCGGCATGCGTGGTCTGTCCCGCGAAGACCTTCTGCACCTCGTAGTCTTCAAGTACCAGCGCATCCCCACCCAGCCGCGACAGCACGGTGGAGGCGACGGAATGACCATGCAGTACCGCGCCCGCATCCGGGTCATGGGCATAGATCTGGCAATGCAGCAGGGTTTCGGCGCTGGGCCGGTCGCCCGGGGTCAGGGGCCTGCCCGCCGCATCGACGCATATCACACCCTCCGGCCCCAGCAGCCCCTTGTGGCCGCCCGAGCGCGTGATGGCGAGGTTGCCGTCAGGCAGGCGGATACTGATATTGCCAGCCGTGGCAGGCACCCAGCCGAAACGGTCCATGCGCCGGCCCGCCGCGATGATCCGGTCCACTGCCCGGCAGTATGCCCCCGCCGGGAACGCTGCATTATCCATTACGCCGCCCATCCGCGCGGCACAGGCGCGCAATCCATCATCATTTTACGTTATTGGCCGAATGCTGCGGCGCTTCGGAAAAGGAGGCATCCTTCTCCTTGCCCGGTCCCTGGATATGACCGGTCGGCACCGGATCTTCCGGCGCATCATCGGCCATGTTCTTCTTGAACGACTTGATCCCGCGCGCCATGTCACCCATGAGCGAACTGATCTTGCCACCGCCGCCAAACAGTACCAGCACCACCGCCAGCACGATCAGCCAATGTCCCCAGCTCAAGCTACCCATCGCATCCCTCGATCCGCGTCCATGACGCAAAATACCGTATTGTCCATCCGCCATCCAATATGGCGGCGGCCTGCCCTACCCCGCCTATGTGAGGGGAGGCGCCACGATATGCAAGCACCCCCGCCAGTCTGACCGGTCAGCCTGCCGGCAGAATGAACCCGTAAGCAGGATAAACGGTTTTGCCCATGTCGTGAATGGGGGACCACCAGACCTTCACCCGCGACCAGTCATTGCGGGCAGAGACATCGACCACCGGTTCGCCCCGGCCAACGCGCCCGGGTACCCAATTGGCCTGGTCCACCAGTACCTCACGCGGGCTGCGCACTGCGCGCACGACGGACACATGCCCGTCGGGCAGGCGGCCCGTGGCGCGAAACACCAGCACCGCCCCCGTCCTTGGCGCATGGGTGCGCGGATACCGGCCCTGCGCCTGCCCCCACCATGATGCGGCAGCGCCACTGAGCTGCACATGCGTGACCTGTCGTGCATAGGGAGCGCACTGCACCGCCCCGTGCCAACCATGGCCGCTGCCGCCGCCCGCACATGCCGCAAGCGACAGCAGGCCGCCCGCCGCCACGACCCGTGTCAGTACTGTCCGCGCCAGCGCGGCCCGTGCCCGCTCGCGCTTCATGCCATCCTCATGCGCATGATCCGGTCCTCCGCCTCCTCCAGTTCCATGTCCAGCGCCCTGCGGGCCGTATCATGCGCGAACCCAGCGCGCGCCATGGCATCCATCGCGCGGCGGTAGCGTCTGTCCACCTCGTCCCCATCCGCATCGGGACGCACGAAGGGACCGGCGCGACGCTTGCGGGCAAAGACAAGGGCCGCGGCCAGTTCGGTTTCCTGCCCTTCCCCGTCACGCGGGCCGAGGGCTTCCTCCACCGCGCGGCCCACCGTGGCCTCATCCACGCCACGCACGCCCAGATGGGCGGCGACCATACGGCGCGAACGGCCCGCGCGGGCAAGGGACCGGGCGCGGAATTCGGAAAAACGGGCGTCATCCACCGCGCCCAGCCCCTCCATGTCGGCCACGACGGCGGCAATGGCGCCGCGTGCAGGCAGCACGGCCTGCATGGCGTCATGTTCATCCATGCCGCTGCTGACCGCGCGGCGCACCCAGCGGTCGATATGACGCGCAAGCATCCGTTCCACGCCCACGCGGGTTGCGGAAAAACGGGCAAGATAGGCAAGGGCCACCTCACGCAGCCTGGCGGCATCGGGCGCGGGGGCAGGCGGTCGGGGTGCGGAGCGGGAAGGACGGGCCACCATGATCCCCACTATGCCACAGCCATGCGCCCGCGCCCATGATTATGCGCGGATGTATGGCTGCCATGGCCCCAGCGGGGGCGGAAATGGCGCGAAGGTTGCATTTCGCACAGGCGGGCCATATTCTCCCTCCTTTCCGGATCTGCATGCGCAGACAGGACGGCGCGACAGGTCGTGCCGCCTTAATTGTAGTAGCCGGAGAAATCGGAAAACGGAATATGCCCACCCCGATGGCGGTGGGCCGTTTTCGTTTCTGAACCATGATCCTTTTTTCTTTGACCTGAAATCACAAGGCTGTTCCATGATTTCCGCCCTGATGCCGAATTACAATCGCGCCGACCTCGCCTTCGAGCGCGGCGAAGGTGCCTGGCTGTACACGGTGGACGGGCGACGATTCCTCGATTTCGGGTCCGGCATCGCCACATCCTCGGTCGGGCACAACAACCCCCACCTTGTCGGCGCCATCACGCAGCAGGCGCAGCGCGTGATGCATGTGTCCAACCTGTACCGCGTGCCGCAGGCCGAACGGCTGGCGCAGCGGCTGGTGGCCAATACCTTTGCCGACAGCGCCTTCTTCTGCAATTCGGGCGCTGAAGCCAACGAAGGCCTGATCAAGATGATCCGCCGCGCGCAGGCCAAGTCCGGCCACCCCGAACGCACGCGCATCATCTGCTTCAACGGCGCGTTCCACGGGCGCACGCTGGCGACACTGTCGGCCACGGGCAACCCCAAATACCTCGACGGGTTCGGCCCGCGGGTGGAAGGGTTCGACCATGTGCCACTCAACAACATGAACGCGGTGCGCGAGGCCATCGGGGCCGAGACGGCGGGCATCATGATCGAGCCTGTGCAGGGCGAAAGCGGCATCCATGTCGCCACCCCGCGCTTCATGCGCGAACTGCGCGCAGTGTGTGATGAATACGGCCTGTTCCTGGGCGTGGATGAAGTCCAGTGCGGCATGGGCCGTACGGGGCGCCTGTTCGCGTATGAATGGTCGGACATAACGCCCGATATCCTGTCCACCGCCAAGGGCATTGCCGGTGGCTTCCCCATGGGTGCGGTGCTGACCACCGAAACCATCGCGAAGCATATGACGCCGGGCAGCCATGGCACGACCTTTGGCGGCAGCCCGCTGGCGTGTGCCGCGGCGAATGCGGTACTCGACATCCTGCTGGCCCCCGGCTTCCTCGAAGGGGTGCGCGCCCGTGCGGCACAGCTGGATGCGGGGCTGGACCGGCTGTGCGCGACCTATCCGGATGTCTTTGCCAGCCGCCGGGGACTGGGGCTGCTGATCGGCCTGAAATGCAGTGCGGACGTGGCGCTGGTGCAGACCGCCGCCATCCATGAAGGCATGCTGAGTGTCACGGCAGGCGACAACGTGCTGCGCATGCTGCCGCCGCTGACCGTGACCGAGGCCGACTGCGCCGACGCGCTGTCCATGCTGGACCGTGCGGCACAGCGGGTGCGCGCCCATGTCGCCGCAGCCAAGACGGAGAATGTGGCATGAACGCGCTTCAGACCCCCACCCACGTGACCCCTCGCCACTTCCTTGACCTGCGTGACCTGGACGGTGCGACGCTACGCACGATCCTGGATGTCGCGGCCGGGATCAAGCGCATGCAGCACCATCGCACCCGCCCGCTGCACCCGGCGCTGCCGCTGCGCGGCCGGGCGCTTGGCCTCATGCTGTCCAAGCCGTCCACGCGTACCCGTGTCTCGTTTGAAGTGGGGATGCAGCAGCTGGGCGGAAACGTGATCCTGCTCTCCCCCGGTGACATGCAGCTGGGCCGGGGAGAAAGCATTGCCGATACCGCGCGCGTGCTGTCACGCTTTGTTGACGCCATCGTGCTGCGTACCGGCAAGACGGAAAACCTGCGCCAGCTTGCACGCTGGAGCAGCGTTCCGGTCATCAACGGCCTGACACCGGATTCGCACCCGGTGCAGATCATGGCCGACATCATGACGTTCGAGGAACATCGCGGCCCGATCACGGGACGTACGCTGGCATGGGTAGGGGATGGCAACAATGTCGCCACCTCCTTCATCGAGGCGGCAGCCCTGTTCGGCTTCCACCTGCGTCTGGCCACGCCCGCGACGCATGCGCCATCGGTCGCCGCCGTGGCATGGGCGCGCGAACATGGCGCGCAGATCACGGTCACGACCGACCCCGTGGCCGCCGTGGCCGGGGCGGACGCGGTGATTACAGACACATGGGTCAGCATGTCGGACAAGGAATCGGCCCAGCGCATCAGCGCGTTCGAACCATACCGCGTCAATGCGGCCCTGATGGCACATGCGGCGCCCGACGCCCTTTTCCTGCACTGCCTGCCTGCCCATATCGGGGAAGAGGTGACGGAAGACGTGTTTGAAGGCCCGCATTCCGTCGTGTTCGACGAGGCCGAGAATCGCCTGCATGCGCAGAAGGGCATCCTGATCTGGGCGCTGTGCGGCGAGGACTGGCAGCAATATGGAAAGGAACCCACGGCATGACCGGACCGGCCGAACAGCCCGCCCTGCCCTCCGCCACCGAAGACACGCCGGAAATCCCCGGCTGGGCGGAAAAGAGCGTGCGCGACATCTTTGCCGCCCTGCCCACCCGTGACACCCGTATTGACGCGGTGCGTGACGCCTATCTGGACTGCATTGCCGGGGCAGGCCGCACCGAAGACCTGGATATGGAACATGACCGCTGCCGCCTGCGCGCCATGACCACACTGGACACGGACGGCCTGCTGCCGGTGGACCAGCTGAAAGACCTCGACCAGCGCCTTGCCGCGCTGGAGGCGGATATTACCGCCAATCTGTAATGACCCACGTCCCCCGGAAACGGGGGCACGTGATGCTGCGGGTTTCTGCCATGACTGCCAACAATTCTTCCCCCGCCTTTCTGGACGCAAGTCGCCCCGACACGCCCGATCTGGTCGTGCCGCAGGGTGTCGTGCCGTTCTATCTGGACCACCGGCCGGTGCGCGGCCGCCTTGTGCGTCCCGGCGTGCTGACCGATACGCTGCTGACCCGCCATGACAATCCTGATGCCGTGCTGCGGCTGGCGGGGGAAGCGCTGGCGCTGGTGGCGGCCCTTGCATCGTCACTGAAGTTCAGGGGGTCTTTTTCCCTGCAGGCCAAGGGGGATGGCCCGGTCAGCCTGCTGCTGGCGGACTGCACCGATTCCGGCGCGCTGCGCTTCCATGCCCGTTCGGATGACGAACAGGTGGCCGAGCTGCTGAAGACCACACCCACCCCGACCGCCAGCCAGCTGCTGGGCAAGGGATATATCGCCTTCAGCGTCGATCAGGGGCCCGATACCGACATCCATCAGGGCATTGTCGAGATGAATGGCGAAAGCCTGTCGGAAATGGCCGCGCATTACTTTGCCACCAGCGAACAGCATGCCTGCTGGGTCAGGCTGTTCTGTGAAAAAACGCCCGTGGGCTGGCGCTCTGGCGCGCTGGTGATGGAAAAGATCGCCATGGATGGCGGCGTCGATGCCGACATGACGCCCGAAGAAGGCGATGATGCGTGGGAAACCGCCGTTACCCTGGCCACGACGCTGACGGCGCGCGAAGTGCTGGATGACACCCTTTCGTCCGCGGATCTTCTGTACCGCCTGTTTCATGCCGAAGGGCTGGTTGCGGGGCAGCCGCGCGCACTGGCGTTTGGCTGCCGCTGCTCACGCGCGCGCCTGTCGGGCATTCTGGAAACCTTCCCGCTGGATGACCTGGACCATATGGCGCAGGACGGCACGATCACCATGAACTGCTCGTTCTGCAACCACAGCTTCCACTTCCAGCGTGATGAGATCGGCGGCAAGGCAGCCTGACGCTGTCCTGCCCCTGTTCCACCGGCGCGGAACATGGCACGGTCGCAGGACTGACCCACCGACCGCGCCGCGCGCGCCTGCCGTTACCGGGATATAATCCATGCGACCGAACCGTTCGCCGCTTTCCGCCCCCGCCCTGCGCCGCAGCCTGCGCGCGGCACTTGTGGCCAGCCTGCCGTTGCTGACGCTGCCACTGTGCGATCCTGCCTACAGCCGCAGCCACCGTAACGACACCCCCACCACGTTCGAAGGCCCGCAGTATGGCGATGCCCAGCCGCTGAACCTGAATGTCGCGTCCATTTCGGTGGTGGACCGGGGGCAGCCGGGGCTGGTGCCAGGCGATCTGTCCGGGCGTGCGCCCAACCCGCCGGACCAGCTTCTCAAGCAGATGGCGCATGACCGGCTGATTGCCGCAGGCAGCGGGGGGGAAGGCGTCTTCACCATCGACCGGGCCTCGATCCTGCATGAACCCGGTGGCATTCTGGACGGACAGCTGAACGTGCATCTGGACGTGACATCGGCCGATGGCCGCCGCACGGGATATGCCGTCGCCCAGGTTACCCGGTCCTATGACCCGAAACGGAAACATGGCAACAGCGATACGCCGGAAAATCTGAACACCCTCACCAACATGATGCTGGTGGACATGAGCAAGGAACTGGAATCCCAGATCCGCAACAATCTGGGCAACTGGCTGGTCACCGGGCAGGCGCAGGCGCCCGGCGGCATCGTCGCACAGCCACTGGACGGCACCGAGGAACAGCAGCCAGCCACCACGCAGGCCACCACCCCGGCCCCGGACACCAGCACCATGACCATTGGCGGTGGGCCGACAGACCTTCCGGCTGCGGCCCCTTCGACACCCGCGGCAACGCAGGCAACACCAAAGCCCGCGAATGACGGGCCGGACGCCATCTTCCCGACCGGGTATCCATCCGATGATGGGGACAGCGCGACACCGGCGGCCAAGCCGCAACTGCGCTCCCCCCCGCCGGGGAACCTGACGCTGCCGGGCAGCACCAACTGATCTTTCCCATGCAGGGGACGGCATCATCCGTCCCCTGTTTTTTCAGCTCTGTAAAGACGGTTCTGGTGAAGTTCTTTTTTCAAAGAGCTTCGAGGAACGCCGCCTCCCTGAAAAAAGGCGGCGTTCCCCAAAAAACCTTATTTTCCCGCCGGTGCGGTCATACGCAGGACAAGGCCGGGCGTCAGGATTTCGGGCAGGATCACCTCCGTCCCGTGTGCAGGATAATAGGCATAGAATGGCACGCCGTCGCGGCCATGGTCATGCAGGAAGGCGGTAATCGCCGCATCCCGCAGGGTCCAGTCCCCCTTCATGTAAACGATTCCACGCCGGGCAAAGGCGTCCTGCACTGCATGGGTGGACAGGGCCACGCGTTCATTGACCAGACATGAAATGCACCATGCCGCCGTCATGTCCACGAAGACCGGACGCCCCTGCCTGCGCAGTTCCGTCAGCCGGGTGGGGGAAAAGGCGGAACTGCCATCCGTCACCCGGTCGGTCCCCCGGCCCCGGTCGTGCACGGTGGCAGGTGGCAGCACGCCCCCCCCCACGAATGCCACCAGCAGGGTCAGGATCGCAACGGCGCGATACAGCCCCGCGCGGCCTTCCATGGCATCGCGCAGGTCCATCATGCTGGCCCGCCGCAGGCACCAGCATCCCGCCAGAACCAGCATCGCACCCGCCGCCAGCAGGCCCAGCGCGTCCATGCCGCCTTCCAGCTTCGCCACCCATGCCAGCCACACGCACGTTCCCAGCACCGGCAGGGCCAGCAGGTTGCGCACGGTTTCCATCCACCGGCCCGGCTGCGGCAGCCAGCCCAGCAGGCCGGGCATGCACGCCAGCAGCAGATAAGGTGCCGCAAGCCCGCACCCGAGTGCCGCGAAAACCAGCAGCCCCACCACCGGGGACGCGGCCAGCGCCCCGGCCACCGCCGCCCCCATGAATGGCGCGGTGCATGGCGAGGCAAGGACAACCGCCAGCACGCCGGTCAGGAAATCCCCCGCATGGGCAGGCAGGCCGTCACCCAGCCCCATCAACCGCAGGCCGATGGTAAAGAAACCCAGCAGATTCAGCGCCACGGCAAGCAGCAGCAGGCAGATCACGATGACAAAACCGGTGGACTGGAACTGAAACCCCCATCCCGCCTGCTGGCCCGCCACACGCAGCGCGGCAATCGCCCCGCCCAGCACCACGAACGAACCCACCACGCCCGCGGCATAGGCCCCTGCCCCCATAAGCGCCGCCTTACGCGCGCCCCGCGCCATGCGCTCCAGCGACAGCACCTTCATCGCCAGCACCGGGAATACGCAGGGCATGAGGTTCAGGATCAGCCCCCCCACGAATGCCATGCCCACAAGCCAGCCGACATGCCTGATTCCGCCGGGGGCAACAGCCACGGGCGATGGAGGTGCAAGCACGCGCACGTCCCCCACCACCGGCTGCACCAATAATCCGCGCTCACGCCCCATGGGGTCACGCAGGACCACGATACCCGACAGGCCCGCCCCATCATGGAATACCGGCCCCGGTTTCAGTGTCAGTTGCACGACACCCTCGCGCACCGTCACGGCCTGCGGCACGTCCTGATCGATCGCACCCGCCACTTCGGGCATGAACCACGCATCCTTCACTGCATCCGGCGATAGCCCGCGCCCGATCAACTGCAGGACCCCGACGGTTGAGACACGGGCGGCAAAGGGCGAGGCCACCGGCCTGCTGGCGGCGGCACTGACGAAAGCGGCCACCTGCGCCGAAGGCGCCGGTTCCCCCCGTGGCAGGGTCAGGCTGAAACTGCCATGTTCGGGCACACAGACATCGGCACAGACCAGCCACTCCGCCGTGGCATCCAGCGTGACCGGCCCGTCCCCCTTCCCCGCCACGGGGGACAGCGTGACCGGCAGCAGCACATCGCCGGTATAGGCATAGGATGTCAGCGGGCCGTCATGCAGCACGCGCGGCGTGGGCCATTCAATGGTGCTACCCTGTCCCGTCGCCCCGCCCGTTGCCCGCACATCCAGCGTCGGCGCATCGCCCGCATCACCGGGGTTGAGCCAGTAGGTGTGCCACCCTGGCGCCAGTTGCAGCCGCAGGCCCACATGCAGGGGCCTGCCGGGCATGTAGGTATCGTCATCCGTGACCAGGGTTGCGGTGGCACGGGGGGATACCACGCTGTCGCTCTGCGCGGCGCGGGCCGGATGCAGGACCGTCACCAGCATGCACAGGATGGACACAAGCCACAGGAAGGGCACGGACAGTACTCCGCCAGAACAGGATGAATGAAAAACGCGCCCGTGTACCATGCCAAGGATTGCCCCACCACCATGCCGGACGCCATAAGATCAGGATATGGCCTTAGACCCGACCTTGCAAAACCGTCTTGACGCCCTCCTGTCCGAAGGCGGCAACGCGCTGCCTGTCGCCGCTGCCCTGCCGCCGCTGCAGAATGCACTGATACGCACGTCCAACGCCGTGCTGGTCGCCCCGCCCGGTGCGGGCAAGACCACGCTGGTGCCGCTGGCGCTGCTGGATGCGCCATGGCGTGGCGACGGGCGGATCGTGATGCTGGAACCACGCAGGCTGGCCACCCGTGCGGCCGCCACGCGCATGTCGGAGCTTATGGGCGAACAGCCGGGCGGGCTGGTCGGGTACCGCACCCGGCTGGATGGCGCGACATCGGAGCGCACGCGCATCGAGGTGATTACCGAAGGCCTGCTGGTGCGCCGCCTGCTGTCCGATCCCACGCTGGATGGGGTGGCATGCGTCATCTTTGATGAAATCCACGAACGATCCGTCGATGCGGATGCCGCCCTTGCCTTCTGCCTTGACCTGCAACGCAGCCTGCGGCCCGAACTGAAGCTGGTCGCCATGTCCGCCACCATGGACGGGGCGGCACTGGCGCAGCGCATGAATGCCGAACTGGTGGAAAGCGAAGGCCGGATGTTCCCCGTGGAGATCCGCCACGCCACCCGCGACCTTGTCCATCGCCGCGACCTGCCCGAGGCCATGGCCGCCGCCATTCGCGCCGCCATCGCACAGGATCCGGGCGATGTGCTGGCCTTCCTGCCCGGCGTTGCCGAAATCCACCGCACGCGCACCCTGCTGGACGGGATCGCGGCGGATGTCCTGCCTTTATATGGCGAACTGCCCCCTGCCGAGCAGGACCGCGCCCTGTCCCCCCATCCCGATGGGCGCAGGCGGGTGATCCTGGCCACCTCCATTGCCGAAACATCCCTGACCGTGCCAGGGGTGCGCATTGTGGTGGACGGGGGGTTCCGCCGCGTGCCGCGGCTGGATGTGGGCACGGGCCTTACGCGACTCGATACGGTGCGGATTTCGCGTGCCGCCGCCAATCAGCGCGCGGGCCGCGCGGGACGTGTCGCCCCCGGACACGCCATACGCCTGTGGACGGAAATGACCACCCGCGCCATGCCGCCCCACGACCAGCCCGAAATGATGGAGGCCGAACTGACCGGCCTGCGGCTGGATGCGGCGGCATGGCAGGATGCAATGGGCACGGCGCCCGCCGATCTGCCTTTTCCCGATCCTCCGCCAAATGGCGCGTTCGAGGCCGGGCGCAGCCTGCTGCAGGCACTCGGCGCACTGGATGACGAAGCCCGCATCACGCGGGAGGGCACGCGCATGGCCACCCTTGGCGCGCATCCGCGTCTGGCCGCCATGATGCTGGCCGCGCGCACGCCAGCCGAACGCGCCATGGCCGCCGACATCGCCGCCCTGCTGGAAGAACGCGACCCGCTGCGCCCCCGTCGCCCCGCCGGTGGCGGTCGGGGCGCGCCGCCCACGGCCCCTGCCGATATCCGCCTGCGTCTGGACCTGCTGGCCGGTGGCGACCATCCCGATGCCGACCGCGCGGCGCTGTCACGCATCCGCCATGCTGCCCGGCAGTACCGCAGGCGGCTGGGGCTGGGCCGTGACATTCCCGCCAGCGGTGATCCCGCCGCCCTGATTGCCGCAGCCTTCCCCGACCGGGTGGCGCAGTCACGCGGGGATGCGGGATCGTTCCGCATGGCCGGCGGCGGCAGCGCGCGCCTGTCCAAGACGGATGAACTGGCACGCTGCGCCTTGCTGGCCGTGGCGGGCATGCATGTGCGCAAGGCGGCCGAGATATGCCTTGCCGCCCCGCTGGACCGTGATGCGCTGCCGGACAGCCTGCTGGCGCGGGCGCGCGAACAGGTTGAAACCACGCTGGACACGACAACGGGCAACGTGCTGGCGCGACGCAGGCTGCGGCTGGGCAACCTTGTGCTGCGTGACCGCACCGTGAGCGCCAGTGCCGATGAAGTCTGTGCCCTCCTGTGCGCGCAGGCGGCACAGAACCCTGCCGCGACCTTCACATGGAGCGATGCCTGCCGCCAGTTGCAGGCCCGCGTGGAACTGGCGCGTACCCGCCTGGACCGCCCGGACCTGCCCGACCTGTCGGATGAGGCCCTGGCCCGAACCACCGAAAGCTGGCTTGCCCCGTGGCTTGCGGGGGTGAACCGCCTGTCCGCGCTGGCGGAAATGGACCTGCTGGCCATGCTGCGCGCGACGATGGACCACGCCACGCTGAAATGGCTGGACCGCATGTTGCCCACCCATCTGGACATGCCGGGGGGACGGGCCGCGATCGACTACCTGCAACCCGTGCCGGTGGCATCCGCACGGGCGCAGACCTTCTATGGGGTGACACAGACCCCCCGCATTGCCGACGGGCGGGTCGACCTGCGTATCGCCCTGCTGTCGCCCGCGGGCAGGCCGCAGGCCATTACTGCCGACCTTGCAGGGTTCTGGGCCGGGTCATGGGCGGATATGCGCCGTGACATGCGCGGACGCTATCCCCGCCATGACTGGCCCGAAAACCCCGCCACAGCCACGCCCCCACCGCCCCGGCCGCGTCGTACGCCATAAAAACCGCATGCATTTGCGTCCATGATGTCATGCAGCCATGGCATTGCCGCTTTTTTCAGATAACATGGATGATCATGAACGCTTCCTTCCGCCGCCATACATGACACGGATTGCCATGGGCCGCCGTCCGGCTTCCCGGTTGTTGCCGTTGCTGCTGCTGGGCATGCCTGGCCTGGGCGGACTGGCGACGGGAGCATGCGCGCAGGACGTTGCAACGTCATCCGCCGTGCCGCCCAATCCCTCCCTGTTCGCCGCGCCGGTGCCGCCGGTGGTGGCGACGGGACCGCTGACCTTCGCCCCGCTGGTACGCCAGGTGGGACCGGCGGTAGTGAATATCGCGGTTTCACAGGATAACCGGAGCACCACCAGCCACCAGCCCCTGCCGCCCAGTGTGAAGGGCACGCCGTTTGAACACAGGTTCCGTGAACGCATGCGCGCACATGGGGAAGAAATGCTGGGTGCAGGCTCGGGCTTCCTGATCGACCCCAGCGGTGTGATCGTGACCAACGCGCATGTGGTGGGTGGTGCCGACCTGATTACCGTCTCCCTGGCCGATGGTACGGAATTCCCCGCCCATCTGGTCGGCAGCGATGACCTGACGGATATTGCGGTCATCCAGATCCACGCTCCTCACCCCATGCCCTTCGTGCCATGGGGGGACAGCAGGCTGGTCAATATCGGGGACTGGATCATGGCGGCGGGCAATCCGTTCGGGCTGGGATCATCCGTTACCGCGGGCATCGTGTCGGCACGCGGGCGCGATATCGGCACCAGCCCGTTCGATGACTTCCTGCAGATCGACGCGCCGATCAATCCCGGCAATTCCGGCGGCCCGTCATTCAATCTGGGCGGGCAGGTGGTGGCGGTGAACACGGCCATTGTCTCGCCCACCGGGGGGTCGGTGGGCATCGGGTTTGGCCTTCCGTCGGAAATCGTGGCACCTATTGTGGAAGAGCTGCGCCATAATGGCCATATCGACCGGGGGTGGCTGGGTGTTACACTGGCGGACGGCCCGGGGCATGACGGCGTGCAGATTGTCGGCATCGACCGCAACGGGCCGGCCATGAAGGCGCACCTGCATATAGGGGATGTCATTACCGCCGTGAATGATGAACCGATCGATACATCGCGCATGCTGATCCGTTCGATCGCGGCGAAACGGCCCCGGTCGACCGTGGTGCTGCATATCCGCCGCCGCCATGACACGCTCAGCCTGCCGGCCTGCGTCGGCCACCGCCCCGACGAGGACATGGAAGACTGACTGACCCCGCCCCAAACGACGTGAGGCAACGTGCATATTCTTGTTGTTGAAGATGATCCCACCGTCCGCAATTTCGTGGCCAAGGGTCTGAAGGAAGCCGGGCATCTGGTCGAACTGACCGATAACGGCAAGGACGGCCTGTTCATGGCCGTAAGCGAGAAGTTCGACCTGATCATACTCGACCGCATGCTGCCCGGCGGCATTGACGGCGTGCGCCTGCTGGAAACCATCCGCGCGCAGAACAACACGACCCCCGTGCTGCTGCTGTCGGCGCTGGCGGATGTGGATGACCGCGTGCAGGGACTGAAGGCAGGCGGCGATGATTACGTCACCAAACCCTTTGCCTTTAGCGAACTGCTGGCCCGTGTCGAGGCCCTTGGCCGCCGAGGCCGGACGGAAGCCGCCCCCCAGACCAAGCTGGAAGTGGCCGACCTTGAAATTGACCTGCTGTCGCGCACCGTCCGTCGCTCGGGCCAGAAGATTGACCTGCAGCCGCGCGAATTCCGCCTGCTGGAATACCTGACCCGGCATGCGGGACAGGTCGTGACCCGTACCATGCTGCTGGAAGGCGTGTGGGACTACCATTTCGACCCGCAGACGAACGTGATTGACGTGCATGTGTCCCGCCTGCGCCAGAAAGTGGATAAGCCGTTCGGCACGCCGCTGATCCACACCATCCGCAACGCAGGATACATGCTGCGTGCCGAATAGGCGCCGTCCCTGCCCGTGGGCGGGATGCTGATGCCCGCCGGTTTCCCGCGCGCCATGCCGCGCCCGTCACGCTGGCGGGCATGGCGGTCGGCCAGCCTGCGGTTTTCGCTGGCATATGGCATGATGTTCGCCCTGTCCTCCGTCCTGTTCATGTCCTTCATGTGGTGGGGCACGATCGGGTTTCTGGAACGCCAGGTGGAAACCGCCATCAATGCCGATGCCCATGCCCTGGCCGAACGGTGGATGATGGGCGGCCTGCCCACGCTGGCCCTGACCATCGAGGACAGGCTGGAGCAGAATCTGGATGACGATGCGATTTACCTCGTCATCGATCCGCAGGGCAATTACCTGACCGGCAACGTGTCGGGATGGCCCGCCAAGGTGCAGTACACGGACCGCTGGTATTCCCTGCCCGATACCCGGGCGGGCCTGCGCGGCATGGCGGAACTGCATGCCTACCGCCTGCCCGGCACGGCGCAGAGCCATACGGCGGGCCAACTGGACAGCGGCTACCGCCTGCTGGTGGGGCGTGACGTGCGCGCACGTGGCATCCTGCGCCACCTGCTGACCGATTCGCTGTTATGGGCATGGGTCATGGTGACCCTGCTGGCGGTCAGCGGCGCGGTACTCGTGCACGGCATTTTCCGCCGCATGGTCAAGACCGTGGCCCGCACGACATCCGCCATCGCCCATGGCGACCTGAGCCGCCGCATGCCGCTGGTGGGCAATGGCGATGAAATGGACCAGGTGGCCGAAGCCATCAATGAAATGCTGGACCGGATCGTGCGGCTGATGGATGGCGTGCGGCAGGTCTCCAATTCCATTGCCCATGACCTGCGCACCCCAATCGCCCGCGCGCGCACCCAGCTGGAGGATGCGGCGCTGCACGCCACCACGGATGAAGAACTGCGTGACGCGATCGAACGCGCGGTGGGCAACCTGGACAACGTTACCGCCGTGTTCGAGGCCCTGCTGCGCATTGCCCAGATCGAGGCCGGGGCCCGCCGTTCCGCGTTCATGACGTTCGATCTGGTCCCGGTCCTGCGTGATGTGGCCGACCTGTATGAAGCCGTGGCGGAAGACCATGACATCACGCTGGCGCTGGACCTGCCCGAAAGCCTGATCTTCTACGGGGACCGTTCCCTGATCCAGCAGGCTGTGGCCAACATGCTGGACAACGCCATCAAGTTCTCGCCGCCCGGCGGCACCGTCCACCTGCGTGCGCAGGTGCGCGAACTGGCCCCCGGCCGCATTGTCGGCCCCACGGGCGAGGGCATGCTGGACCTGTGTGTCAGCGATGAGGGAATCGGCATGAGCGAGGCCGACATGGAGCGGGCCACGGAACGCTTCTTCCGGGCGGAAAAAGCGCGCAATACGCCCGGCTCAGGGCTGGGCCTGTCCATGGTGCGGGCCATCGTTCAACTGCATGGGGGACGAATGCACCTGTCGGCGCATAACCCGGGGCTGACGGTTTCGCTGGCGCTGCCAATCGCCGCCTGCGCGATTTCAAGGATGGAAGAAGATTTTCCATCTCCGCTGCACATATCAGGCATGACGGAAAGGTCACCTTTCCCCCATCAGCATGACATGAACAGTAGCGTAAAGTAACATCATGAACATGCACCCCGCCATGGCGCCGGCCATCGTTGTGATGAGTTTCTGCCTGTGTGGCGCAGCCCCGGTCGGGGCAGGCGCCGGGGCGGATGTCATCGCCACACGGGATGGCACGGACAAGCCCGTGATCATTACCAGCGACACCAAGGCTTACTGTAACCGGCTGCTCAACATCATTGATGCCTATGGCCCCGCTTTGCCGCAGGATGTGGACAGCCTGCGCACGCAGGGGGAAGACATGTGCCGCGAAGGGCGAATCCGTTCAGGGATCGTGCGCCTGCGTCGTGCGTTGGTTGAACTGAAGGAGACCACGCATTCATGACCTTTTACCCTTTGACGACTTTTGCCCGCCACGGCCTGCGCATTGCCCTGCCCGGCATGCTGGTGGCGGCAACGCTGCATCCGGCAGGTGGCATGGCCCAGACCCAGTCCGTAAATCCCGTTCCCCCCAATGCAACCGAACTGGACCTGTCCGCGTCCGGCACGGTACAGGCCCAGCCTGATGAACTGACCGCCACGTTCATGGCCGAAGCCCGGGCCGACACGGCCGCCAGCGCACAGGCACAGGTCAATGCACTGGTGGGCAAGGTCACGGCTGCCAGCGCCCATGCATCGGGACTGACCCTGAATGCCGAGTCGTATTTCGTGCACCATGATGATGGCGACCCGCGACAGAACCGCAGGCCACAATGGGTGGCGCGCCAGAGCATCCGCCTGACCGCCACCGATGGCAAGGTGCTGCTGCCGCTGGTAGGTCAGTTACAGGCCGATAACCTGGCCCTGACCCGGCTGGACTGGTCCCTGTCACGCGAAAAGCGGGCGGAACTGACCCGCAGGGCTGAAACACTGGCCCTGCAGGACATGCAGCAGCGCGCGCAGGCGGCTGCCAGTACGCTGAAGCTGACCGTTGCCTCCATCCGCACCGTGACGCTGGAAGACCAGAACATGCCGCGCCCGATGCCCATGATGATGATGGCGCGCGCCGCCAGCGTTGACATGCCCGGCGCAGAGGCCCCGACCGGCATGCAGGATGTCACGGCAACCGTCCGCGCCACGCTGATCCTGAAGCCTGCCGGGTAAGAAAAGTCTGCCCTCCGGCGATCCTGAAACGAATAAACGTTTTGGGTGCTTTTTTCAGGACGTTTCAGGAAACGCTGCCTTCCTAAAAAAAGGCGGCACCCGAAAACGTTTATTATCCCTGCGTGGCACAGCGACATAGGGGAACGACACCCATCGTCGTTCCTCCGTGCAGCAGGACATACAGAAAAGGCCCGGTGGAATATTCCACCGGGCCTTTTCATAACGCAGATACGTGGGCCTGCCCTTAGCGCGGGGCAAGCACCATGATCATCTGGCGGTTTTCAAGCTTGGGCATATGCTCAACCTTGGCGATCTCATCCATTTCCGCGCGGATACGCTCCAGAACCTTTACACCCAGATCCTGATGCGCCATTTCACGGCCACGGAAGCGAAGGGTCACCTTCACCTTGTCGCCTTCGCCAATGAAGGTCTTCATTGCGCGCATCTTCACCTGATAATCATTTTCGTCAATGTTCGGGCGAACCTTGACTTCCTTGATTTCGATGACTTTCTGCTTCTTGCGCGCTTCGTTACGCTTTTTCTGCTGTTCGTACTTGAACTTCCCGTAGTCAAGGACCTTCGCCACGGGCGGCTCGGCGTTCGGACTGATTTCCAGAAGATCAAGGCCAACGGAATAGGCGCGGGCCAGCGCATCACGCGTGGACATGATGCCCAGCATCTCGCCTTCTTCGTCGATCAGACGGACCTGCGGTACGCGGATCTCTTCATTGACACGGGGGCCCTCTCGATTTGGCGGAGTGGGCATCGGGGGTCTGGCTATGGTCAGCTCCTGTAACTGTTTCATTCAAACGGCAGATAAGGCCATCCCCGATACCAACGCATTCATGGCCGGGACCATGGCAGATGCGCAGGCAAGGCATGACCTTACATTATGGAAAGATATGTGACGCAAAGACACGCCACAGATCAAGTACTGTCTTGTCCCGTACCCGCGAAAACAGCCATGCAATTGCGGCACGGAACCAGGCGGTCAGCCGCGTTCCCTGCGGATATCGGGTGGCAGGGCTTCATATGCAAGGGCCGACACCGCTTCTTCCAGAGGCAGCACCTCCTGCGCCTTGCCACCAAGGCGGCGCAGGGCGACGGTGTTTTCCTCCGCTTCCTTGCGGCCCACCACCAGAATCACCGGAACACGCGCCAGACTGTGTTCGCGAATCTTGGCATTGATCTTTTCGTTCCGCAGGTCGGCTTCCACCACCAGCCCCGCCTTGCGCAGGCTGTCGGTCACATGTTGGGCATAATCCGCCGCATCGGTCACGATGGACGCCACCACCACCTGCACCGGCGCCAGCCACAGCGGGAAACGGCCCGCATGCTGTTCGATCAGGATACCAAGGAATCGCTCGAACGAACCCAGGATCGCCCGGTGCAGCATGACCGGACGGTGCCGTGCGCTGTCTTCCCCCACATAGGACGCATCCAGCCGTTCGGGCAGCACGTAATCGACCTGCAGCGTGCCGCACTGCCAGTCACGGCCGATGGCGTCACGCAGCACGAATTCCAGCTTCGGACCATAGAACGCGCCCTCGCCCGGGTTGTGTTCATAGGTCACGCCCGCCATGTCGCAGGCAACCTTCAGCGCATTTTCCGCACGGTCCCATGTCGCGTCGTCACCGGCGCGCTGTTCGGGACGGTCAGCGAATTTCACGCGGAAATGCTCGAATCCAAGATCCTGGTACACATCGGCCAGCATGCGCACGAACCGCGCGGTTTCATCGGCGATCTGGTCTTCGGTGCAGAAGATATGCGCATCATCCTGCGTGAAACCACGCACGCGCATGATGCCATGCAGCGCGCCCGATGGCTCGTACCGGTGACACGCCCCGAATTCTGCCATACGCAGCGGCAGTTCACGATAGGACCGCAGGCCATGGCGGAAGATCTGCACATGGCACGGGCAGTTCATCGGCTTCAGGGCGAGGGTCTTGTCCTCATCCTCGACGGTGGCGATGAACATGTGTTCGCGGTATTTGTCCCAGTGCCCGGACGCTTCCCACAGGCCGCGGTCAACAAGCTGCGGGGTGCGCACTTCCTGATAGCCATTCGTATTCTGCGCGCGGCGCATGTAGTCCTGCAGCACCGAATACAGCCGCCAGCCCTTGGGGTGCCAGAATATCTGGCCCACGGCTTCTTCCTGAATGTGGAACAGGTCCATCTCGCGCCCGATGCGGCGGTGGTCGCGCCGTTCGGCTTCCTCCAGCTGGTGCAGGTGCGCCTCGAGTTCCTTGCGGTCACGCCATGCCGTGCCATAGATCCGGGTCAGCATGGGGTTGCGGTGATCCCCCCGCCAGTAGGCGCCGGCGACCTTCATCAGCTTGAAGGCATTGCCCACATCCGCCGTGCCCCGCAGATGCGGCCCACGGCACAGGTCCAGCCACTCACCCTGACGGTAGATGGAGATTTCCTCATCTTCAGGCAGATCACGGATCAGTTCGGCCTTGAAGCGCTCGCCCCTGTCCTCAAAAAACTGGATGGCTTTCTCACGCGGCCACGTCTCGCGCACGAACGGTTCGTTCGCGGCCACGATTTCGCCCATCCGCTTTTCAATCGCGGCGAAATCATCGGGCGTGAACGGCTCGTTGCGATAGAAATCGTAATAGAACCCGTTTTCGATCGACGGGCCGATCGTGACCTGGGTTCCGGGAAACAGCGACTGCACGGCTTCCGCCAGCACATGGGCCGCGTCATGGCGGATCATTTCCAGCGCCTCGGGGTCCTTGCGCGTCACAAAGCGGACCTTGGCGTCATGGTCGATCTCGCGACCGATATCCATAAGCTTGCCGTCCACTTCCATGGCAAGGGCGGCACGGGCCAGACCGGCCCCGATGGACTGCGCCACGGTCGTGCCCGTCACTGCCCCGTCAAAGCGGCGAACGGATCCGTCAGGCAGGGTTATGGCAGGCATGGTTTCATTGCTCCGGTAAGAAGATGTTCCGCTGTAATGGCGTCAGGCGAGCGTCGCCGCAACCCTGTCAACGCGCAGAGTTGCCAGATCACGCACATAAATGACCCGCACCTGCCCCGCATGCTGGCCCACGGGCGCAGTCAGCGCGGGGTTGCTGTCGGCCGAAAACAGCACGGTGCAGGGCACGCCCAAGGCGGCGGCAAGATGCATGGGGCCGGTATCATTTCCCACGGCGCAGGCCGCGCGCGCCATCACGCCGCCCAGTTCCAGCAGCGATGTCCGCCCCGTCAGGTCCACCGCATCGGGACAGGCCGTGCGGATGGTGGCGGCAAGCGGTCCTTCCGCCCTGCTGCCCACGATCACGGGCCGCATTCCGCGTGCGTGCATGCGCTGCGCAAGGACCGCATACCGTTCCACCGGCCAGCGCTTGGCCGGACGATGCGCCGCCGCCCCCGGCACCAGCACGCCATAGGGCGCGGACAGGACAGGGCCGCCCCGCGCCAGCCACGACAGGTCGGGCACCGGCAGGCTGTCGAGTCCCGCATGCCGCAACTGGTCGCGCTGGCGTGCGCGGGTATGCATGACGCGCCGTTGCGGGTTGTCATGGACCGCCTGCGCGCCGCGCCCGATTCCTGACCACGCCTTCATGCCCGACAGGTGGAAATACCGCGTGCTGCGTCCTGATGTCTGCAGGTCATAGACAAAATCATAGGATCGCAGCAGCCGACGCAGCGCCATGACCGCGCGCAGGTCATGCCATGGCGGCCTGCGGTCAACATGCACATGGTCGAACCACGGCGCATGCCGCGCAAGGTCGATAAAAGGCGCCTGCGTCAGCAGGTCCACCCGGTCATGCGCATGATGGGTGCGGATGGCCGCGAACGGCGCGAAGGACTGGACAAAATCGCCCAGCGCGCCCAGCCGGATCACCAGGATACGAGCCATGGGGTCAGGGTGCCTCGGGGTCGGTTTCAAGAAGCGACAGGTCCTGCCGCGCAAGGTCCGCCTCATCCGAATCCGGGGACAGCGTCACCACGTCCTGCCAGTCGGCGCGTGCCTGCGCCATCTGTCCCTCGCGCTGGTACAGGATGCCACGTTCCAGCAGGGCGGCCCCATTGCGGGGCATGTCCTTCAGGGCGGCGTTGATGTCGGTCATGGCCTGCTCGATCCGTCCCATCCTGCGCCATGCGGTGGCGCGCGCGATCAGCGCCTCATCACGTTCCACCGGAACGGATGGCAGCGGCGTCAGGGTGTCTATCGCGCGCTGTGGCTGGTCCAGTTCAACCGCGACCCGGGCATAGACCAACCGCAGCGGCACGTCCCCCGGCTCCAGCGTCAGGCCATAGGTCGCGCTGTCGAATGCCTGCCTGGGGCTGTCGTCGGCCTGCCATGCCCGCGCCGCCTGTTCAGCCACGGTGGCGCGGCGACGCAGGGACTGCGCGGTATCGACCGCACCGGACCCGGACACGGCCGTATCCCCCGTGGGCCAGCCCGGCACATGCGCCAGGCGATCCAGCGATACCGCCGCCGTCGCCACATCCCCCAGTTCCATACGCGCGAGGGCTTCGCATTGTTGCGCCTCCAGCCCGCCACCATGGGCCAGCCAGTCCTGGGCATAATCCCGCGCGCCATCGGGGTCATCGGACAGGGTGGCGGTGCAACGGGCGAAACTCCATGCGTCATGCGATGCATCCGAGTATCCCTGTCCGGGGAGGGGCGATGGCGATGGGGCTGCCTGCTGCACCGTCTCCGCCGCCCGTGCGCGACCGCAGGCAGAATCGCCCACCGGCAGTGCACAGACCCCCACCATCATCGCCCCCGCGACGGTCAGGACCCGACACCCCGCCCGCATCCGCCCCATGGGCCGGGCCAGGGCAATGGGGAAACGTCCGGGACATCCGTCCGGCTGGGGCAACCGGGAAACAGGCAGGCACGCAGAGACTCTCATTACCGCATTCGTCGTCCCGCCCGCCAAGAAGGTCAAGAGTCTGGAACCCATTCATTCCCTACCCGTGCAGTTCCGGAATGATCGTGGTATGGGGAAATGCGATGCAAACCGTTACCGACCGACCTGTTATCCTGCAGGCCCTGCCAGCCCTCGAATCCGGCGGGATCGAACATGGCACGCTGGAAATGGCGCAGGCCATCGTGCAGGCCGGTGGCACCGCCATCGTGGCCAGTGCGGGCGGGCGGCTGGTCCCACGCCTGAAATATATCGGGGCCATTCCGGTCGAGATGGACCTGAAGGCCAAGAACCCCCTGTCCATCATGCGCAATGCAACCCGCCTGCGCCATGTCATCCGCGATTACGGCGTCAACCTTGTCCATGCGCGTTCACGTGCCCCCGCCTGGGCCGCCCATCTTGCATGCAGGCGGCTGAAGGTGCCGCTGGTCACCACATGGCACGGCGTGCATGCCGCCAACCTGCCGGGCAAGCGGCGGTACAACAGCGTGCTGGCATCGGGCAACCGGGTCATCGCCATAAGCCGCTACATCGAAAACCGCCTGCGCGAGGAATACAAGGTGGGCGATGACCGCCTGCGCCTGATCCCGCGCGGGGCGGACATGACCCGCTTTGATCCGCAGGGCGTGCGCGGCAACCGGGTACAGAACCTGATCAACCTGTGGGACATACCCGACGGCGCCACCGTCATCATGCTGCCGGCACGGGTGACGCCGTGGAAAGGGCATGCACTGCTGATCGAGGCACTGGCGCGCATGAACGACATGGCCGGCCCGGATGGGGAGTGGGTCTGCATTTTCGTGGGCGAGGCGAATGAGAAGCAGGGGCGCGACCTCGTGGAACTGGCGACACGCAGGGGAATCGCCGCACGCCTGCGCTTTGCCGGGCATTGCGCGGACATGCCCGCCGCCATGATGCTGGCGGACATGGTGATTGTCCCGTCGCTACGGCCTGAACCCTTTGGTCGCGTGGTGGTGGAAGCACAGGCCATGGGCCGCCCCGTGATCGTGGCGGCCCATGGCGCCGCACTGGAAACGGTGAACGATGGCATGACCGGTTTCGCCTTCCCCCCCAACGACGCCCAGGCACTGGCGGCATGCATGCACCATGTCGCTACCATGACGGCGGAAGAACGGCTGGCCCTGGCGTGGCATGCGCGCGAGAATGTGCGCGAGCATTATTCAACACAGGCGATGCAGTACGCGACGCTGGCTGTATATGATGAACTTCTGCATACGCAGATGGCGAATACTTTCTACCATAACGCCATGACGGACGTTATCTGGGACGAAGAACACCTGCCGCAGGCGGGATGAAAACGCGCGGGCGGCAATTGTGCCATATCAGGTGCAGGACAGCTTTGATCTGTCTCATGGTGGTCCCAAAACCCTGATCGAGCGTCCAGTATTCGGCATGGGCCTTATGCAGGGGGTGGTTTTGCAGTCGACAAGGCGCGCGAAATTCTTCACCCATTGCGCATTCTTCTTTCTGGCGGACGGGGATGACCCGCGGCCCGCCGTTTCAACGCGAACACTTCGGGACTGCACCACATGAACCAGATTTCCCCCGTCCAGACAGACACGACGCCCGAACCCCAGCCCCATCACCCCGACCTGCGCCGGGTGAACGCCAACCCGGATTTCTGGTATCCGGTCGCGTGGTCGTCGGACCTGCGCAAGGGCAAGACGCTGGCGGTCAGCTATGCTGGCACGCCCATCGTGCTGGTCCGCCCCGAAGATGGCAGCGTCTTCGCGCTGTATGACCGCTGCCCCCACCGTCAGGTTCCGCTGAGCAAGGGAACCGTTAACGGCCAGACCGTGCGCTGCTGCTATCATGGCTGGGCCTTTGGCCGGTCGGGCCGCTGCATCGACGTGCCCTACCTTGGCAAGGGCAAGCTGCCCAACGGCGTGCGCACCTTCCCCGTGCGTGAGGCAGGCGGCCTGATCTTCGTCTTCCCCGGCAATCCGGAAAAGGCCGACAGCACGCCTTTCCCCAAGCTGGCCCAGACGGACAACCCCAAATACAAGACCAAGAATTTCAGCCCGCGGGTGAACTGCCACTACACCTTCATGCATGAGAACCTGATGGACATGAACCACCAGTTCCTGCACCGCCGCCAGATGGGCCAGATCAAGGCCCGCTTCCTGGGGCAGGACAAGGGTGAGAACTTCATCGAGGCACGTTACAGCTTCATGCGCTGCGCCGGTCAGCAGCCGCTGGCCGAACGCCTGATCTTCGGCAAGCACAAGGATCTGCAGGGCAAGGAACAGCCCGTCGAGGAAGTGGTGACCATCCGTACGGAATACCCGTACCAGACCCTGCGCATCACCGACAAGGACGGTGACCTGATCATGGACCTGTGGACCGCCTACGTGCCGGTGGACAAGGATGAACGCATCACCCAGTCCTTTGGCCTGCTGTCCATCCTGCGCCCGCAGACGCCGTTCCTGATCGACATGATCTGGCCCGCGCTGGGCTGGTTTACCAACCGCATCTTCCTTGAAGACAAGGATATCGTGGAACTGGAACAGGCCGCGTGGAACGAGGTGGGCTACGACCGCAACGTGGAAATCTTCCCCGTGGTCAAGGCACTGCGTGAACTGCTGATCCGCAGTGGCATTCCGCAGGACATGCCGCCCGCGACCACCGCGCAGCAGCCCGCCAGCCCGGCAACACCTGCCTGACATCTTCCTCCTGCCCGCCATCCCCATGGGTGGCGGGCCTCCCCCCCTTCCGCGCGAAACCACCACCATGACCGACCGGCCAGATACCCCCCGCCTGACCGACAGGGCCGAGGCCGCGCGCCAGCAGCGTCTGGCCCGTGAAGCCGAGGCGCTGCGTGCCAACCTGCGCCGGCGCAAGCAGCAGAGCCGCGCACGCACGGCCCCGCCCGCCGACCCCACGCCTGACAGCAGCGACATATCCAGCAACGAAGCGTGATTGCCGGTTGCGGTCGGGCGGCCACTTCGTTAGTGGTCGCGCAGCAGCCGACGGGTTTTCCGTCCACGCGCCACCGATGCCGAAGGAAGGGACAACATGCCAATAATGCCTGACACGTGGATTCGTCGCATGGCCACGGACCACGGCATGATCGAACCCTTCGTGGAAAAACAGAACCGCGAGGGCGTGATTTCCTTCGGGCTGTCATCGTACGGGTATGACGCACGCGTGGCCGACGAATTCAAGATTTTCACCGACGTGGACAACGCGGTGGTCGATCCCAAGAACTTTGCCGAAAACAGCTTTGTCACCCGCCGGGGCGACTGCTGCACCATTCCGCCACACAGCTTCGTGCTGGCGCATACGGTCGAATACTTCCGCATCCCGCGCGACACGCTGGTGGTCTGCCTGGGCAAGTCCACCTATGCGCGTTGCGGCATCATCGTGAACGTGACCCCGCTGGAACCGGAATGGGAAGGCCAGGTCACGATCGAGATCAGCAACACGACCCCGCTGCCCGCGCGGATCTACGCCAATGAAGGGATCTGCCAGTTCCTGTTCTTCCAGGGCGCATCCCCGTGTGAAACCAGCTACGCCGACCGCAAGGGCAAATACATGGGGCAGGTTGGCGTCGCCCCGCCGCGCATGTAAGGGCAGGAACCGCAAGTCATGGACCGTTTCATCATTCACGGCGGCCACCCGCTGCGTGGGGACATCGTGATCGGGGGGGCGAAGAACTCCGCCCTCAAGCTGCTGGTGGCGGGACTGCTGACCTCCGAACGGCTGGTGCTGGATAACGTGCCGCGCATTGCCGACATCCGCACCATGCGCAGGCTGCTGGAACAGCATGGCCTGACGGTGGAAGATGTCAGCGGCGATGGCGGCACGCTGGCGGTCGGTGGCGAGATCACCAATACCGAAGCGCCCTACAACATCGTCTCCAAGATGCGGGCGTCAATCCTTGTGCTCGGCCCGCTGCTGGCGCGCTGTGGTGAAGCCCGCGTGTCGCTGCCCGGTGGCTGCGCCATCGGCACCCGCCCGGTTGACCTGCACCTCAAGGCGCTGGAAACGCTGGGGGCGAAGATCACGCTGGAAAATGGCTACATCCATGCCGAAGCCCCCCATGGCCTGAAGGGGGAGCGGGTGATCCTGCCGTTCGCCTCGGTTGGGGCGACCGAAAACCTGCTGATGGCCGCAACCCTGGCCAAGGGGCGCACCGAGATCGTCAACGCCGCGCGTGAGCCCGAAATCGGGGATCTTGTCGGCTGCCTCAACGCCATGGGTGCGCGCATTACCGGCATCGGCACGGGCAAGCTGGTGATTGACGGGGTGGAGGGACTGCATGGCGCGCAGTACCGCGTCATGCCCGACCGGATCGAATGCGGTACCTATGCCTGCGCTGCCGCCATTACGGGTGGCGAGCTGCGGCTGGTGGGCGGGCAGGTCGAACACCTTGGCGCCGTCGTACGCGCGCTGGAGGAAGCGGGCGTGGAGATGGTGCAGGAAGACGGGGCGGTACGCGTGCAGCGCACCGGTGCGCTGCGCGGGGTCGATATCATGACCGAACCCTATCCCGGTTTCCCCACCGACATGCAGGCGCAGTTCATGGCGCTGCTGTCGGTGGCCGAAGGGGCATCGATGGTGACGGAGACCATTTTCGAAAACCGCTTCATGCATGTCCCCGAACTCAACCGCATGGGTGCGCGCATCAACGTGCACGGATCGTCCGCCATCATCCGGGGCGTGCATTCGCTGTCCGGCGCGCCGGTCATGGCGACGGACCTGCGGGCGTCGTTCTCACTCATCCTCGCAGGGCTTGCCGCCCATGGGGAGACGATCCTGAGCCGCGTCTACCACCTGGACCGTGGCTACGAGGCGGTGGAGCGCAAGCTGGCGCAGTGCGGCGCGCATATCGAGCGCGTTTCGGACTAGGGCTCCGGGGGCCCTGCCACGGCAGGAACCCGATGCGCATACCCTGCCATTACGACAGGGTATGCCCGCTCCCCTTCCACGACGAGCCTGCTGGCTCAGTGACCGATATCGAAGGGGACCGATATGGACCCGAAGGCCCCGAGTCCCGGCTGCGTGAAATACAGCGCGGTCTTGCCATCGGATGCATAACCATTGAAATAGTTGATCGAATGGCTGTTCAGCAGATTGGTGATGTTAAGCTTGAACTTGACATGGTTCATCGGCCCAATCACACGGCCGGTCGTATAGCCCAATGACAGGTCAAGGGAATTGAAGGGCGTCATGCCCTGCGTATTGGAACTGTCGCCAAACCGGCTGCCAACCCACTTGTCGATCAGGGACGCGTAGAAGTTCCTGTTATTGTAAATGATGCCCCCTGCAGCCGTTGCGTCCGGCGCGTTGGGCACCCAGCTATTATCTGAATTGAGACGCGCCTGATTGTAGCTGGCATTAGCAAAAAGCGAGATGCCTTTTGCCAGATAGACCGTACCCTGTACCTCTGCACCATAATACCGCACGGACCCCATATTGTAATACTGCGTATTCTGGCCGATCAGGCGTGAGCCGATCATGTTACTGAAATCAATATAGTAGAAGTCGCCTCCCACGCTTAACCGGCGGCTCTGGTAGGATGTGCCGATCTGGTAGTTCCAGGTCCGCTCTGCCGAGACCTGGTTATCGGCAGGGTTGCCAACATAGAAATACGTCAGGCTTGGCGCAAGGAAACCACGTGCAACCTGAATGTAGGACGACCATTTGGGCGTGATCATGTAATGCAGATTGAAAGATGGCAATGGTGCCGTATAGGTCTGTGAATAATTCATCGGTTTCTTGGTGGTCTGATTGACCGTAGCCTCCAGATCGCGCTCAAACGACGCATACTTGAAACCGGCCGAGAAAGTCAGTGCCTTGGTAATATGTACATCCGCCTGGATAAAAGGCTGTATGGACAGATTCTGGTCATGCATCTGACGGGTAATGGCCTTGGCGCTATTGGGCGCGGGCCTGCCATCCAATGTCCAGTCCAGATTGTACTGTATGCGCCCGTTGCTCTGATGATCCACCCAGACACCGGACTGGAAGTCTACAATCGAAACCTTCTTCTTCAGTTTCAGCACATTGCCCCATGCCCGATAATCCATCTTCATGCGGGTGCCAGGCACGTCCGTTGCGGAATAGACAGTCCCGTTGGCAGTCGTTCCATTGACGTCCTTGCCTGAATCACCAGGTTGATGGAAATAGGCGAAAGTGTAGGCCTTGTCCTCGATTGTCCAGCCTGATCCCAGATCTGAATTGATGCCGATATATTCCAGATCCGTCTGGACGGCATCACGGTTGTAGCCTTCATAATTCTGGTTTGTCGGGTCATTGCTCAGTCCGAATTCCGGCCCGTATTTGGCAATCTGTGCCCGCGTGGCGCCAGGTGGCGCATGCTGGTCAATGTGGTTGTACATGCCCGAAACCGTCAGGGTGGTATGCTCCCCCAAAGGCTGGATATACTTGATCATGTAGTTTGAACGACGCTGGGCGGCATAATTTACGTAACCGCCGCTGGTTGTCCCTTCCACATCGGCAAACAGGCGGCCACCATGAGTCCCCTTGATCTCGCCGGTATCAAATTCCGCGCCGTAATTATAGGTGTTCCAGCTACCGGCGCTTGCATAAGCTTCTGCGCCCATTTTCTTTTTGGGATCTTTGGAATTGATCCCAATCCGACCACCAAATGTGGCAAACCCCACGGTCGTGGCATCGCCTGGTCCTGCGTCGACTTCTACCTGACCCAGATCATGCGCGGCATAATAGGAAGTACTGTGATGGGTATTGTCATTGGTCTGGGCAATGGGAATACCATCGAATGTCACGTCATACTGCCCATCGGAAAAGCCGCGCATGACCAGATTGGCGCTTTCGGACAGGCCGGGGCCATTGGGTGAAATGGACATGACGCTGGGCGCAATGGCGGCCACCGTATCGTAATTGGATGTCGCAGGCAGGTTATTTTCAATATAATGCTTACTCATTACAAAAGTAGGCTGTGTAACCGTAAGCGGTGTATTTGTGGGAGATTGGTATGTGGCAGACTGTATGCGGTCCCCCCGCACCAGCATTTCCTCGCTACGGGAAACCTGCTTTTGGTCCCTGTCGTCCGCTACCTGTTTATTGGTGGTGGCCGTGCGAGAGGCCACCTGTTTTTTATGCGTGCCACTGCCAGTTGCTGCATCGGGTGACGCGGCATGAGCATATCCCGCCACAGACAGAGCAGTAAAAGACAGCATAGTATACTTTGCTGTCTTAAATTTTTTTGCAAAGTTACGCATATTACCACGACTGTTTTATGTCAATGTATTTCCGGAATGTGTTTTATTTTGATTTGTGATTTTTTTAAATAGTTGTTTTTTGAACATTTCATGTAGCTTATGTTTCATTTTTATTAATTTTTTCAGGGCTGATTTTATTTTTTAATTCTCTGCATTATGCATGCCCTATATTCTGGAACTGAGCCAAACAGGACATATAAACCTGCAATTCCATTGCAGTTCCGGGTTTCAACTTCTCTCGACAATTATCAAGACATGAAATTGATGATGGCCCGCATTTGCTTCCGTCCCGTTTTATCACTGTTTTTTCTTTTCCTCGGCGCTACTCCGGCAGCATGCCATGCCGCAAAGGCCAGCACGGCCACGGACATGACAGCCATGCCTGTTTTCGTACCACCTCCCCCACCGCCTGGTTCGGAAATGGACCACAGCGACAGGGTCATATTTGACACCACGCGAAAGCTGAAGGGCACGGAGCGCTGGGTCCTGGCCGCGCATGACAGCAACCTTACGGTACCAGTATTGCTGGAAGACTTTTCTTGCGCTGCCGGGTTCCGGCTTGATGCGGAGCGCGCACCGCATCTGGCAGCCCTGCTGGAGCGGATGAAAGACTTCATCAAGCCCACTGTCTCGGCTGAGAAGAAATACTGGCACCGGAGCCGGCCTTTTGTGCAAATGCCAGACGCACCACTCTGCCTTGCCCGCCCGCCGGGTGAAAAACCCAGTTTTGCCTATCCATCGGGGCATACGACCGATGGATGGGCAACAGCCCTGCTGCTTGCACGGTTGTTGCCGGATCGTGCGGCCAGCATCATGGAACGGGGGCGCATTTTTGGTGAAAGCCGTGTCGTGTGCGGCGTACACTGGGCAACTGACGTATGGGCAGGTTACATGAACGGGGCCACGCTGTTCAGCCTCTTCGCCACGGCACCGGACGTGACCCCGCTATTCGGGGCCGCACAGGCGGATATAGCCGCACTGCAAAAAGCACCAGCCGCGCCGAACCCTGCCGCATGCCGTGCCGAGCACGATGCCGCCATGTTCTCACCACTCACACAGGTACCTTAGATATCTGAGCAAAGAAAACTGCCCTTCCTGCATGATGGCTGAATGTGGTATGCGCGCATGTCACCAAAGGCGTGCCCTGTATCATGGGGGTGCCTGCCTTCATGTCGGAGAATGCATTGACCGTCCTGTCACCGGCCCAGACCGCCGTTCCGGAAACGGATAGCCCGCTGATACTCGCCCTGCCCAAGGGCCGTATCCTCAAGGCCGCGGCGCCGCTTCTGCATAGGGCGGGCATTGTGCCCAGACCGGATTTCAATGACGAGAAAAGCCGCCTGCTGCGCTTTGAAACCAATGACCCCGGCATTGACGTGGTGCGCGTGCGTTCGTTCGACGTCGCGACCTTCGTCGCCTTTGGCGGCGCGCAGATCGGCATCTGCGGTGCGGATGTGCTGATGGAGTTCGATTACCCCGAAATCTATGCCCCGCTTGACCTGGGGATCGGGGGGTGCCGTATTTCCATCGCCCAGCCCAAGGACCGCAGCGGACTAGAAGACAATCCCAACCGCCTGTCACAGGTGCGGGTGGCGACCAAGTATCCCTCGCTGACGCGCCGCCACTTTGCCGCGCGCGGCATAAACGCCAGCATCGTCCACCTGCATGGCGCAATGGAGCTGGCCCCGGTCCTGGACCTGTCGCACCTGATCGTGGACCTGGTTGATACCGGGTCAACGCTGCGCGCCAACGGGCTGGAGGAAACCCACACCATCGCCCACATCACCAGCCGCCTGATCGTGAACCGCACGGCGCTGAAAACCCAGCCTGAACGCATCACGGCGGTCATCAACCGTTTCCGCGCGGCGCTGGCGTCCAATTCCGCACAAGCCAAGGATTCGCAGGCATGAAGCGCCTTGATACCACCCAGCCCGATTTCAGGTCTGAATTTTCCGCGCTGCTGGCCGACCGCGACAGCGACACCGCCCGCGTGGACGGCCCCGTAACCGAAATCCTGGCCGCCGTTCGGACGCGTGGTGATGACGCGCTATGTGAATTCACCAACCGCTTCGACCGGGCCGACGTAACCCCTGCCACCCTGAAGATCACGCCAGAGGAGGTCGAGGCCGCCTGCCGTCAGGTCTCTGCCGAACTGCTGGACGCGCTGGAAACCGCGGCAACCCGGATCGAGTCGTTCCATCGGGCGCAGATGCCCACCGACATGCGGTATGTCGATGATGCCGGAGTAACGTTGGGCATGCGCTGGACGGCGCTGGACTCGGTGGGGCTGTATGTGCCGGGTGGCAAGGCGGCCTATCCGTCATCGGTGCTGATGAACGCCATTCCCGCCCATGTGGCGGGCGTGGGGCGGATCGCGATGTGCGTGCCCACGCCCGATGGCACGCTCAACCCGCTGGTGCTGGCAGCGGCGCGGCGCGCGGGCGTAACCGAAATCTATCGCGTGGGCGGGGCGCAGGCCGTGGGCGCCATGGCCTATGGCACGGCCACCATTGCACCGGTGGACCGTGTGGTGGGACCGGGCAACGCCTATGTTGCCGAAGCGAAGCGGCAGGTCTTCGGCACGGTGGGAATCGACAGCATTGCTGGTCCGTCCGAAGTGGTCGTGGTGGCAGATGGCAACAACGATCCCCGTGCCATCGCACTCGACCTGCTGGCGCAGGCGGAACATGACCCCATGGCCCAGTCCATCCTGATCACGCCCGACGCGCGTATGGCGGCAAAGGTGGAACAGGCGGTCGCAACCGAACTGGAAACCCTGCCGCGCGCCGAAATCGCCCGCACCAGCTGGGATGCGCATGGCGCGATCATCACGGTGCGTGACCTGAATGAGGCCACAGACCTTGTAAACACCATCGCGCCTGAACATCTGGAACTCATGATCGACGATCCGGCCCCGGTCTTCCGCCGCGTACGGCATGCAGGTGCCATTTTTGTCGGTCGGTACTGCCCCGAGGCCATTGGCGATTACGTGGGCGGCCCGAACCATGTGCTGCCAACCAGCCGCACGGCGCGTTTCTCTTCCGGGCTGTCGGTGTTCGACTTTATCAAGCGCACCACGTTCATTGAGGCACAGCCCGAGTCGCTGCGGAAGATCGGCCCCGCTGCCGTCAGCCTGGCGGAAGCCGAAGGGCTTGACGCACATGCATTGAGCGTGTCCGTCCGGCTGGCCGACCTTGATCGTGCGCATAAGGAAACTTGACCCGGGCGGTGAGTATCCCCACATAAACCAACCGTACTGCGCTGCGGGCCCGCAGCAGGACGGCAACCTTGATGATTGAAGGACACGATGTCTAAAGAAGACATGATCGAATTCAGTGGCACAGTAACCGAACTGCTGCCCAATGCCATGTTCCGCGTGACACTGGATAATGAGCATACCATCCTTGCACATACCAGCGGCAAGATGCGCAAGAACCGTATCCGCGTGCTGGCAGGTGACCGCGTGAATGTGGAAATGACGCCCTATGACCTGACAAAGGGTCGCATCACCTTCCGCTTTAAGTAAGCCGCCCTTGTCGGTTACCACCGCAGAAGCCGTCCCCACGGGGGCGGATATGGGCGCGCAGCTTGTTCTTGCCTCGGCTTCCCCCCGCAGGCTTGCGCTCCTGCGCCAGATCGGGCTGGTTCCCGATCAGGTGCATCCAGCCAATATCGATGAAACGCCCCGGCGTGATGAACTGCCTCGCCCGTATGCCCAGCGTCTGGCAACGGAAAAGGCCAAACACGTGGCTGGTGCGCTGGATTGTCCAGCACTGGTCGTTGCCGCCGATACGGTTGTCGCCCTTGGCCGGCGCATCCTGCCCAAGGCAGAGGACGCTGACACGGCGCGCCGGTGCCTGACCCTGCTGTCAGGACGGCGTCATACCGTCTTTACCGCCGTCGCCATCCGTCCCACCGCCGCGTGGCCAGATGGTCGCGCGGGGAACCGGCTGGTCGCCAGCACGGTGACATTCTCCCGCCTGACCCCGTTGCAGATTGATGCGCTGATCGAGGCAGGTGACTGGAACGGCAAGGCCGGGGGCTACGCCATACAGGGCCATGCGGCGGCGTTTGTCCGGTTCATGTCCGGCAGTTACACCGGCATTGTCGGCCTGCCCCTGTTCGAAACCGCGCAGATGCTGCGTGGGCAGAAGGGGTGCTGGCTCCGGTGAGCATGCGCATCTGCGCCAGCAGCAGTCCCGGGGAAGTCCGCATTGCTGTCACGACGGATGGCATCATGCAGGATTTTGCCCTGTGGCGGCCTGATATTGCTGACGGGGTGGGCGATATCTATCGCGCCCGGGTCAGCGCCCATGTCCCCGCGCTGGGTGGTACGTTCGTCACCCTGCCGGGACTGGAGCAGGCGGGCTTCCTGCCTGATTCGGAAGGGCTGGGCCCCCTGACGCAGGGACAGACCGTCCTTGTCACCATTACGCGCAGTGCGCAGGGGGGCAAGGGGGTCAGGCTGGGCGCACGCAACCTGCCGCCCGATCTGCCCGGCGGGGCGGAGCCGCAGCTGCTGCGGCGCGGCCCTTCGCCGCTGGAACGGCTGGCCCGGTATTATCCGCATGCCCCGATCATTATTGATGATGCCGCGATCGCGGCACGGTTGCCCGCAGTGTTTCACCCACGACTGGCACGTGTCAGTTCCGCATTCGATAGTGACCTGCGTGCGCAGGCCGATGCGCTGGAAGATCCCGTCGTCTCCCTGCCCGGTGGCATGTCGGCCAGCATCACCCCCACCCCCGCGCTGGTGGCGATCGACATGGATGGCGGGGCGACCAGCATGGACCGTCGCCCCAAACAGACCGCCCAGTTCGCCTCCAATCGCGACGCGCTGCCGGAGCTGCTGCACCAGTTGAGGCTGCGCAACCTGTCTGGCGCGATCATTGTCGATGTCGCGGGACTTGCCATACGCAAGCGCCGGGCGCTGTCGGAAACGGTCGAGACGCTGCTGAAGAACGATCCGCTGCGTCCGCGCTTCCTGGGCTTTACGGCGCTCGGGCTGGCGGAAATCGTCCGTCCGCGCGTGCATCCCCCCCTGCATGAACTGTTCCAGTCCACCGAAGGGCGGCTGTTACGGGCGCTGCGCGGACAGATGCAGGCGCATCGGGGCATGCCGCCAGATGGTCGTCCCGTCACGATGGGGTGTGGCCATGGTATCATGACGCTGCTGCAGGACCATCCGGACTGGATGGAGGATTTCGTGCGCCTGACGGGCCGCGCGCTCCAGCCAGTCATGGATCAGGACCTACCCGCCAATGGCTGGAGATTCGATCATGGCTAAACAGCCCGCCCTTCCTCCCTGCCCCATATGCGGGCAGCCCGCACGGGAGCAGTACCGCCCCTTCTGTTCGCGCCGTTGCGCGGATGTGGACCTGGGCCGCTGGTTTTCGGGGCAGTACCGCGTGCCCTCGACGGAGATTCCTTCTGAAGAGGATGAAAAATACACAAGACGGGTTGATCCCGATGATGAGGTAGGTTAAACGCTTGTCCAACGTCACGGCGGTCCCGACTGCCCTGACCAAGCCGGACAGACGGCCCGGTGCCCAAGTAGCTCAGTTGGTAGAGCATGCGACTGAAAATCGCAGTGTCGGTGGTTCGATCCCGCCCTTGGGCACCATTTTATTTCCTGAAAATAAAATAGATTATGTGACCAGATCAATCTGATTGATATGGCATCTGTCGCGTCTGTTCCATGGACACACACTGCAGAACATCGAAAAGCTTTTGGTGACGCTTTTTCGGAACGTTTCAGGAAACGCCGCCTTTTTTCAAAAAAGACGGCGCCCAAAGACTGTTATGCCCTTGTACCAGCGGATTGCGGACGGTCGGTCGCGTCAAACAGCAGGGGTTCGCCCTGTGCGCTGGGGGCAAGCTGGTTTTCCCACATGACCACATTGCCACGAATGATCGTGCCCATGGGGCGACCGGTCAGTTCACGGCCCACAAACGGCGACCACCCGCATTTGGAAGCCAGCCATTCCCGCTGCACCGTCCAGCGCGCGGCAAGGTCCACCACCGAGAAATCAGCATCGTACCCCACCGCGATCCGCCCCTTGCGTACCAACCCGAACAGACGCTGCGGACCGGCGGACGTCATGTCCACCACCCTGCGCAGCGACAGGCGACCATGCGCCACATGGTCCAGCATAAGCGGCAGCAGCGTCTGCACGCCAGGCATGCCCGAAGGTGTTTCGGGATAGCTGCGCTGCTTGGCTTCCAGCGGATGGGGCGCGTGGTCGGAACCGATAATGTCGGGCACCCCCTGCCCCATCCAGTACCACAGGCCATCGCGCCATTTCCGACCACGGATAGGCGGATTCATCTGCGCCAGCGTGCCCAGTTCGGCATAGGCTTCCTCACCCGCCAGTGTCAGGTGCTGGGGCGTGACTTCACAACTGGCGATATCCTTGTGCGCGGACAGGAATTCCAGTTCCGCAGGCGTGGTGACATGCAGCACATGGATGCGCCGCCCCGTACGCCGGGCCAGCCGCACGATGCGCTGTGTGGCGCGCAGGGCCGTTTCCTCATCACGCCAGACAGGGTGGCTGGATGGGTCACCCGCCCTGCGTTCGGACAGGCGTTCATGCAGGCGGGTCTCATCTTCGGCATGGATGGCGACACGCCGGCGGCCTGAACGCAGCACACGCTCCAGCACCGCATCATCGGATACCAGCAGGCTGCCGGTGGACGATCCCATGAAAATCTTGATACCCGCCGTGCCGGGCAGCATTTCCAGTTCACCGCACCGATCGGCATTTTCCGTGGTGGCGCCGACATAAAACGCATGGTCGCACCACATGCGGCCACGCGCGCGTTCCAGTTTGTCCAGCACGGCCTCGGGTCTGTCGGTGGCGGGCCTGGTATTGGGCATTTCGAATACGGCGGTCACGCCCCCCATCACGGCGGCCATGCTGCCGGTTGCCAGATCCTCCGCCCCGGTCAGGCCGGGTTCACGGAAATGGACCTGCGTATCGATCACCCCGGGCAGGATGGTCAGACCGGTACAGTCAATGACGCGACCGGCATCCCCTGTCCCGCCAATCCGGGCGATACGCCCCTCGCGCACATATACATCAGTCACGACGGTTGCATCGGGCAGGACAACGCTGCCATTTTTCAGACAAAGATCAAAAACGGGTAAGGTCATGGAACTATCCTGTGGCCATTGCCCGCAAACCGGCAGCGCGGGCGAAGAAAACCGTGCCGGGCCATGCCTGTGCCCATCACGTCCTGGTCCGATGTATGACACGCGTCCGGTGGCATGCAAACCACCCCGGATGGCCCCCATAATGAAACACCCCGGCCCTTGCGGGTCGGGGTGTCGGGTGTCCGGTCCATATGGGGGCGGGTTATGCACCGATGGCGGTGCGTTCTTCCAGCGCCTTCTGCAGCACGGCCTGCAGGCGGTCTTCCCTGATCCATTCCTCCAGCTTCTGTGGCGTCATGGGGCGGGCGAACAGGTATCCCTGCACCACGTCACAGCCAAGCTGGCACAGAAGGTCAAGCTGCCGCACGGTTTCAACACCTTCGGTCACGACCGTCATGCCCAGCCGGCCGCCAATCCCGATTACCGCCGTGGTCACGGCCTGCGCATTGGCGTCGTGTTCGAGGTTCATGATGAAGCTGCGGTCGATCTTGATTTCCGTCAGCGGCAGGCGCGTCAGCCGCGACAGTGACGAATACCCCGTGCCGAAATCATCCATAGACAACGCCACGCCAAGGTTACGGATGGCCTGCAGGACCATGTTCGTATCCTCGTTTTCCGTCATCATGACGCTTTCGGTAATTTCAACCGTCAGACGATGCGGCTCCAGCTTGCTGTCACTGAGGAGGCGGGCAATGAAACCGGGCAGGTTGCGATTACGGAAATGCCCCGCCGACAGGTTGACCGCAACCGTCGGCACGTAAATGCCATGGGCATCCCATTCCAGGATCTGCTGCACCGCGCGTTCCAGCGACCATGTGCCAATGGCCTCGATCTGTCCGGTTTCCTCGGCCACGGCAATGAAACGCGAGGGATAGATGTTGCCCAGTGTCGGATGGTTCCATCGCGACAGCGCCTCCACGCCATACAGCGTATTGTTCCGGACATCGATCTGCGGCTGGTAATGCAGGTTGAGCAGCCCCTGCGCCAGCGATTCACGCAGCGCCGAGCCCAGCAGCAGCCGGTCCTGCGCCGCCTTGTTATCTTCCGAACGCGCAAGGTGCGTCATGCCCAGGCCCGAACGCTTGGCCTGACGCATCGCCTGTTCGGCATAGCTGAGCAGGGATTCGCCATCCGGCCCGTTTTCGGGGAACAGGCTTATGCCAATGCCCAGGGTCGGCACGATCATGTTGCCGCCGATCTCGATCGGCTGCTTTACGCATTCATGCAGCCTGTCAGCAAATTTCAGCGCATCTTCCTTGCGCGTGTTCGGAACGATGATCAGGAATTCGTTCGATCCGGACCGGCTGAGGATATAATTGCTGCGCGAAATGCCCTTCAGCCGTTCGGAAACGGATTTCAGGAACCCGTCACCGTTGATATGACCCAGCGCGTCATTGATATCGCGGAAGCGGTCGATGTCGATCATGTACAGGGCGAAATGATTGTCGCCCGGCTGACCGATCAGGGACCGGATCACCTTATGCACCGCCGTACGGTTCAGGAAACCGGTCAGCGGGTCATAATTCGACAGCTGCGAGATATGCTGCCGCGCCTCGTGCTGTTCGATCAGTACGCCACAGAACGGCACGCAGCTGCTGACGATCTGGGCTGGCCATTCGCCCCGGTTGCGTTCGGACCGCGAATAAAGCGCGAAAATACCCGTGATGCGCCCGTTGCGGGTGCTGATGGCCGACGCCCAGCAGTGATGCAGCCCCAGCGAAATGCCCACGGAACGGTAGCTGTCCCACACGATGGTGGTGGCTTCGCCAAGGTCATTGGCAAGGGCCGCTATATCCGCTTCCGTCAGGCGCATTTCCTCCAGTGCCGCGGCAAAACGGCGCGGCATGCCGGGACCGGACAGGATGCGCAGGCGGTTCTGCTCATCCAGCAGGACCAGCACGGCGACGGAGTTGGGGACCAGCACCTCCACCTCGCGGCAGACCATGTCGGCCACGTCCTGGATCTGGATGTCGCTGGACAGGGAGCGGAAAACCGTATTCTGCAGTTCCATCACCCGGCTGCGATGGCCCGCACCGGTAATGCCGCGCACCATCATCAGGCGATAGGTGCGCCCGTCGGTCCCGATCCGCGCCGTCGTCAGGCTGACCTCGGCGGAGATATAGTCCCCGTCACGGTTTTCAAACGTGACTTCACCCGCGACCGGCTCCAGCGCAGGCGCCGTCACATCGAACGGCAGCCTGCCATTACCGACTGACGAGGCCAGCAGTTCAGACACCGGTCTGCCCGCCAGCATGCCGGGGTCATAACCCCACAATGCCTCGGCTGCAGGATTGGCGTACAGGATCGTGTTGTGGTCATCGATGATGACCATCCCATCCTTTGCCTGATTCAGCAGTTCAAAGCTGATATCGGGAATCGTCGCGACAGTTGGTAGCGGCTTGGAGTTCTCGGTTTTCATGGTAATCCAAAATTATACATGCCTGTTTCCAGGCAGGCGCACCGGGACGGACAGGCAGCCCACGGGCTGCCCGGGGAACTATTTCGAGGGCTCACCTTCGACAAGGACATGCCTCGCCATATCGGAGACAAGCGACATGGCCGGGCCTTCCGACCACTGCAGCAGGTCTTCGGGCGCCATGGGACGGGCAAACAGGTAGCCCTGCACCACGTCACAGTTCAGCCCCTTGAGCAGCTTGAGCTGCGCCTCCGTCTCGACCCCTTCGGTCACCACGGTCATGTTCAGGCGGTTGCCAATCCCGATTACCGCCGTGGTTACGGCCTGCGCATTTGGGTCGTGTTCAAGGTTCATGATGAAGCTGCGGTCAATCTTGATTTCCGTCAGCGGCAGGCGCGTCAGCCGCGACAGCGACGAATACCCCGTGCCAAAATCATCCATCGACAGCCCCACACCCAGATTCCGGATGGCAGCCAGTCCCGCCATCGTATCCTCGTTCTCGTCCATCATCACACTTTCCGTAATTTCAACGGTCAGGCGTTCGGGCGACAGGGCGCGTTCCTTCAGGATCCGTTCGATCAGCGCGGGCAGGCCGCGGTTACGGAAATGCGCAGCCGACAGGTTGACCGAAACGGTGGGGACATACAGACCCTTGCGTTCCCACTCGATGATCTGGCGCGTCGCTTCCTCCAGCGACCAGGTACCGATCGTCTCGATCTGCCCGGTGTCCTCCGCTACTGCGATGAAGCGTGAGGGGTAGATGTTGCCCAGTGTGGGGTGCTTCCACCGCGACAGCGCTTCCACGCCATACAGCTTGCCCTCCATGATATCGATCTGCGGCTGGTAATGCAGGTTGAGCATGCCCTTGGCCAGCGATTCACGCAGCGCCGAGCCCAGCAGCAGCCGGTCCTGGGCTGCGCGGTTGTCGGCCGTGCTGGATACGCAGTAGCCGCCGCGCGCTTCCTTCTTGCACCGGCGCATGGCGATTTCGGCATGACCAAGCAGGGATTCGCCATCCGGCCCGTTTTCAGGGAAGATGCTGATGCCGATGCCAAGCGAGACGACAAGCAGGTTGCCCGCGATCTCGATGGGTTCCTGCATCGCCTTGATCAGGCTTTCGGCGAAGGCCACGGCCTTTTCCTCGTCACTGTCCGGCATGACGATGACGAATTCATCGCCCCCCGAGCGGCTGAGGATATAATTGCTGCGCGACATGCCCTTCAGCCGTTCGGCAATCGCCTTGAGGAAAGCATCGCCATTCTGATGGCCAAGGGTGTCATTGATGTCGCGGAAACGGTCCACGTCGATCATGAAGACCGCGAATTCGTTGTCACCCGGCCGGTCGATCATCGACTTGATGACCGTGTGGATGGCGGTCCGGTTCAGGAAGCCGGTCAGGGAATCATGGTTGGCCAGCTGCGAGATGTGCTGCTGGGCCTCGTAATTCTCGATCACCACGCTACAGAACGGCACACAGCCGGTCACGATCTTCTGGGGCCAGTCGCTCAGCTTGTACTGGTTGCGCGAATACAGGGCGAAAATGCCCGAGATCCGCCCGTTGCGCGACTTGATCGCCGAAGCCCAGCAGTTATGCAGCCCCAGCGAGATCCCGAGCGAGCGATAGCTGTCCCACACGATGCTGTTGGCTTCGGACAGGTCATTGCCCAGCGCCGCAAGGTCGCCCTCGGTCAGCACCATGTTTTCAAGGGCCGCGGCATAACGGCGCGGCAGGCCGGGACCGGACAGGATGCTCAGGCGGTTGTTTTCATCCAGCAGGATGATGGCGGACACCGTGTTGGGGACAAAGCTTTCCACTTCACGGCAGAAGAGGTCGGCCACGTCCTCCACCTGCATGTCATTGGAAATGGCCTGGAACACCGTATTCTGCAGGTCCAGCAGCTTGCGGCGGTGGCTTTCCTCGGTCACGCCCTTCATGAAGGCCATGTAATAGCGCTTCTTTTCCGGCCCCAGCAGCGCGGTCGAAATCGACATCTCACCGGAAATGTAGTCACCCGCCTTATTTTCGAACGTGACCTCGCGCGAGGTGCCGACAATGCGGTTCACGCCGGTCTTGCGGTTCTTGTAGATGTAGCTGTCATGGTCGGCGCGATAGACCGACGGTACAAGACAGCTGACGTTGCGGCCAATCACCTCGTCCTCGGTAAAGCCCCACAGCTTCTCCGCCGCCGGGTTGAAGAACACAACCTCGTTACGCTCGTTGATGATCACCACACCATCGGTGGCCTGTTCCAGAAGCTGGAGACTGACATCGGCTGTCATGTCCAGCTTGGTGGTTGGTTTTATATCATCTGTCACGGGAGGGGCTGCGTGGGGGTTCATTACTTTCTCGCACTGTTTCATGGGACGGGTCCCGCAGGCATCAGGCTGCGGGATAGAATACGGGGGCGCAGGCGGCCCGGATGGGTGTTGCGGCAAAGGTCGATGGCATGGCCCGGACAGCGGCCCCAGGCGCGGTCGCGGCCCCAGGCACCTGTGCGGGACGGCCAATCAGATAACCCTGGCCTTCGTCGCAGCCTTCGGATGAGAGCAGCGCAAGCTGTGCCGGCGTTTCGATACCCTGCGCCAGAACCGAGACGCGCAGCGCGTGTCCCACCAGCATGACGGAGCGCACCAGTTCGGCCGTAGCCGGATCCGTGCCCACCTGCTGCATCAGGGTCCGGTCGATCTTGATCTTGTCGAAGGGGAATTCGCGCAGCATCGACAGCACCGATTTCTGTCCCCCGAACTCGTCAAGCGCAAGCCGTACCCCCAGCGCATGCACCTTGCGGGCCATGGCCAGTGCGCGCGGGCGATCACGCTGGATCGTGGCCTCGGTCACTTCAATCACCAGCCGGCTGGCGGGCAGGCCACTGCGCTCCAGCGCGGCACTGACCGTATCGGCAAAGCGCGGCAGCAGGAACTGGGAGGCCGACATGTTGACCGCGACCCGGATGCCCTCGTCCCAATCGGCCGCGGCCTTGCATGCCTGATCCAGGACCCATTCGCCCAGTTCGATGATCAGACCGTTTTCATACGCAAGATCCAGGATTTCCGTAGGCGATATGTTGCCGCGCACCGGATGCTCCCACCGCAGCAGGGCCTCATACCCGGACACTTCACCCGTCGCGACCACCGTCTGCACCTGATAGAACAGCGAAAGCTGCCCGTTCTCCATGGCGTTGCGCAGGTCATCACCCAGCGCACGGCGTTCGCGCACGTT
Organism: Komagataeibacter oboediens; assembly: GCF_018491655.1. Lineage (NCBI taxonomy): Bacteria > Pseudomonadati > Pseudomonadota > Alphaproteobacteria > Acetobacterales > Acetobacteraceae > Komagataeibacter > Komagataeibacter oboediens. The sequence continues at coordinate 13,065 of NZ_JABLUU010000016.1, read as the reverse complement.
CTGGTCCAGCGAGCTTTCATAATACCAGATCGTATGGTGCAGGTCGGTCTTGGCGCGATACATGGCCAGATCGGCGCGCGAAATCAGGGTTTCGCTATCCGTCGCGTCAATCGGATAGACCGCAACGCCAATGCTGCCGCCACTGGTGACCATGTAATCGTCAATGGGAATGGGCTGGTTCAGCGCCTGCTGGATACGTTTGACGAAACCCTGCAGTTCCTCCCTGTCCGACGTACGGTGAATGGCGATGAATTCATCCCCACCCAGACGGGCCACGAACTCACCCTCCCCCAGAAGGGCACTGAAACGTTCGGCCAGCGTGGTCAGCACGATATCGCCTGCGGCATGACCGCGCGTATCGTTGATTTCCTTGAATTTGTTCAGATCGATGCCAATAACGGCAAACTGCTCGCCCGTCTGGTCCGCCGTTGCGACTTCCTGATCCAGACGTTCATTGAAGCTTATGCGGTTGGGCAGCCCGGTCAACGCGTCGGACATGGCCATGCGATGCAGTTCATCGTACGATTCCTGCCGCACGCTGCCATCAATGACAAAGCAGGCGATGCCCGCGATGATCGTCAGCATGGACCCGCCGATGACGGCGAAACCAATGGCCTGGAACTGTCCGCTGTCATGCGGCATCTGCATATGCGACGGCATGGCGATATGCATGGCGGCCATGCCGGTAAAATGCAGCCCGGCGACCGCGCCGACCATGGCCAGCGTCATTTCGACCTCGCGCCGCAGGCTGACCGGGCGCAACGCCAGCCGGAGCGCCACGGCAGACAGGACAATACCAATCAGGACCGACACGATCACCCGCGGCATGTTCCATGCCACCGGCGCATCAATGTGGTACGCCGCCATGCCGATGTAATGCATGCTGGCGATACCAAGGCCGAGGATGATCCCCCCCACCACACAGCCGCCATGCCCATGCAGCCTGACCGCCGCCATGATCGCGAACGGCACGGCCACGAACATGGCCAGCAGCGAAAGCGCGGTCTGCAGCGGGTCAAGATGCACGTCGGCACCGGCATGATAGGCCAGCATGGCGGCGAAATGCGTGCACCAGACAAAGCTGGCACCCGCCATGGCGGCCAGAAAATACCAGCCAAGACGCTGCCTGCCACGGGTTTCCGACACGCGGGCGACCAGCCGCATGGTAATCCATGCGCCCAATACACAAACAATCAACGCGCCAGAAAGCAGAAAGGGATTATAGACCCTCAGTTCATAGATATGATTGCTCATTGGTTCCATTTTTCGACAGCAATACAGTTCTGGACACTGGCAGATTTCGGGTAAAACCTGCCACCGCATGGAAAATACGGGGAACCAGCTTGCATCAACCGCCTACGATAGGGGCATTTAAACAGGCTATCAGCTATTTATGTTTATATTTGCTGAGATTAACTGGATATTAGTAAACCTCCACAGGATATGCAACAAAAAATATCCCATGGAAAATTGCATGGCTGCCGATCACAGTCCCAATGCCGAAGACAGTCAGCACTACCTGATTTTTTTGATCGAATACCATTATAAAAAGCCAATAATAGGCTTATATTCCTAAATTATACCTGTCCGCTACTATATTTCCGTTTGTTACTGCGCACATTCCGGGAAACAACACCATGCGGCGGTCGCATGCCGCCCTTATGGCAGCATGCGCTGGAAAACCCGGTCCCGCCTGAGCAGCAGGTGATGGAACCCGGCACCGGCATGGAAACACGCGAGTCCAAACAGTAACCACGCATTCCAGTGATGTAATGACGAAAAAAAGGAATGTGTTCCGCCCAGAAGTTCCGGGAAAGGGGAGTTGATGGGCACCCCGAACGCAATGACAGGCCGCCCCGTACTCCATCGCGCCATGTAACCGAACACGATCTCACCACCCAGCAGCAGATAAAGCAGGCGGTGGACGCTGCGCGCCACCCGGTCCTGAAACGTCACGACCGGAAAACGGATGGCCCGCCCCCCCGTCATCGCCCATGTCATGCGGGTCACGAACACCGCCGCCAGCAGCACGCCCAGCGACGTATGCGTCACGACCAGAAACGCGCGCAGCGGCGCTGCACGGTCCATCAGGTGCCACGCCAGCTGCCCCACCGCGAACTGTTCCACCACCAGTACGGCAGTGACCCAGTGCAGCCAGCGGGTTTCCCAGCTATACCGCGTGGGCCGGGATGACGGAATGGATGAATAGGCTGCCATCGCGCCCACCTATGGTCCTGATCGCTACATAAGGGATGGGCACGCTGCCGCCGCTGCGCCCGTCAGTCAACACCGGGAAGAATCGAACTGTCCTCCCCGCCGATATGCATATTGGTATAGCCGCCATCGCTCATACCGGGGGCACCGCTGCCTGACGCGGTGCCGGGCATCATCATGGTGCCGGTCATCTGATCGGATTCCTCGCCATCATTATGGAACTGCGGCACGCCCCCACCCATGCCGGTTTCGGGCGAACTGTAGTCCCCCGCTATGCCGGCGGACGCATCATCCGCTTCTGACCCGCCGGGAGTATAGCCGCCAGCCGCCGCACTACCTGCCGCCTGCGAATGACCGCGCGCATGTGCTACGCCACCGTGCCCTGCCGCCACCATGATCCCGACCGTCAGGGCCGCTAGCCCCTTCCTGATATAAGCTGACATCCGATCTTCCCTCCCGTTACGCACCACGCGGCGATGCGCATGGCGTCCATCAGTTACATGGGGCCAGCGCCCCGCTGCGCCAATGGTATCGCGCATACGGTAACAGTGGGGTATTCCTGCCACGCATATGACGCGCGTGTGCCATGCAGCCTAAAACACATGAAGGGGCGTATGGTTGGCATGAAACGTAACAGGGCGCACAGTCCGACCTGTCGCGCCACAGACACATGCCTGCTGGAGAATGAGAATGACCACGCTCGCCACCCTGCCCCTGACACAGATGACCGTTGTGCCCGACCTGCTGGATACGCCGGTGGGTACCGTGATGCTTGCCTCGGAAATCTCGCGCGATGACCAGAAAATTGTCATTCGCAGCCGCGTTGTCGTGAACGGAAAGACAACACCCGGCCTGATCATGATGACAGCGGCCGCCAAGGGCTATTTCGTGCCGGACGAAGCCTGCACCGCCTTCGTGCGCACGGCGCTGGATGTCACGGAAGTCATGCCGCTGCTGCTGACCAGGATCGTTCCCGGCTTCCGCTACAAATACGATGCGGTGGTGCGTGGCGATGTCTGGCAGCTGAAGGATGAGGCCGGCACGCAGTTCGCGGGACTTGCGATCGGCTCCTCCGACGAGGAGGAAAGCAAGGTCTATGCCTATGCCCGGATCGAGGGCGGACGGATTGGCGATATCGTACCCGCCACCCGCGTGGCCTATCTGGGCCAGCTTGATTTTGGCGCGGGTTCCGTCACCGCCACGCTGGGCTGATACAAAAAGTCCCGGCTGCCACTAACGGGCAGCCGGGGCAACCGCCGGGCTTACGCCGCGCCGGGCTGGCTTTCCAGGCTGGCGGAATTGGGCGTGCGCGGCAGGAAGAAACGGACGATACGCGCAAGGTTGGGCGCAAGCTTCGGCCGCAGCAGGCGCGGATCATAGCCCGAGAAACGGCGTTCGTTCTCGATCAGGCAGATGTCGATCATGTCGCGCAGCGGCACGTCGACATTGGCGACGTCCTTGGTGCCATTCACGGTGAAGTTGTTGTCCTGCTCGTGCCTGTTGCCTTCGGCATCGAATGTCGTGACCATGCCCAGCCGTTCATACAGCAGGAACAGCCAGACCCCGATTACGCGCAGTTCGAACCACGGGCGCTTCCACATCGGCATGGTGGCGCGGTGCCATGCCAACCAGTTGGCGAACAGCAGGATATGGCGGCATTCTTCCTGCATCACCGGTTCGAACGTATCGATCAGCGCGGGGGGAAAAAAAGCGGATTTCTGCGCGATGGCAAAAAGGCCAAACGCGAAGAAGCTGTCCACGCATTCGGAAAAGCCCGTGACCATATAGGCCCATTCCACATCACGCGGTTCGATGTAGGGTGGTTCGGACGCCAGCGGAATGTCATAGGCCGCCACCATCTTGGACAGGACTTCCTTATGCCGGTTTTCCTCCCACGCATTGCGTGACAGGGCATCCTTCATGTCCGGATCGTCAATCAGGCGGGCGTAGGCCGCCATACGCAGGCGGGCCTTGCCTTCAGTCTGCACGGCAATGTCCCAGATGGGCAGCGAGGTCACGCGTTCCAGCGTTTCCTTGTCCAGCTTGGGCCATTCAATGACCGAGGGCTTGTAGGGATTGAAGGTGTCGCGGAACATGTCCGCCACGGCCTTCTTGTGCTCCGCCGACCCGGGCGTAAGCGGCCCCGGCACCGGGCTGGACCAGTGGCGGGCATTGAAATCGGCCTTTGCCACGGCATCGGGGGTCGCGGCCCCCGGGTCACGGGCTTCGGGCAGTGTGGTGTAGATGTCGGAAAGTGATTTCGTCATGTCGGCTCGCTGCTCGGAACGGTGTCGCGTGGATACGCCGGCCGATGTGGCATTCATCCCAACAGCTGGCACCCGGATTGCCGGTGTCCATATCACACCAGTTACCAAGTGCAGAACTGTTATCTGAAATTTGCGGGGAATGCCGAAACACCCCCCGCACAACGCGCCGTTAGCATTATGGACCCGTCAGGCGGTCCGCCTTGCCTTAAATCAATGCAGGTCAGAGATTTTGTCGATCACGCGCGTTACCAGCCCGTAATCAATCGCTTCCTGCGCGGACATCCAGTAATTGCGGTCCGTATCCTTGCACACCTTTTCATAAGGCTGCCCGGTTTCGCGCGCGAACAGACGGTTCAGGCGCTCACGCATCTTGATGATTTCACGCGCCTCGATGTCGATATCGGTCGCGGGCCCGCGCACGCCCCCCATGGGCTGGTGCAGCAGGAAGCGGGTATTGGGCAGGCAGTAGCGCCGCTCCCTGTTACCCGCGGCGAAAATCAGCGCACCGGCGGATGCGACCCAGCCAGTACCGATCATGTTGATCGGCGCCACCGAATCGACAAAGCGGATCATGTCATGAATGGTGTCGCCACTTTCCACATGCCCACCGGGGGAGTTCACGTACACATCGATCGGCTTGTCCGACGCACCAGCCAGCGCCAGCAGGCGGCCGGTCACATCGCGGGCAATCTTGTCATTGATCGGACCGAACACCAGCACCTTGCGCTGGTCAAACAGGCGGCTTTCCAGTTCCCCGATGGGGGAGGACAGCGTGCGGTTCCGGTCGGGTTCCTCGGTTTCCGGGCCCTGGGGTTCGGGGATATCGGGATCCCTGGGATCTTCATCATCCATGCGGATGCGGTGGTTCGGCTGCATGCCGTTCATCGGGTTCTCCCTATTCTCCGGGACTGGCCTATTCATGTCCTTATCCTGCGCTGCCTTGCGCCCGGTGCCAAGTCCCGACCTGACAATGGGATGGATGGGGCGGTTGGCACCGGCATTGCGTACCCCCTCGCTAAGATCGGCATTGCAGGCTAGTTTGCCCCGGTCGTGTTGTGTGCAGGCCGCAAATGGCCATGGGAGCTAAGATTGGGAAAGCCGGCACTATCGCCAAGTCCCGGAAGATTTTTTTTTCCGTCATCCAGATATGTCGCCCCCGGACGGGCCGCGCTGCTGGCGCTGCTGGCCGCTGGCATGGCCGGCTGCGCGCACCACCAGGACACGGTCGATTCCCTGAGCGACTGGTACCACAGCCATCAGGGTGGCGTGATCAGCCAGCAGCGTCCCCCGCCGCCGGGCGCGCACCTGCCCTATCCCAAGATCGGGCTGGGACCGACCGGCACGCCCGAACTGCCCTCCCCCGAACTGCGCGAGGACATCACCGCCGACCTTGAGGCCCAGCGCGAACTGAACCAGCGACAGGACGCCATCATGGGCAGCATGCCCACGGCTGCCGACATTCCGCCCATCCCCACGCATCCGGCCAACAATGGCGGCGGGCAGTCCGCCTCCCTCGCGGCGGCGGATGATGGCGCGCAGGCAGGGCATGCGAAAGGCGGCAGCCAGCCGAAATCCGAACAGGGCATGGCTCGCCAGCCCGAACCCACGCGCGACAGCAGCGGGCAACTGGTCATGCCCGAAGTCACGCAGACGGTGTCCGACCACCCCGAGGCCATTCCCGCCAACCTGCCGCAGATCGCGGACGGACCGCCCCGGCTTCCCTCGGTCGGGGGGATCACCCTTCCTGACAACGCCGCGCGCGATGGTCTGGAAGCACCCGCCTATCACCTGGCAACACCGGATGACGGGGATCCGGTCCACTTCCTGCCCGGTTCCGACCAGATCGAGGAGGGCGAGGAAGACGTGGTGAATACGATCGTCCGGGAACGCGGGAACAGCTTCGTGATCGTGAACGGCTACGGCAATGCCGCCACCGCCACGGCGGAAGGGCAGACCGCCGCCCTCAACCTCGCGCTGCTGCGCACGCGCACGCTGAGCAACATGCTGCAGGCCCGTGGCGTCCCCGCCAACCGCATTACGGTGCACGCCCATGCCTTTGGCAATGGTGCAAGAATTGCCATCGTGCGCTAGAGTGCCGCCCATGGCCCCGTAACAGGGGGAACCATGTTACCTTTTTCCCAACCTGGCGCGCCCCTGCGCGCCCGCAACAGAGCGTCCCATGACCGAAGAATTCCACCGTATCCGCCGCCTGCCGCCCTATGTCTTCGCTGAAGTCAACAAGGCCAAGGCCCAGGCCCGAGCGCGGGGGGAGGATATTATTGATCTGGGCATGGGCAATCCCGATACCCCCACCCCGCCCCACATCGTGCAGAAACTGGTGGAAACGGTAGCCGACCCGCGCGCGCACCGTTATTCCGTCAGCCGTGGCATCCCGGGCCTGCGCCGGGCGCTGGCGGGCTATTACGAACGCCGCTTCAACGTGAAGCTGGACCCCGAGACGGAAGTGATCGCGACACTTGGGTCCAAGGAAGGGCTGGCCAACCTCGCCTCCGCCATCACCAGCCCGGGCGACACGATTCTGGTGCCCAACCCGTCCTATCCCATCCATCAGTTCGGCTTCATCATCGCGGGTGCGTCCGTGCGCTCCATTCCCGCAACACCGGACGATGAAATGCTGGAGGCACTGGACCGCGCGGTACGCCATTCCGTGCCGAAACCCACGGCGCTGATCGTCAATTTCCCGTCAAATCCCACCGCGTATCTGGCGGACCTTGATTTCTACCGCAAGCTGGTGGCGTTTGCGCGCAAGCACGAAATCTGGATCCTGTCGGACCTTGCGTATGCGGAAATCTATTTTGGCGACAATGTTCCGCCCTCCATCCTCGAGGTACCGGGCGCGAAGGACATCGCCGTTGAATTCACATCCCTGTCCAAGACCTATTCCATGGCGGGCTGGCGCATGGGCTTTGCCGCGGGCAACCCCAAGCTGATCTCGGCGCTGACGCGCATCAAGTCCTATCTGGACTATGGCGCGTTCACCCCCATTCAGGTCGCCGCCGTCGCGGCCCTCAGCGGACCGCAGGACTGTGTGGCCGAAATCCGCGATATCTACCGCAAGCGCCGCGACGTGCTGATCCAGGGCCTGCACGCGGCGGGATGGGACGTACCCTCCCCCGAAGGCTCGATGTTCGCATGGGCGCCGATTCCCCAGCGGTTCCGCGAACTGGGCAGTGTGGGCTTTTCCAAGCTGCTGCTGAAGGAAGCAGGCGTCGCGGTGGCCCCCGGCCTTGGCTTCGGGGAACATGGCGAGGGCTTCGTGCGCATCGGGCTGGTGGAAAACACCCAGCGCCTGCGTCAGGCCTGCCGCTCGATCCGCCATTTCATGACGGAACATGGCGGCACGACCTCCACCACGCAGCAGGCGGCCCCACTGTCGGGCAAACAGCCTGCCCATTCATGACTGCCCTATCGGTTGACGGAAAACAGATGACTTCTTCCCCTTGCAAGCCCGCCCCCAAACCGCCCCTGCGCATCGGTATTGCGGGGCTGGGCACGGTTGGTGCCGGCGTTGTAAAGCTGCTGCGCGAAAACGCGGACCTGATCCGTGCCCGCGCGGGCCGCGAACTGGTCGTGACCGCCGTAAGCGCGCGCAACCGCACGCGTGACCGTGGCATCGACCTGTCCGGCATTGCCTGGTGTGACACGCCGGAGGAACTGGCCACCCACCCCGATGTTGACGTGGTGGCCGAACTGATTGGCGGGGCCGAAGGTGCCGCGCGCCTGACGGTTACCCGCGCACTGGAAAACCGCCGCCCCGTGGTGACCGCCAACAAGGCGCTGATCGCCATCCATGGTGCCGAACTGGCCTGCACGGCGCAGGCCGCGGGCGTGCCGCTTATGTTCGAGGCGGCGGTGGCCGGTGGCATTCCCGCCATCAAGACCGTACGTGAAGGGCTGGCCGCGGACCGTATCCTGAAAATCGGCGGCATCCTGAACGGCACATGCAACTACATCCTGACCGTCATGCATGAAACCGGGCGGGATTTTGCCGAAATCCTGTCCGATGCGCAGAAGCTGGGCTATGCCGAGGCCGATCCCTCGACCGATGTGGACGGCGTCGATACCGCACACAAGCTGGCGATCCTGGCCGGACTGGCGTTCGGGCGGCCGGTAGTGTTCGCATCCGTCTATATCGAAGGCATCCGCCGCATTGGCGCGCTGGACCTGCAGTTCGCGCGCAAGATGGGCTACCGCATCAAGCTTCTGGGTATCGCCTGCCAGCACGAAAACGGTATCGAGGCCCGGGTGCACCCCTGCCTGGTGCCGCAGGATGCGCCGATTGCGGAAGTGAACGGCGTCTTCAACGCCGTGGTGGCGGAAGGGGCCTTTGCCGGTCGCCTGATGCTGGAAGGACGGGGTGCGGGCGAAGGGCCGACCGCCACTGCGGTATGCGCCGACCTGATCGATATTGCCCGTGGGTCCGCCATGCCGGTATGGGGCTGCGCAGCCGACAGCCTGACACAGGCCGTGGCACTGCCAAGCAAATCGTTCACGGGCGAATACTACCTGCGCCTGAATGTGGAAGACCGCCCCGGCGTGATTGCCGACATTACGGCGGTGCTGCGTGACAATGGCGTCTCGCTGCGCAGCATGCTGCAGCATGCCGACGCACATGAAGTCCGTCCCGACGGCACCCATGCCGTGCCGCTGGTGCTGCTGACACACAGGACGAACGAAGCGGCGATGCAGCACGCGCTGCACCATATTGCCGAACTGCCTGCCGTACTGGATGAACCCGTACTGATCCGTATCGACGCAGGCTAGGGTACTGGATGGATGGCCCCACGGGCCGTCCATCCAGCCCACCCGCCCCTGCATGCCCATAAGGATCCGTTTACATGTCCGCAGCCGACCTGCTTTCCCCCGCCACCGCGTCGCCCGCGCCACAGGACATGCAGGAACCAGCCGTGCTGGGGGTTACCCGCAGTGTCACGGGCCGGCGATGGAACTGGCGCGAAGGCGGGCAGGCCAGCCATACCGACCGCATGGGCATGGCCATTGCACAGCAGACCGGACTGCCGGAAATTGTCGGCCGCATGCTGGCCCTGCGCCGTATCGCGCCCGAACAGGTTGAAACCTACCTGAGCCCCACCCTGCGCGCGCTGATGCCCGACCCTTCCACGTTCACCGACATGGATGCTGCGGCGGCCCGTCTGGCCACGGCCATCCGTAATGGGGAAACGGTGGGCCTGTTCGGGGATTATGACGTGGACGGCGCCTGTTCCACCGCGTTGCTGACCGACTTCCTGCGCCGTCAGGGCTGCACGGTGCTGACCCATATTCCCGACCGCATGACGGAAGGCTATGGCCCGAACACGCCCGCGATCGAGGCCATGCAGGATCAGGGCGCACGCCTGATCGTCTGCCTGGACTGCGGGACGGCGGCGGTCGATGTGCTGGAACAGGTCAGCACGCGCAGCGATGTCATTGTCCTTGACCACCACCAGGTACAGGGCGCGCTGCCCCGCGTGCTGGCGACGGTCAACCCGAACCGGCCCGACTGCCCATCGGGGCTGCATGGTATCTGTGCAGCCGCCGTCACGTTCATGACCGTGGTGGCCACGGCGCGTATCCTTCGCCGTGACGGGTGGTTCGATTCCCATCCTGATCAGCAACTGATGGACAGCCTCGACCTCGTGGCGCTGGCGACGGTATGCGATGTCATGCCGTTAAGCGGCCTGAACCGCGCCTTTGTCACACAGGGGCTGAAGGTCATGGCGCGCCGGCAGCGCACGGGGCTGGCCGCCCTGCTGGATGCCGCGGGCGCGCGTGACCCGCTTTCGGCCTTTACGTGTGGATTTGCGCTTGGCCCGCGCATCAATGCAGGGGGACGTATCGCGGATTCCGGGCTGGGGCTGCGACTGCTGCTGTGCACGGACGCAGCGGAAGCGCAGGCGCTGGCTGAAAAGCTCAATTCCGTCAACCACAACCGCCAGAGCGTCGAATCCGGCATTCTGGACCGCGCCATGGAACTGGCGGCCGCACAACGTGCGCAGGGCCATGCCGTACTGGTGCTGAGTGGCCGTGACTGGCACCCCGGCGTGGTCGGAATCGTGGCGGGACGCATCAAGGAAAAATTCAACCGCCCCGTTCTGGTGGGCGCGGAACTGGATGATGGGAACGTCAAGGGGTCCGCCCGTTCGGTACCGGGTCAGGATCTGGGCGGGGCCATTATCGCGGCGCGGCAGGCGGGCCTGCTGTCATCGGGGGGGGGTCATGCGATGGCGGCGGGTTTTGGCTTGCCCGCGGACGGGATTCCCGCCCTGCATGCGTTTCTTGACCACCATCTGGCCACTGCTGCCAGCCTGCCCGATGCGGTGGACCTGACCATTGACGCCGTGGTGAACGTGGCCGCCGCCGATGTGGCGCTGGCAACCGACATGGACCGTCTGGCACCCTTTGGCGCGGGAAATGATGAACCGCTGATCGCACTGCCCCGCGTTCGCGTGGCCTATGCCGAACGGATCGGACGGGAAGGCAATACCCTGCGCCTGACGCTGCAGGGCGAAGGCCGGGGGCCGCGGCTGAAGGCGCTGGTGTTCCGCGCCAATGAAAGTCCGCTTGCCCCCGTGCTGGAAGATCGTGACGCACCGCCGCTGCATCTGGCGGGATGGCTGCGCGCCGAAAGCTGGAATGGCCGGACATCCGCCACATTTTTCATCCGTGACGCGGCGATCGCCCAATAATTTCAATATTTTTGAATCAGGGGGTTGACCCCCACCCCGTGTCGGGATACTTACCGCTCACGCCTTTAGTCCCGTTCGTCTAGAGGCCTAGGACACCGCCCTTTCACGGCGGCAACACGGGTTCGAATCCCGTACGGGACGCCAGCTACTTTACCGCAGTCTGTTGCGGATATAGTGCTGATTACAGGTAATATCCTGATTTTAAATCTGTTGGGCCATGAGCCGATCCTGAGCCAGACGGGTTTCCGTTACTCGGATACGACTCAATGACATCAGGGATTCTCATGAGAGAATCGTAAAAGATGAAGATCGGTTTCATCACGGGCAGAGTGCTGCCAAAAGGTGTCTGGTATCGTGGCCCCAGCCATTACCATGGCCGGAAGATGGTAGACGGCAAACGTATCCACAAAACATTCGCCTTAACCCTCTGGCGCGACGTTGGCTCAATGAAAAGCTGGCCGGGATCGATCTGGGCGCGTTTCGCGATACATCCGCCAAAGCCGCCTGACTGTCAGTTGCCCCGTGTCGACACGGCTTCCTGCGACTGAATGGCGCTTCGGATGCTGGTCAGTGGTCCGGAAACGGTCGAGACCATGGCTGCTCTTGCGTCTGGCGCAATGGGGAAAGACGTGTTTGTGGCCTGGCTCCGACGGTACGTTCGAAACGAATATTTCATATACTTTCGATATCTAACCAGATTTTATCATGAGTATGATACCCGGTCGGCCTCCCTGCCCTCCATGATCCGGCCGACAGCCGATCTCCTGCAGGGCGCCTCAAACCGGCCGAATATGGTTACCATTACACCGTTCTGCACCGCCTCGACGCCATGCTGGCTTACGGACACAGAGTATTCTTTACCTCAGAAATCCGTCCGATTTCTTCCCGGCTGGCATAGCTGTGCAACATGTCCATCCCCCAGCCATTTTTCAGTTTTACATTCGCAACAGAAAATGAAATTTCTGGTTTCGGCTTTCCCCATTATGGCATCTTTTGGGAAGGCGGGCGCGCAGTTGCATATTATTGGGTAATAATACCAGAGGGGCAGTCCTGTCGAAACGACTGTGACAGCATGACCTGCATAAAAACAGGAATACCTGTTATACATAGATCATATATTCCATATAATTTCAAAACGATACCACTCGTTCTGGAAAAAAATATGATTACAGAACATCTTACAGGTTAAAGATGAATTTTATCAGATCATAATAATCTTGATAACATGCAAATTCGTGGTATGTTTTTCATAACAGTCAAAGTTTACCATTCATTTGAGAGCATGTACCCAGATTTCAGAGAAAACGTTCGACAACAATACCTATACAGACAGCTGGGAGATCAAGGACGCTGCTGATGGGGCAGCCTACTCTTTTGAAACCACACAGCAGGTATCGGATGCCCTGCCAATGGATGGGAAATATGGTGACCCCATCACAACGGATTCACAGGGCAATGCAGAGGTCCAGGTCGAAAGTCTTGATCTGGACAATGCCGAAGCATACGACCACGCAGATGGTCACGAAGCGTTCGCCGAGACCGATACATTCACACTGAACAGTGTAGGATCTACCGGACAGGTCGATGTGGCTGTCACGAACACCGATAGTAGCGGTTCGGAAACTGACCACGTCACAATGCAGGAAACCGGTTATTCAGACAGCAACGGAACGCTGCTTGAAATGCCCATGGCACAGAACGACCCGAGTTCCGGCTATGTTTACGAATATTTTAGCGATACCCCGCAGCAACCAACCCTTACAACCGATTCCCAGTTAAGTTCTGCGGATACGAGTCAGGCCTCTTACACCTCCAGCACATACGAAGCCTACACGACAACGACTGTTGGGAATGCTTCGGCCTCATCTTCTGAGACT
>NZ_JABLUU010000015.1:0-104732 GCF_018491655.1 Komagataeibacter oboediens | reverse complement strand
AAAAAACGAAAACCGTCACACGTCAAAACCCGAAAACCACAGAAAACCGGCAATTTCGGGTTTCACTTAGGGGACGACCCGGTATTCAGAACAGCCGAATCCACGCGGTCACCCACGACGATTCCCAATTTTTCGGTAATACCCGCCTGCAGTTCCAGCGTAGCGCGCACGGGGCCATGGCTGCTGATGCGCGCGAGGCTGAGCGGCACGGCATTTTCCACGATCGAAGACACGCGGTTATCCGGGCCGATAAAAACGATATCGAGCGACGCCTGCGTATGCTGCATCCACATGTCGCTCTGACGCGGGAAGGGCCAGACAAAGATCATGCCGCCATCAGCAGGAACGGACGGACGGTACATCTCGCCCACCTGCTGCTCCCGCGGGGTCATTGCCTTTTCCACGGTGAACACATGCCTGACGCCATCAGCTGATGTAATGGTCAGCGGTACCGTTGGCAGCGCGGCCTGCGCGTGGGTCGGTTCCCCCGTTTCTTCCGCTGCCATGACGGGAACGGATACGGCGGCCATACATGCGGCCAGGGCCAGCCACCGGCCTGCCTTGAAGGACATCATAAGCGAATTCTCTCCTGCACCCTTAATATCTACCTGTCAGTTCAGGAAGGGATTGCCCTTCCGTTCCGCGCCGATTGTCGTCGCGGGACCATGACCGGGCAGGATCGTGACATCATCACCCAGCGGAAGCAATTCCCGCCGTATGGCTTCGATCAGCTGGTCATGATTTCCATAAGGAAAATCCGTGCGCCCCACCCCGCCCCGGAACAGGGTATCGCCCACGAAGGCGAAGCGGGATTCAGGATCATGGAAAATGACATGGCCGGGGGTATGGCCGGGGACATGGCGCACCTCGAACCGATGTCCCAGCGCGTCCAGTATCTCGCCATGTTCTACAAACCTGTCCGGGCGCACGTTTTCCAACCCGCTCAGGCCAAACAGGGCGGCCTGCCGGGTGATGGAGGACAGCAGCGCGTCATCCGCCCGATCCGGCCCGATCACCGGCACCGGGGCATCCTGCCGCGCGGACAGGTCGCGCTGCAGCGCATCCGCCCCACCCGCATGATCCAGATGGCCATGGGTCAGCCAGATAGCGTCAACCGACAGCCCCTTCTCCGTGATGAACGCCATGATGCGCGGCACGTCACCACCGGGATCGACCACGACCGCATGACGCGTGTCCGGGTTCCATAATATGGAACAGTTCTGACCGAAGGCGGTGACGGGCACGATTTCAAGGGAAAGAGGTGTCGGCATGCGCGGAACCCTACATATAAAAAAAGCGCCCCACGTTACCGCGGGGCGCATCAGACGACCAGTCGCCGCTCAGCCCGCGTTGGGCAGGCGCCAGCCGGTAGCCGGAATGTCGAAATGCCCGGCCAGTTCGTGGTCGGGGGTGTTGGTCAGGTCTCGCTCCAGCTCCTTGACCACCAGCGGACGGACATGCACGTCCAGATGCGTGCGGATCTGGTGCATGACATCACCGGGGGCCGCGATCGCAATGGCCGGTGCCTTCTGCTGGCGCACGGCCGTGTTCAGGAATTCGGCGATGACCTTGCCGTAAGCGCCATTGCGCGGGGCGTCCATGCCCTTTGCATCGTCGCTCTTGAGGTGTTCGAACGTCGCAAGTCCATGTTCGCCATGCTTCAGGATACGGGCATGAATGTTATCGGCAACAACATACCAGGCAGGATCGACATAACTCATTTATATATTACTCCATTCATGCGCGCCCCACGTCGGGGTGCCCCAATGTTGTGACAATATATGGGGGGGCCGCCCACGCATGTCCACCGGCTGGTGCGTATGTATGCGTGCTGATAGAGTAGTCCTGCTATGACACAGGTTTCATCCACGCGGGATCCCCTGGATCTCCTGATCGAATGGGCGCGGGCGGGCCAGCCCTGCGCCCTGGCGACCGTCACCTCGACATGGGGCAGTTCCCCCCGACCCGCCGGCAGCATGATGGCGGTCTGCGCCAATGGCCGCATCGAGGGATCGGTCAGCGGCGGCTGCGTTGAAGGCGCGGTGATCGAGGAAGCAAGGGGGGTCATGGATACGGGACATCCCGCAGCCCTGTCCTATGGCGTATCGAGTGACGATGCATGGGCGGTCGGGCTTGCCTGTGGCGGTCTGCTGGATGTTTATGTCGCCGCCGTGCGCACACCAGCCCACCCGCAGGGCACGCTGGATCTGGCCATGCTGGAAACCGTGGCGGAAAAACGCCGCGCCCGTGTGCCGGTCATCGTGGCGACGGATATGGCGACAGGCGCGTCACGCCTGCTGTACCGCACGGATGCCGCACCGGGTGGCGACACGTCGTGTGATCTGGACGCCCGTCTTGCCGCCCGTGCGCAGGAAGTCTTTGAAACGGGCCGCAGCCTGCGGCTGGAAGATGCGAACGGGCAGGCCCTGTGGTTCCTGCACCTTATTCCCATGCCGCCACGCCTGCTGATTGCGGGGGCCGTACATATCGCGCAGGTGCTGGCCCCCATGGCGCAGACCACGGGATTCAGCGTGACCGTGATCGATCCCCGCACGCAGCTGGCGACACCCGAACGCTTTCCCGGCATCACGCTGGAAACCGACTGGCCGGATGAGACACTGGCGCGGCTGGGGGTGGATAACCAGACGGCCATCGTGACCCTGACCCATGATGCCAAGCTGGATGATCCCACCCTGCATTACGCCCTGAATGGCGACGCCTTCTATATAGGTGCGCTGGGATCACGCAAAACACAGGCATCCCGCGTGGAGCGACTGCGCGAGGCCGGATTTTCGGAAGCGCAGATCGCCCGCATCCATGGCCCCGTGGGTCTGGCCATCGGGGCCGTAGGAGCTGCGGAAATCGCTCTGTCGATTCTGGCTGAAATCGTGGCCGTGCGGCACAACAGGCCGCTGGGGCGGGTTTCGGGCTGGTCATGACGCAGGACGGACCGTCCGTCGCGGCCATCGTGCTGGCGGCGGGCAGTTCCAGCCGCACATACCCCATGCACAAGCTGCTGGCGCCGGATGCCACCGGCCTGCCCATGATCGCCCGTACCCTGCGTGCCGTAACCGCAAGTCGGGCCAGCCCATTGACTGTCGTCCTGGGACACCGCGCAGCCGAGATCAGGACCGCGGCATTAACGGATAGGCAAGCCGGCTGCACACCCCGGTTCGTCACCGCGCCGGATCATGCGTGCGGCCTGTCGCGGACACTGGCCGCGGGCGTCCGCGCAGCCAGCGCCCATCCGGGTGTTGCAGGCGCGCTGGTCTGCCTGGGGGACATGCCACTGATCGGCACGGCCCTGATTGACCGCATGATCGAAACCTTCCTCGCTCACCCCGACCGTCCCGGCGTCATGCCCATGCATGACGGCAGGCGCGGCAACCCCATACTGTGGAGCCGGGCCCTGTTCCCTGCCCTTCTGGCCCTTACGGGAGATCAGGGAGCACGCCATCTGCTGCACAGGCATGAAACCACGATGCTGCAGGTGGCGGCCGGGCCGGAAATCGCGGCGGACTTCGACACCCCGGCCCGACTGGCGGACTTCGCACGGTGTTTTACAGACGGTTGACCTCAGCCCCCACCGGCGCAAAGAGAGAGTGCAGGACATGCGGCCATCCGCATGCCTGCCAACCAACCAGGATCAAGACATGAGCAAGATTATCCGCACCGAGCCCAACGCCATCCTGTCCAAAGTGGTGGAATATCATGGTTTCCTGTTCACGCAGGGATTCGTGGCCCGCGACCTGTCCGCCGACATCACGGCACAGACCAAGGACATCCTGGCCCAGATCGACGAAGCGCTGGAACTGCATGGCACCGACAATACCCGCCTGCTGCAGGCCCAGATCTGGCTGAAGGACATCAACGACCGTGACGCGCTGAACGCCGTCTGGGGGCCGTGGCTGCCCAAGGGTGGCGCACCCGCGCGCGCCTGCATCGAAGCCAAGATGGCCCACCCTGACGTACTGGTCGAGATCATGGTGATCGCCACCAAATAAGGCGACCGGCAAGCGGGAAAGCATGTCGATAAACATGTCACATTTTTGCAACTTTCCCGCTTCCCGAGAATCATTCTGCTTCTGTTCCCCCTCCCGGTTTTCCTCACCTAAGCGGCTGAAAAAGAGGGACTGACCGGTCCGGTTAGAGAATATATTCCTATTTTTTATTTGAGATTAAGTTTTTAATTGAAATATGCGATGTTGCTGTTCATCCGTCACAGCTCAGGCTTGTCAGAGTTGCAGAGGGCTTGCTACTCCGATGAACACGATGTGAGCGGGTCATCAAGGAATCACCCCAAGGTGGTGGAGAGATTGCGGAAAATGTGGATCAGAAACCTGAAGCGTGGCGTTTTGCTTTCCGTTCTCAGTGCTACGTTCGGATTCATGTTTTCAGAACAGGGCAATGCAGCAACCAGGCGCACTGTCAGCCATGTGCATCCTGTCGCGCATCATACCGTAAGCCACCACGTCAGTTCCCGCCACACCACGCATGAACGCGGACACGTCATCCAGTGCGTGGCCTTCGCCAAGGCGGCATCGGATGTCGAAATCCGCGGCAACGCGGTTGACTGGTGGTACAAGGCTGCCGGACGGTATGCCCGTGGCAACGCGCCGGAAGAAGGCAGTGTCCTGAATTTCCGTGGCACCCGCCGCATGCCACTGGGTCATGTGGCCGTGGTGCGTCAGGTCGTCAACAGCCGCACCATTGTCATTGACCAGTCCCACTGGGGCCAGCGCGGGATCAGCCGGGATGTTCCGGTGATCGACGTCTCTCCCAACAATGACTGGTCGGCCGTGCGCGTGGCGCTGAACAGCCATAACGGCGCGTTTGGCAGCATTTACCCGACCTACGGCTTCATCTATGCCCGGCCGGACACGACATCAAACATGATGCTGAGCGCTTACCAGAAGGCCGTGCGTAACCCGCCGGTCATGTCGCAGGTCCAGCCCTTTGGCCATGCACGCCACAACAGCACCGAAGTTGCGGAAGCACCCGAAGGCATTGCCGGTCGCGCATCTTCCTCCCTTGCGTATACGGATGACGCGCCGAACCGTTCCGTGCGGTAATCAGATAACAGCCGTGCTGGCCCTATGATCAGGGCCGTCCGGCACGATGGTAGGGATGGCCCGCCGAAATGGCGCGGGCACGGTACAGCTGTTCCGCCAGCATGCCACGCACCAGCATGTGCGGCCACGTCATCTTGCCCAGTGAAAGCGTATGGTCGGCACGCTGCACCACGGCAGCATCCAGCCCTTCCGCCCCACCAATGACAAAACACAGGGGACGCGGGGTTTCGACCCACCGCTCCACTGCACGTGAGAAAGCCAGACTGTCATACGTCCGGCCCCCCTCATCCATCGCCACCACAATCGCACGATCAGGCAGGGTGGCCAGAATGGCCTGCCCTTCCCGGCGCTTGATTTCATTGGGGGCGCCGCGCCCTTCGGGCAGTTCCACCAGCTTGATACGCGGCGAAAGCCGGTTGGCATAACGGTCAAACAGATCGCGTTCCACCCGGTCCTTCATGCGTCCGACGGCAATCAGATGAAACACCGCTCATTCCACCGGTGTCGCTGGCGCCTCCGGCGGGACATCCAGATCCGCCCCCCACATCCGTTCCAGACCATACAGCGCACGCGCTTCCGCCTTGAACAGATGGACGACAATATCCCCGGCATCCAGCAGTACCCAGTCGGACCCGCTCGCCCCTTCGGTGCGCACGCGCTTGTGCCCGACTTCGCCCAGCTTGCGGTCGATATGGGCGGCCATCGCCGCGATCTGCCGATCCGCTATGCCTGTCGCGATAACCATCCGGTCCGCGAAGGACGCGCGGCCCGTCAGGTCGATGACCACGATATCTTCGGCCTTGTCATCTTCCAGACTGGTCGTAATGATGTCCAGAAACTGTTCCACACGGGGATCGGCCTCCCGTGTTTCGGTGGATACCGGGCCAGCCACGGCGGCCTTCTTGCGCGGCGTGCCCGGCACCTGGACGGCACTGCCCAATGACGCCGCGTTGACGCGTGGCTGTCCCGCGGAAAGGGTGCTGCCGGTCCGGCGCGTGGCGCCACTCTCGGCTGAAGGCTTTCTGGTTATGGCTGTTACTCCCGTCGGCGGCCGGAACCGGCCTGCAATGCACGTATTTGTGTTGCTGATATAGCGTTCTGCGGCGCGGGAAGAAAGACCCATGCCGGTGGCCTGCACGTTGCCAGTATTCCCGCCTGCCGCGCCGGACGCCGCCAGCGCGCAAGTCTGCGGGCAATCTGCCCATGCAATGCGGCAGGATTATAGCCGGGTCGCGGCAGAATCGCGAGCGGAACCATACGCACGATATCCTGCCACCGCCGCCACCGCCCCATCTGTGCCAGCCCGTCCGCGCCCATCAGCCAGACAAAATGCACATGCGGGAAAAGCTGCTTCAGGCGCCGCAGCGTATCGACGGTATAGCGCGTGCCGATGCGGCTTTCGATATCGGTGGCCAGCAGCCTGCGTCCCCGCACACCACGGATACGCTGCCACACCAGCGCCAGCCGTTGCGACAGCGGGGCCATGCCCGCCACCGGCTTGAGCGGATTCCCCGGCGAGACAAGGAACCACACCTGATCCAGTTCAAGCTGGCGCAGGGCCCGGCAGGCAAGCTGGATGTGGCCTTCATGCACCGGGTTGAATGACCCCCCCAGCAGGCCGACCCGCATCCGTCGCCCATCCCCGCACACCGGCAGGACATCACCCACGTCCGTCGGCAAGGATCAGGGCCGGACCTGTCCGGTGCCGATCACCTCGTACCGGTACGTTGTCAACTGCTCCAGCCCGACGGGGCCACGGGCATGGAAACGCCCGGTGGCGATACCGATTTCAGCACCGAATCCGAACTCGCCCCCATCGCAGAACTGGGTGGAGGCATTCCACATGACCACCGCGCTGTCCGTCCCGTTCAGGAAGGTCACCGCAGCCGTCTCGTCGTCCGTCACGATCGCTTCGGTATGGGCGCTGCCATACCGCGCGATATGGGCCAGCGCATCTTCCACGCCATCCACCACACCAACAGACAGGACCGCATCCAGCCATTCAGTGGCAAAATCATCTTCCGTTGCGGCAGGCAGGTCCGGCACGATGTCACGCGCACGGGCGTCGGCACGGAAGGTGCAACCACGCGTGGCCAGATCCTCGATCAGGCCGGGCAGGATCTTTGGCGCAATCGCCTGATCCACCAGCAACGTTTCCGTAGCGCCACAGATACCCGGACGGCGCAGCTTGGCGTTCAGCACGATACGCCGTGCCATTTCCAGATCCGCCGCCGCATGGACGTACGTGTGACACAGCCCTTCGGCATGGGCCAGAACCGGTACACGCGCCTCGGCACAGACACGTTCAACCAGCGACTTGCCCCCACGGGGAATGATCAGGTCGATCAGGCCGGCCGCCCCCAGCATGGACGCCACATGCGCGCGGTCCGCATCGGGCGGGATCTGTACGCATTCGACCGGCAGGCCGGCCGCCTTCAATCCCGCCTGCATGGCGGCATGGATGACGCGCGCGCTGTTCAGGCTGTCCGACCCACCGCGCAGGATCACGGCATTGCCGGACTTGATGCACAGGGCGGCGGCATCGGCCCCCACATTGGGCCGGCTTTCGTAAATCATGCCAATCACGCCCACCGGGGTCGCGACACGGCGGATACGCAGGCCATTGGGCCGGTCCCATTCGGCCATGACGTGGCCAACCGGGTCCGGCAGGCTGGCAACCTGCTCCAGCCCCTGCGCCATTGCCTCCACCCGGTCAGGATTGAGGGTCAGCCGGTCACGGAATGCCGCAGCCCCGGTAAAGGCCGCCACATCACGCGCGTTGGCGGCCAGCAGTTCCGCCTGCGCGGCGCGCAGGGCGGATGCCGCGGCAGTCAGGGCCTTATTGCGGGTTTCCGTCGTGCTGCGGGCCAGCATGCGGCCTGCCGCGCGTGCGGCGATGGCCATGGCGCGGATCACGTCCGGCTGCGGTGCATCAGCCCGCATGGGGGTTGCAACAGCCTGATCCATGATCCGTAACTCCTTCATCCTGTCCCTGAACGGGCGATGTGCCCGTATCAGACGTTAAAGCGGAACAGCAGGACATCACCGTCCTGCACCACGTAATCCCGCCCTTCGATCCGCAGCTTGCCTGCCTCACGCGCACCGGCTTCCCCATTGCAGGCAATGTAATCATCATACGCAATGGTTTCGCAGGCAATGAAGCCACGTTCGAAATCATTGTGAATGACGGCGGCGGCCTGCGGGGCTTTCGTGCCTTCGGTAATGGTCCAGGCCCGCGTTTCCTTGGGCCCCACGGTAAAGTAGGTGTTCAGGCCCAGCAGGCGGTAGCCGGCCGCAATCACGCGGTCCAGCCCGCTATCCTTCAGGCCAAGCCCTTCGAGGAACTCCACCCGGTCTTCCGCGCCAAGCTGGCTGACCTCGGCCTCGATCGCGGCGGACACCACGACCATGGCGGCCCCTTCCTCCTCCGCGCGGGCGCGGACACGTTCGGAAAACTCGTTCCCCGTCGCAGCCGACCCTTCATCCACGTTGCACACATACAGCACGGGCTTGGTGGTCATGAGCTGGAGGCGGCGCACCGCTTCTTCCTGCCCTTCGGGAATGGCCTTGCGCGCGGGCCTGCCTTCACGCAGGGCTTCGATCAGCGGTTCCATCAGCTCGACCTGGGCTGCGGCTTCCCGGTCGTTGCCGCGCGCCTTTTTCTGCAATGCCACGATCCGCTTTTCCAGCGAGTCGAGGTCGGCCAGCATCAGTTCGGTTTCGATGATTTCCGCATCACGGATGGGATCAACGCCGCCCTCCACATGGGTGATGTCGTCATCTTCGAAACAGCGCAGGACGTGGATGATCGCATCCACCTCGCGGATATTGGCCAGGAACTGGTTCCCCAGCCCCTCGCCGCGCGACGCACCACGCACAAGGCCCGCGATATCGACGAATTCCAGGCTGGTAGGCAGGATCTTCTGCGACTTGCCAATGCGCGCCAGTTCCGCAAGGCGCGCATCAGGTACCGCAACACGCCCCACATTCGGTTCGATCGTGCAGAAGGGATAGTTCGCGGCCTGTGCCGACGCCGTTTCGGTCAGGGCGTTGAACAGCGTGGATTTACCCACATTCGGCAGGCCCACGATGCCACAGTTAAAGCCCATACGCCCTTACTCCCCGGCCTGCGCGGCCATTCTTGTCATGAACAGTTCCGGCTTCCCGTCCGCCAGCAGCACGGCTTCATCAGCCAGCGTATCCAGCATGGGGTCCAGCCACTCGCGGTCCGTGCGGGAAAAATCACCCAGCACATGGCCTGTCACACGCTCACGGCTGCCGGGATGCCCGATGCCCAGCCGCACGCGCCAGTATTCTTTCGTACCCAGCATACGGTCCATCGACCGCAGGCCGTTATGCCCTGCCGCCCCGCCGCCACGCTTTACGCGGATGCGTCCGGGTTCAAGGTCCAGTTCATCATGGAATGCCGTAATGGCATCGGCCGGCAGCTTGTAGAAGCCGGCTGCCTGCTGAACGCTCTCACCCGAGAGGTTCATGTACGTCATGGGCTTGAGCAGCAGCACCTTGTGCCGCCCGATCATCCCTTCGGCAATCTCGCCGCGGAAGCGCTTCCGCCACGGGGAAAACCCGTGGCGGTCGGCAATCCTGTCCACCGCCATGAACCCGACATTGTGACGATTCCGGCTCATCCCCGTCTCGGGATTACCAAGACCGGTCCAGAGCAGCATCGTTCATTCTCCTGTCAGGTCTGCGTGGCGGTGGGTAAGGGGTCAGCCCTCGGCTTCGCCTTCGGCGGCTTCGGCAGCTTCGGCATCTTCGTCAACACTCGGCGGTGCGACGTTGGCGATGACGAAGTTGTTGTCCTGCAGCACCGGGGTCACGTTTTCCGTGCCCTTCAGGTCGTTCCAGCGCACGTTGTCGTGGAAGTCGAGCTTGGACAGGTCGGCGGTGAAGAATTCCGGAATGTTGGCCGGATCAACCACCACATCCACCGTGTGACGGACAATGTTCATCACGCCACCGCGCTTGACGCCGGGGGAGACGTCTTCACCCGTGAAGCGGACTTCAACTTCCACGTGCACCTTGTGGCCGGCGGCCAGGCGCTGGTAGTCGACATGCAGCGGCGCATCGGTCACCGGGTGCAGCTGGATCTCACGCAGCAGGGCGTGCACGGATGCGCCCCCTTCAACGGAGATGTCATAGATACGCGAACGCCAGCCGGCCTTATGCAGCTCACGGTTCACGATGCGGGGGTCCAGCGCGATCAGAATGGGCTCCTGGCCGCCGCCATAGATAACGCCGGGCACGTGGCCGGCACGCCTCGTTGCACGCGCTGCCCCCTTACCAGCCTTCGCGCGCGAAGAGACTTCGATTTTCGTGAATTTGGTCACTTGTTTGCTCCTGAAACACAAGCGCGCGGGCCTCCAGGGGTGCCAGCGCGTGCGCGGCGTTTAACGGAAAACCGCGCCCGATGCAATCACCCAAGGGTGCCCTGTGCCCGGTTTTTCAGGAAAGTGCAGTCAGGTTCCACACCGGCGTCGGCCCCGGCTCGGCCCACATGGGGGTGGCGTTGGGCAGGCGCACATTGGGCTTGAGATGCATGGCCGAGCGCAGGGCGCGGAACATCGCGCCATGGCAGACGATCAGCGGCACGCCATCCTTTTCCAGCGCCCGGTTCACCGCCGATACGGCGCGTTCACGCAGGTCGGTGAAGCTTTCGCCGTTGGGGGGCGTATAGTCACCGGCAATCCAGCTGTCGTACCACGACCCCATGGGCTTGCCTTCCTCATCACCGAAGCAGACTTCCTTCAGCCCGTCATCCAGCGCGATGTCCAGCCGGGGGGCGCCATGGGCGGCCAGCTGGTCAGCCACGATTTCCGCCGTGCGGCGCGCGCGGATCAGCGGTGACGACACGATCCGCACGATTGGCGCATGGTCATGCCAGTGACGCGCCAGCAGCAGGCCCGCGGCCTCGGCCTGCCGTATGCCGTTCTGGTTCAGCGGGATATCGGTCCGTCCCTGTGAACGCCCCTGTGCATTCCAGTCCGTTTCCCCATGGCGCAGATACCAGTAAGGCCGGGTAATCAGGTCAGTCATGGGTCGTTCCTTCTTGCTACACCTTTTGGGGGTAACGCCGGGACGGCGAAAGGGTCAATCCCGTCCTTCAGTCAAACAGCGACGAGACCGAGCTTTCATCCGATATGGCCTGCATGGCGCGCGAGATCAGGGCCGCCGTGCTGATCTGGCGGATATTGGCCGAGTCCTTTACCGCCTCGGTCGCCTTGATGCTGTCGGTCAGGGTCAGCATGCCCAGCGGCGACTGGCCGATGCGGCTGACCGCGCTACCGGTCAGCACGCCATGGGTCACATATGCCTCGACCGCCACGGCGCCATGCTTCATCAGCGCTTCCGCCGCATTGCACAGCGAACCGCCGCTATCGACAATATCATCAACCAGGACGCAGTACCGGCCACGCACATCGCCAATGACGTTCATGACTTCCGACACGCCGGCACGCTCGCGCCGCTTGTCAATGATGGCAAGGTCCACGTTCAGGCGCTGCGCCAGCTGGCGGGCACGGACCACGCCCCCCACGTCGGGCGAGACGATCATGAGGTTGTGCGGACCACCGGGAATATCCATGGGCGGGGCGTCATAGGGCAGCGGCGGCTCACCATCGAGCTTCATGCGCCCCCGGATGTCGCGTGTGAACAGGGGGGCCGCATACAGGTTGTCCACCGGAATATCGAAGAAGCCCTGTATCTGCATGGCATGCAGGTCCATGGTCAGGACGCGGTTGGCCCCGGCCTCAACCAGGATATTGGCCACCAGCTTGGCGCTGATCGGCGTGCGGGGACCGGATTTGCGATCCTGCCGGGCATACCCGAAATACGGCATGACCGCCGTAATGCGCCGTGCCGACCCGCGACGCAGGGCGTCAAGCATGATCAGCAGTTCCATGAGGTTGTCATTGGTGGGGGAGCAGGTGCTCTGGATAACGAACACATCCTCACCACGCACGTTTTCATGGATCTCGACGAAGATTTCCATATCGGCGAACCGCCGCACGGTCGCATTACAAAGCGGCAGCCCCAGTTCCGCCGCGACTTTTTCAGCAAGGGGCAGGTTGCTGTTACAGGCGACAATCTTCATCGTGTGACGCTCCCGGGCGGCGGTACAGGCGATCAGGGTGGCTTTTGCGGTGCCACCCCCCTTGTTTATGTGCGGCGTTCTAGCAACCGGCACATACCCTGTCACCTGTCTAAGGAGGGCGAAACCTGCACGCCTGCCCTTCGTTGCTGATCCGTCACACCGGGCGACGGGGCGGCAGCGTCACGCCGGGAAAGGGTCGGGGCGGCGGGACCGGCACGGGTTTGCCGATAATCTCGTGCGGGGCCGTATCCCCTGCCGGCACGGCCTTGGGCATGGGGGGCCATTCATCGGGCTTCTGCGCCGCCGGGGGGGCAGGATGGGATACGGTGGCCGTTACGGGCCGGGGCGTCGATACCGGGTCGGGGGCATGGACCGCAGGCGCCGGTGTGGCAACCGGGGAAACGGGACGGGTGGGCACAACCGGGCTGGTGGGCGCGGCAGGCGCGACCGTATGCGTGACATCTGCCGCCACAGGTGATGGCGTGGGTGCGACGATCGGCGCGCTGGAAACCGTCGGGACGGATGCAGCACGTGCCGCAGCGGGCGCCTGTGTCGCCAGCCCGCCATCCACCATACCGGGACCAGGGGGAACAGCGGCCACGGCTTTCGTCACCGGCATGCCTGCAGTCGCAGGGACGGACCCGACCACGGCCGACGAGGCGGCAGCAGCCGTGGCTGCCGTTCCGGCTGCGGCCGCGCTGCCAGCCACAGGCTGCGCGGCAGGAGACACCGAACGGGCAGGCAGCACGCCGTCCGCCGCCAGCGGGACATTCGTCCGCCCCGAGTAACGCGTGATGATCTGACGCGCGGCACCTGCGGCCTCATCCGCTGCGGCGACAGCGACATCCCCCCA
Source organism: Komagataeibacter oboediens (assembly GCF_018491655.1). NCBI lineage: Bacteria > Pseudomonadati > Pseudomonadota > Alphaproteobacteria > Acetobacterales > Acetobacteraceae > Komagataeibacter > Komagataeibacter oboediens. Next base: position 91,693 of record NZ_JABLUU010000015.1, on the reverse strand, counting down.
TTTCGCGTCAAGGGAGTGGGCCGCGATGTCATGAATCTGTGTGGCGGCGCCCGCTTCCTTGCCCTGTGCATCCAGCACCTGCCAGGTCAGCACGATATGCTGCTGCTTCGTGGTGGAGGTCGTGGTGACCGCGTCATTCAGCACGACCGTGCAGCGTACCGTGTAGTCCGCCCCGGTCGCGGTATGGCGGATATCTTCATGCGCATCAGGGAATGCCGCGACAAAGGCCCGCGCCAGGGCACGGTCCCCATCACCCGGTGCGCCCTGCACGCCCGCAAAATAGACATGGGCGGGACGGTTCTTGAGGCTGTTGGGATCTTTCTGCATCTGCGCGGCCTGTATCCCCGTCAGCAGTTCGGCAACGCCGGGGGCTGCTTCCTGCGCAGAACGGGCAATGGCCTGCCCATCCGCCGCCTGCCACTGTGCCGAAGGGACGGGCGCGCCATCCATATGGCCGCGTTCCTCCCCTTTCGGGGTCATGACGGCATAGGTGGGGACAATCGCGCCATTCCGGGCGTCTGCCGTCATTTTCAACCACCAGTCACCCGTACGGACCGGCTGGCCCATGGCGGGCACCGACTGCGCCAGCAGGGCATCGACCATGGCATGCTGCCAGCCCTGCGCACCGGCAGAATCCGTGCCCGGTGCCGTCGAGACCGGCACCGCCAGCCGCGCCGCCGGTGCCTCGGCCGTCGTTGTCCCATGACGGAAGGGATGCGGCACATCGACACACCCCCCCAGCATACAGAGGACTGCAATGGCTGACCCCGTAAGCAGCCGCCGGGCAAAAACTTCTGACATCATGTCCCTATCTATATCGTCCGGCAGGCAATAACGGAAATCTGATGTCCGATAACCCCGCCACCGGCCAGCGTACGACGGCGATGACTGAAGAAGCGTGCCTCGTCATGCAGGGTATCGACCCCCAGCGCCCCGGCCTGCCCCACCCCGCACCGCCGGAGCCGCATGACGCAGTATCCCGGCAGGTCGAACATGAAATGTCCCGGCCGCGCCGCAGGGGTGAAAAAGGCCGCCGCCGCCCCGTCATGCGCCAGCGCCGCGTCGCGCATGTCCGGCCCGACCTCGTAACTGTCCCGCGCGATGCAGGGACCGACTTCGGCACGGATGTCACCTGCCGCACAGCCCAGCGCGCCCATGGCCGCCACTACCGACTCCACAATGCCGCCACATGCCCCACGCCAGCCCGCATGGGCCGCCCCGACCACGGTGCCCTGCGCGTTGCTGAACAGCACCGGCGCACAGTCCGCCGTGATGACCCCCAGCGCAAGGCCGGGACGATCTGTCACCATGCCGTCGCCCTCCGGTCCCTGGCCGATCGCCCATGGCCCCGTGACCGTAATGGTGCGATCCCCATGCACCTGTGTCAGCCCCAGCAGATGGTCGGGACGCACGCCAACGTACCGTGCCACGCGCCGCCGGTTTTCCTGCAGCGCAGCGGGGTCATCCGCCGAACGGGTCGAGCAGTTGAGACTGGCATACGGCCCGGTGGACACGCCGCCCTGCCGGGTAAAGAACCCATGCCGGGTCCCGGCGAAGACCGGGTTACGCAGCACCTGCGCGTCCGTAATCGCATCATCCGTCATGATCTTCTCCCCCTGTGCCCCGTCATGCCCGGCGCGGCCCCGCAAAACCCGGCAGATCGCCCGCAAGCCCCGATGACAGGCCCATTACACGAAAAAGCTGGCCCATGTGCCCTGGCGCCGCCAGCCGCATGGCCGCGGCCCTGATGTCACGCGCCTGCGCCGGAGCAGCGCGGGCAAGCCGTTCGGTCCGCGCTGCAAGCCCGAGGGCCGCCAGAAAGCTGCCCTGCGTAACGCTGCCCCATACCCCCACATCTGCAGGGACATGATCGGCAATGGCGCGGAAATCAACATGCGCGGTCAGGTCCGCCGTACCCGGATCACGCAGCGGGTCCGCAGGCTTCCCATCACGCAATGCCTGCAGGCTGTCGCCAGCCGTCGGGGCATCATACCCATAATCAACCAACACCGCCGCCCCGGAGCAGCGCAGCAGGCGTGTGGCGACCGCATGGACAAAATCCAGCGCGGGCTGGCAGGTTTCCAGCACGCCCCCTTCCGGTACCGGGCGCGTGCGGGCCGGATGATGCGCCGGAAACCGGGCCGGAACCTGCACGAATGCACCATCGCGCACGAAGCGTTCCGCCCATCCCTGCCCGCACCTGATGAACTGCCGGATGGGCAGGGCATCAAGAAATTCATTGGCCAGCAGCACCATCGGCCCATCGGGCACGCCATCCAGTCCATCATGCCAGCAGGCCGGTGCCGCCGTGGCGTCCCGCAGCGCATGCGCCTGCACCGTGCGCAGGCGGGGTGATGTCTCGATCAGGTGAACGCGCATGGCCTGGTGGCAGGCGGGGGCGACACGGCGCAGCAGACGCTGCGCATCCGCCATGAGCGTGCCCCGGCCCGGCCCGGCTTCCACCAGCATGAAGGGGTCGGGACGGCCAAGCTGCTCCCACACCACCGCCACCCACGCGCCCAGCAGTTCACCAAACACCTGCGATATTTCAGGCGACGTAATGAAATCGGCAAACGGGTCGCGCCCCGCGTAATAGGCGGCATTCGCCCGGGCCATGAAATGGTCCAGGCGTTCGCCGTGCACGCTCACCGGGCGGGTCCGCCGTCGCCTGCGGGTTCGTCTGGTTCTTCCGCCATGACGGATGTGCGCGCGGGGCGCAGGCAGGCGTTGAGCATAAGCCCCGCCCCGCCAATCGCCATGGGCACGCACAGCACCTGCCCCATTGTTACGCCAAAGGGCAGGAAGCCGATAAACGCATCCGGTTCCCGGAAACATTCGCACACCGTCCGCGCCACCGCGTACCCGAACAGGAACAGCCCCGCGATGAACCCCGGGTGCTGGCGCACGCGCAGGCTGCGCGACACGCACCACAGCAGCGTGAACAGCAGCAGCCCTTCTGCAAACGCCTCATACAGTTCGGATGGATGACGCGGTTCCGGCCCCGCATCGGGAAAGATCATGGCCCATGGCAGCGACGACGGGGCCGGTCGCCCCCACAGTTCCCCATTGATGAAATTGGCGATCCGCCCCAGCCCCAGCCCGATGGGCACGACCGTGGTGATGCGATCCGAAAAGGCAAGGAAGCTCAACCCGTTCAGGCGCGTGAACACAATCAGCGCGATGATTACGCCCGCCGCCCCGCCATGGAACGACATGCCGCCACGCCAGACCTGAAGGATCGCCAGCGGATGCGTCAGGTAATATCCCGGCTGATAGAACAGGATGTAGCCCAGCCGTCCCCCCAGCACCACGCCCAGCGTCGCCCATGTCAGGAAATCATCCACCTGCAGCGCGGTGGCGGCCCGCGGCGGCAACGCCACCAGATGGCGCGCGATACGCCACCCCGCCACAAGGGCCACGATATAGGCCATGGCATACCAGCGGATGGCGAACGGCCCGAAATGGACCATTACCGGATCGAACTGCGGGAAGATCAGGACAGGCAGCATCAGCCCACTTTCATTGTCATGGTGGTCGTGGCGGCGTGATTACAGGTAGGGATCAGGGGTCGTGAGATAATCATGGACATAACGGCGCACGCCGTCTTCCAGCGTCGTGAAGGGGCGGCTGTAACCCGCCGCACGCAGCCTGCGCATGTCGGCACAGGTAAAGGACTGGTACTGCCCGCGCAGGGCTTCGGGCATGTCAATGAATTCGATCCGGCGCGGCACGTTCGCCGCGTCACACACGGCATGGGCCAGATCAGTATAGGTGCGCGCGACCCCGGTGCCGCAATTGAACAGCCCGCACACGGTGCCGTGGTCCAGCAGCCACATCATGACATCGACCACATCCCCCACCCAGATGAAGTCACGCGCCTGCGCCCCATCCGCCAGTCCCGGCACGTCGGAGCGGAACAGGCACAGCGGCCGGCCCGCACGGGCTTCGTCATACTTGACCTTCACCACCGAGATCATGCGTCCCTTGTGGTATTCATTGGGGCCATAGACATTGAAGAACTTCAGCCCTGCCCATGACAGGCCGGACATCGCCCCGCCCGCAACCCGGCGCAGCATCGAGAGGTCAAACGCCTGCTTGGACCAGCCGTACAGATTGAGCGGCTTCAGCCTGTCCAGCAACGCGGGATCGTCACTGAACTGCTCTGGCCGGTCCGCCGCCCCGTATGTCGCGGCAGAAGAGGCGTAGATGAACCGCACCCCTTCATGCGCGCACCACGAGAGCAGCCGTTCGGACAGGTCCACATTGGTACGCCAGACCAGATCGCCATCGGTTGCCGTCGTCTCGCTGATCGCCCCCAGATGGATCACGGCGGATATGTCCGGGCGGGTATCAAGCCATGCGTCCAGCGCCTCGGGGGCGATGATGCGCGTGGGCGTATGGTGGCGCAGGTTACGCCACTTGCCAGCATCACCCAGCCAGTCCACCACGACTGTCCCGATCCCGCGCGCGTGCAGCGCCTGCTGCATGCATGACCCGATGAAACCCGCACCCCCGGTAATAACGATCACTGTCCCGCACCCCGCCCTGTTGCATGGAAGTCAATATTGCGACGTCGCCACGGCCACCACAATCGTGCGGATAGCCCTGAGGCGGCAATGTGTCTATAGTAGGCGCTTTCATCACGCGCGTGGACTGCACAGGACGCGGCGCGGAACGTCATGGAGTATCCACTATGTCCGACAGGCCCCGCATTTTTGATGACCTGGCTGGTGTGGCCGGAGGCGCGTTTTCGGCACTGGCCGGCGTGCGCGAGGAAATAGGCGCCATCGTCCGCGCCCGCGTGGATGAAACACTGGGCAGCCTGAACCTTGTCCGCCGCGATGAATTCGAGGTCGTGCGCGAAGTCGCGACCCGCGCCCGCCTGGCGCAGGGCGAACTGGAAAACCGGATCAGCCGGCTGGAAGAACGCGTATCCGACCTGGAAGCCAGCCTGACCGCGCCCCCGTCCGCCCCCCGTTCGGGCCTGTAAGCACAACGCTTGCAGCGCGTGCCTGCCGGTCATAGGGTAACAGGACGGTCCATGCCCTGATTCCCCGCAACAGGCCACGGACCGGATGCAGAGATACGGAATCCGGGATCATGCCCGGATTTCCTCCACGACGGCTTCGGGGAGTGCCACATGCCAGCTCTGACTGAAACAGCAACCGCACGCAATACGAATCCACTCGATCTGATGGAACGGATCGTGGGCGGATATGACTGGAATTTCGAACGCCGCAGCGATTCGGAAATGGCCGCCGAGGCACCGGGCAAATGGTGCGATTACGGCCTGTTCTTCTGCTGGTCGGAAGAGGTGAACGCCATGCACTTCACCTGCACGTTCGACCTGAAGGTTCCGGCGGAACAGCGCCGCAACCTGTTCGAACTTGTGGCGCTGGCCAATGAACGGTTGTGGATCGGCCATTTCGGCATGGACCTTGACCATGGCACGCCGGTTTTCCGCCATGCCGTTCTGCTGCGCGGGTCCCGAGGCGCATCGGTGGAAAGCCTGGAGGACATGATCGACATCGCGCTGACGGAATGCGAACGTTTTTACCCCGCCTTCCAGTTCGTGCTGTGGGGCGGCAGGAAACCGGCCGAAGCGCTGGAAGCCGCGATGCTTGACTGCGCGGGGATGGCCTGATGTCCGACAGTCTTCCGCCCCTGCTGCTGGTCGGTTGTGGCAAGATGGGGGGGGCCATGCTCGATGGCTGGCTGAAGGAAGGGCTTGCCCCTTCCTTCATCGTCGACCGCCACCGGGAATCCGTGCCCGCCCCGCACCACCTCGTGCGCAGCCCTGATGATATCCCGGCCGATTTCCGGCCGGGCATGATCATACTGGCCACCAAACCGCAGAAAGTGGACAGCGTCCTGCCTGCGGTGGCGCCCTTTGCCGTCCATGCGCCCGTCATATCCGTACTGGCGGGCCGGACGGTCAGAAGCCTGACGGACGCGCTGGCGGCACACCAGCCGCCGGGCAGCCCGGCACCCATCGTCATCCGCACCATGCCCAATACGCCCTGCGCCATCGGGCAGGGCATGACGGTATGCTATGCCCCGCCCGCCGCAACCCCCGCGCAGCGCAGGCTGTGCACGCGCCTGCTGCGCGCGGTGGGGGAAGTCGCCTGGGTCGAGCATGAAGACCAGATCGACATCGTCACCGCCATTTCCGGCAGCGGACCGGCCTATGTCTTCCTGCTGGCCGAACTGATGGAACAGCTGGGCGTGGCTGATGGCCTGCCGCCTGAACTGGCCCGCCAGATCGCGCGCCAGACGGTTGCGGGATCTGGCGCGCTGATGCAGCAGAGCGGCATTGACGCCGCCACCCTGCGCCGCAACGTGACCAGCCCCAACGGCACCACGCAGAAGGCGCTGGAGGTGCTGATGGCGGATGATGCATGGCCCGCGACCCTTGCCGCAGCCCTGAAGGCGGGGGCAGAACGGGCACGCGAACTGTCGGGCCCGCAACCCGTTTCATGACCACGTGGTGCTGCGTGGCCTCCACCAATACCCTTAACCCGGAAGATTATGCCCTCCATGGATAACGACCTGTTTGACGCCACCCTTCTCCGCTCAGCGTTGGAACGTGCCGCCTCGCACGGATGGCGACGCATGACGGTCGTTGATGCCGCGCGGGACGCCGGGCTGAGCCTGGAAACCGCCCGCAGGCGCGCGCCATGCAAGGCGATGATCCTGCTGACGCTGGGCCGACTGGCGGATGAAGCGGCACTGGTGGAGGACGAATCCGAAGGCAGCGTGCGCGAAAAGCTGTTCGACATGCTCATGCGCCGACTGGATGTGTTCCAGCAGTACCGCGAAGGCGTGCGCAGCGTGCTGCGCGCGGTGCCCATGGACCCGCCGCTGGCCATCCTGCTGGGGGGGGCGACGCTGGAAAGCATGAAATGGATCGCCAACGCGGCGGGACTGGAAACGAACGGTCTGGTCGGCGGCCTGCGCCTGCAGGCCCTGCTGGGCGTATGGACCATGACCCTGCGCGCATGGGACAAGGATGACAGTCAGGACATGGGCACCACCATGGCAGCACTTGATCAGGCGCTGGAGCGTGCCGCGCGCGTGATCGGCCTGGCGCCGGCAGCCCCGCAGGCGCCCGCGCCCGGCGGTGGCTATGACGCGGGGACCGACCCGCTGGTGGACCTGCCGCTGGAACCGTCTTTCTGAATGAACGGGTTCGGGCTGTCCCCCCTTTACGGGACAGCCCTTTAGACATTAGAAGATCACCCTGACGCACGATTCGTGCGGTTGTCGGCTTATTGGGGCGTAGCCAAGTGGTAAGGCAGCGGATTTTGATTCCGCCATGCGGAGGTTCGAACCCTCCCGCCCCAGCCAGTCATTCCTGAAAATCGTATCATATCGCGACCTGCCGTGTGTCAGCGGGCCGGATCGGCCAGTCAGGAAAGGCATATCCCGCAGATCCGGACGATGTTTCTGGCAAGGCTTTTTTAACAAGGCGTCAGGGAACGCCGCCTTTTTGCAAAGAAGGCGGCATCCAGAACCGTTTATCCGTTTCTGATCTCGACGTTATTTCAAAATATCAGTTCTGGACCTGCTCCATCCGGCCCGTACCGGTAGAGTGGATCGAAAGGACGGGCGGCCAGAAGGCATGGGCGATTTCATTCTGGATCTGCCGCAGTTCGCGCTGGATCCAGTCCATGTATTCATGCAGGCCCCGCATGATGATGTCTTCCACCGTCTGTTCCGCCAGTGTTACGCGCAGTTCCTCCACCCGTTCAATGATCGGGGCGCAGTGGCGCAGGCGGTATTCCCCCGCCAGTGATCCCAGCACGCTGTAGACACTGCGCAGGCTGGTGGACAGCGACCGGGGGAAACCGTCATTTTTCAGCAGGAACCCCACGATATTGGCAGGCGTCATCCCTTCGGGCAGGACGCGGCGGAACGCATGATATGCCGCAGCCGAGCGCAGTACGGATGTCCACTGGCTCATGTCGATATCCGACCCGATTCCGACCTCGCTGGGCAGCAGGGTATGGTATTTGATGTCGATCAGCCGCGTGATCTGATCCGCGCGTTCAAGGTTCTTGCCAAGGATATAGAACAGCCACGCCTGATCGCGGTACAGCGTGCCCTCCGTTATGCCAAAATGCGTCTGGCAATCCTGTTTCAGCCGCGTGCACAGGCTGGACAGATAGCCCGCGCCGACGTCATTGGGCCCCAGTTCCATGACCCAGCGCGTAAAGACGTTCAGGTGCATCCACATCTCGGTCGAGATCAGGGGACGCAGCACCCGCGCATTTTCCCGCGCATAACGGGCCATGGACACGATGGAATCCGGATTGTTGGCGTCGATGATGTAAAAAGCCACCACGCTGCGTTCGGTCGCGGTCTCATGATGCTGGAAGAACAGGCCTTCATCCGCGTTGATCCGTATGACGCTGTCCCATCCCGCATCCATGTTGGTGGCGGAAACCGATGTGCTGGTCACCTCGATCAGGCGGGCAAGATTCTCGATACGCTCCATATAGCGCGCCAGCCACATCGTGCTTTCGGCATAGCGCGAAAGCAGGTTGCGCAGCCCCGGCACGACCGGGGCGGGAAAGACCGAAGCCTGTGTCATGATGCCAGCACCCATGTATCCTTTGACCCACCACCCTGCGAGGAATTGACCACCAGCGAACCCTTGCGCAGCGCCACGCGTGACAGGCCACCCGGCAGCACCCACGTATCGCGCCCTGTCACGGCAAAGGGACGCAGGTCCACATGTCGCGCCTCGACCCCCGCGGGGCATAATGTGGGCGAAACCGACAGGCTTATGACCGGCTGGCTTATGTAATTGGCCGGGTTGGCGCGCAGCAGGGCGCGGAATTCATCCAGTTCGGCCTGCGTGGCGTGGGGCCCGATCAGCAGTCCGTACCCACCGGATTCGCCCACCGGCTTGACCACCAGCCGTTCGATGTTGGCCAGGGTGTACTCCAGCCCCTCGCGCTCGGCACAGATATGGGTTTCCACATTGGTCAGGATCGGCTCCTCATCCAGATAATAGCGGATGATGCGCGGCATGTAGGCGTAAACGGCCTTGTCATCCGCAACGCCGGTGCCAATGGCGTTAGCCAGCGTCACGTTCCCCTGACGATAGGCATCCACCAGTCCCGGCACGCCCAGCATGCTGTCGGGATTGAACACCAGCGGGTCAAGGAAATCGTCATTCAGCCGGCGGTAGATGGAATGGACCGGGCGGGGACCGGCCACGGTGCGCATGTAGACGCGCCCGTCCTCCACCATCAGGTCACGTCCCTCGACCAGCGGGATACCCATTTCACGCGCCAGGAACACATGTTCGAAATACGCGGCGTTATAGATACCCGGCGAAAGCAGGACCACCTGCGGGTTATCCACGCCCGCGGGTGCGACCTCCGCCAGCGCGCGGTGCAGGCGCGGGCCGTATTCATCGACCGGACGGATGTTCAGCCCCCGTGCCAGATCGGGCATGAGGCGCAGCATCATCTGCCGGTCCTCCAGCACGTACGACACGCCTGACGGCGTGCGGGCATTGTCTTCCAGTACCAGGAAACGGCCATCGCGGTCACGCACCAGGTCGGTGCCGTTGATATGCACGTACACCCCGCCGGGCACGTCCAGCCCGACCATGGCCTGACAGTAATTGGCATTGCCCAGCACCAGATCCCGCGGCACCACGCCGTCATTGAGGATATGCCGGTCGTGGTAGATGTCATGCAGGAACAGGTTGATGGCGCGCACGCGCTGCTGCACGCCGCGTTCGACATGATCCCATTCCGCCGCAGTCAGCACACGGGGAATGACATCGAACGGCAGGACACGGTCGATCGCCTCGCGGTCGGAATAGACGGTAAAGGTAATGCCAAGGCGGTAGAACTGCGCCTCCACCGCGGCGGCCCTGCGCCGCAGTTCCGCCAGGTCGAAACGGGCCAGGCGGTCGCGCACCCGCTGCAGGTCCGGGGGCGGGCTGTCGCCGCGATTGAGCAGTTCACAGAAATAATCCGGAATGTCGTACGTCGCGAACAGCCCGGCGGCCTGTACTGCCGTTTTCATATCATTCATGCCCTACCCCCGCTGGCGTGGAGGTGGATCAGGCGCGAAGGAATCATGTCCGCCCACCTGCAATTTCGTTTCGATCCGTTTCTAGCGGAGCAAGAAAATCGTCTCTTGCCAAGAACGAATCTGCATTCCCCTTCCATTCGCACCCAAATGACTGAAAAATACGATATTGCCGCCACCACCAATCCTGATACCGTAAACAGGCATACAGACACCACGTCCGAACCGCACCATCGCCGGATCACGATGGCAGGCATGCGGGACAGTTTTCCGGGGCTTTAGATTACATGAACGCGCATGCCATGCTGGTCCACCACACACGGTACCGATACGACCGGCCCGTTCACCTCGGCCCGCAGACCGTCCGGCTGCGGCCGGTGGCGGCATGCAGGAATATCCTCTCCCACAGCATGGACATTGCCCCGCAGCCCTGCACGCGCACATGGGGGCTGGATGCGTTTGGCAATCATGCCGCACGCATCACGTTTCCCGAACGTGTCACGCATTTCGACATTACCGTCCGACTTGCCACCGACCAGACGCCCGTCAACCCGTTCCGCTTCACCATGGCCAAGTCGGCATGCCGCTGGCCTGCGGACGGGGCATGCAATGACCCTGCCCTTGGCCCTTACATGCAGGCAGCAGACGAAGCCGGCGCCCCAACCCCGCTACTTGATGCATTCGTGCAGGAATGGCGCGCCCTGCTGCCCTGCCCGACACTGGACCTGCTGGTGAACCTGACACGGACCATCGCCACGCGCATCACCTACCGCATCCGGACCGAAGCTGGCGTCTGGTCGCCAGAGGATACCCTGCGCAATGCCGCCGGATCATGCCGGGACAGCGCATGGCTGCTGATTGCCGTGCTGCGCCGTCTGGGCTTTGCCGCCCGGTTTGTATCGGGCTACCTGTTCCAGCCGGACCTGAACGCACCGGACCGGCTGGGGTGCGACCTGCATGCCTGGACGCAGGTGCATGTACCCGGCGCAGGATGGATCGGGCTGGATACGACATCGGGGCTACTGGCGGCACAGGGACATATCCCGCTTGCCGTCGCCCCCACGCCACAGCAGGCAGCCCCCGTCAGTGGCCTGCTGGACCAGTGCGTCGCCACCTTTGAAGCCATAATGGAAACCGTGCCCATGCCCCCGATCGCGGACATGGCGTCCCAGCCGCACCGGGCGATACACCCCTTATGAAACTGTTTTTCTGCCAGTCATGTCAGCAGGTCCTGTTTTTTGAAAATACGGCCTGCGAACGCTGTGGCCATACGCTGGGTTATGTGCCCGAACGCACCGTGCTGTCCGCGCTGGACGCCATGGGGGACGGGCTATGGCAGCCGCTGGCGACACCGGATGCGCCACCGCGCGCGCTATGTGCCAACAATGCCTACAGCGCATGCAACTGGCTGGTCGAGCCGGGACAGCCTTACTGCCTTGCGTGCAGTTTCAACCGCACCATTCCCAACCTGTCGGTACCGGGCAATATCGCGCGGTGGCAGAAGCTCGAGATCGCCAAGCACCGGCTGTTCTACAGCCTGCTGCGGCTCGGGCTGCCACTGCGCAACCGGCGACAGGACCCTGAGGGCGGCCTGGCGTTCGACTTCCTCGACAGCCTGCCCGATGGTCCCCCCGCCATGACCGGGCACACGAACGGCGTCATCACCATTGCCCTGAACGAGACGGACGATGCACGACGCGAACAGATGCGGCTGGAGATGGGGGAATACTACCGCACCCTGCTGGGCCATTTCCGCCATGAAATCGGGCATTATTACTGGAATGTCCTGATCCGGGACGCAGGCCCTGACCGCCTGGCCGCCTGCCGGGACGTGTTTGGCGATGACCGGCGCGATTATGCCGACAGCCTGAAGGCACATTACGCCACCCCCACCACCGATACGTGGCGCGGGCAGTATGTCAGCCATTACGCCACGTCCCACCCGTGGGAGGACTTCGCCGAGACATGGGCGCATTACCTGCACATCATCTCGACGCTCGAGACCGCATGGGCCTACGGCATGTCCATTGACGCGTCAGGCGCCCACGCCCCCCCGCTGCGCGCCAGCATACAACGCGATCCCTATACCGAGATGTCCTTTGCCGAAATCACGGATGGCTGGCTGCCCCTGACCTATGCCGCCAACAGCCTCAACCGTTCCATGGGGCTGCCGGATTTCTACCCCTTCGTGCTGGCGCCAGAGATCCTGCGCAAGCTGTCCTTCATCCACGAACTGATCCGCGACAGCCGCGTGGATAATATAACGGCATGATATAAAATAAATTTTCCCGGTATCGCCCTGTTTCACACAGGCAGAGCTTCCTGAACAGAGTCCCACCAGCGACATCCTGCATTTTCGGACCGCGCTGCGGGCCGATATGTCAGACCGTTTCTTCCTCCCCCGTGAGGGGGGCAATGGAAATGGCGCTGTCGTTCATGTCCCGGCAGCATGCCCGCAGGGTGGAAATGAAATTGGCCAGCAGCGGCACATGCTGCCCCGCCCGCATGGCAATGGCCAGTTCCGCACGCGGCGCCTTCGCACCCAGAGAATGATAGGTCACGCCCCCCGAATGGATCTGGTGCAGCGACCGGGGCACGACCGATACCCCAAGCCCCGCGGCCACCAGCGGCACGGTGGACGCGATCTGCGGGGCCTGCTGGCCCATGCGTGGCGTGAAACCGGCATTGTGGCAGGCGGACAGGATCGCGTCATGAAACCCCGGCCCCAGTTCTCTCGGGAAGATGATGAAGGGTTCATCCACCAGCATTTCCAGCTCAAGGTGGCGGTGAATGGCAAGCGGGTGCCCCTTGGGCAGGGCCACGACCGTTTCCTCCTCCAGCAGGGGGGACACCAGCAGGCCGGCCCCGTCGGGCACCGGCGGGCGGACAATGGCGATGTCTATGGCCCGGTCATGCAGGCTTTTGCGCAGGGCGGGGGTATTGCTTTCCTCCAGATAGATCGTGACATCGGGCCACAATTCCCGAAAACGCCGTACCGTCAGCGGAATCATCGGCAGTAGCGAGACCGCACCCGCCAGCCCCACGCGGATATGCCCCTTCTCACCCCGCGCCAGCCCCTGTGCCGTAGCCAGGAACTGCTGCTGCATGCCCAGCAGGGCACGCGCCTGATCCAGCAGGACCAGACCGATATCCGTCAGCCTGACCCCACGCGTCAGGCGCTGGAACAAAAGAACACCCAGTTCATTTTCAAGCTGCTTGATCTGCTGGCTCAAAGGTGGCTGTTCTATGCCTAGCTGCTCTGCAGCACGGGTAAAGCTCCCGTTCTCGGCAACGGCTACAAAATATCGTAAATGCCTTAAATCCATGTTCCATATAAATTATATATGGGAATGTCTTTCAATATATATTTGACGAAATAACATGGCTTGCGCCACGTTTCGCGCCAATCGTGCTGAGGATGAGTATCCCATAATGAAAATTGGCCTGTTCATTCCGTGTTATATCGACGCGTTCTACCCTGAGGCAGGGATTGCCACGCTGGAACTGCTGGAAAAACTGGGACAGGATGTCGAATATCCGCTGGACCAGACCTGCTGTGGCCAGCCCATGGGCAATTCCGGCTGCAATTCGGACGCCGCCGCCGCGGAAGCCCTGTTTGTTCGCAACTTCGCCAAATACGACAAGATCGTCATGCCATCGGGCAGCTGCACGCATCATGTCCGCGACAATTTCGATGCGATTCCGCAGACCGACGAAGTCCGCCATGTACGTGAAAACACCTATGAACTGGTGGAATTCCTGCATGACATCCTGAAGGTCGATGCCTTCCCATGGGCGGAATTCAACCACACCGTGGGCCTGCACAACAGCTGCGGCACACTGCGCGCCCTGCGCACGGCCAGCATGTCCGAACTGGGGGAAAAGCCGTTTTCCAAGCCGATGGACCTGCTGTCGAAAGTGAAGGGCATCCGTTTTGTCACCCCCAAGCGGCCCGATGAATGCTGCGGGTTCGGTGGCACCTTCTCCGTTACGGAAGAAGCCGTGTCAGCCAAAATGGGCGTGGACAAGGTGCGTGACCATTATCAGGCGGGCGCGGATTACATCGTCTCGGCCGACTCTTCATGCGTAATGCACCAGCAGGGCTGTGCCGAACGCGCGGGCGTCCCCATCCGCTTCATTCATATCGCGCAGATCCTTAACGGAGCAGCAGAATGAGCAACAAGCCCGTCAACCACGCCCGCGCAGCCGAGCATTTCCTTGAGGATGCGCCCCACCTGCAGTTCCATGACGAACGCCTGTGGGACATGCGCCAGAAGCGTGACGGCCAGATGCATATGCTGCCCGAATGGCAGGATCTGCGTGAAGAGGCGTCCCGCATCAAGGAACATACGCTGTCCCGCCTGCCCGAATATCTGGAGCAGTTCGAGGAAAACGCGAAAAAGAATGGCATTCACGTCCACTGGGCGCGCGATGGGGCGGAACATAACCGCATCGTGGGCGAGATCCTGAAGGCCCATAACGCGCGCAACCTGATCAAGAGCAAGTCCATGGTCACCGAAGAATGTGACATGCGGCCCTATCTTGAAAAACAGGGCGTCACCGTAACCGAGACGGACCTGGGCGAACGCATTCAGCAGCTTGATGACCAACTGCCCAGTCACATCGTGGTGCCGGCAGTGCACAAGCTGACATCGGACGTGGCCAAGATCTTCGCCAAGGATTACCACACCGACCCCAACATCCGTGACCCGCACCTGCTGGCCGAAGCACAGCGCCAGGCGGCCCGCCCCGTGATCCTGCATGCGGATGCGGGCATGACGGGCGGCAATTTCGTGGTGGCGGAAACCGGCACGTTCGTGGTCTGCACCAATGAAGGCAATGCGGACCTGAGCGCGACCGTGCCCAATCTGCACATCGCAACCATCGGGATCGAACGCCTTGTCCCGCGCATGGCCGACCTTGGCGTTTTCATCCGCCTGCTGTCACGCAGCGCACTGGGATCGCCGATCACGCAGTACACCACCCATTTCCGTGGCCCGCAGAAGGGGGGCGAAATGCATGTGGTGCTGGTCGATAACGGCCGGTCCGCGCGTCTGGGCATGGAAGATTTCTGGACGTCGCTCAAATGCATCCGCTGTGGCGCCTGCATGAACACCTGCCCGGTGTACCGCCGTTCAGGCGGGCTGTCCTATGGCGCGGTGTATTCCGGCCCGATTGGTGCGATCATCGACCCGACCTTCAACGAACGCAAATACAGCACGCTTCCCTATGCCTCGACGCTGAACGGAAGCTGCACCAATGTCTGTCCGGTCAAGATCAACATCCACGAACAGCTGTACAAATGGCGCCGCGTACTGGTGCAGCACCATGAAATGCCCTTCGTCAAGCGTGAGATCATGCACATGGCGGGCAAGCTTATGGGTCAGCCCAAGATGTACCGCGCCGCCATCAAGATGACCGAGGTCTCGCTGGGCTCCATGCCGCGCTTCGTGCTGTATAACTGGCTGAACCCGTGGGGCAAGCACCGCGAAAACCCGCATCCGGTCAAGCAGACATTCAATGACTGGTATCGCAAGAACCGCGAGAAGGCCAAGCCTGCCGCCGCATCGGAGACCAAGAAATGAGCGCCGCACGCGACGAAATCCTGCAGGTCCTGCGCAATAACCGTCCCACGCCGGAAAACCATCCGCTGCCGCCGGTCAGGACACTGGGTGATCTGGATGCCAGCCGGGAACGCTTCATCGCCAGCCTGAAGATACTGGGCGGCGATGTGCTGGAGCCGGTTGAAGGCGAAACACTGGATCAGGCCATCATGCGCCGTCACCCGGATGCGAAGGTGATCTGTTCCAATGTGCCGGAAGCGAAGGGCACGCTGCCGGTGGAAAAGGTCAAGACCCCGCAGGACGCGGCGACCATTGACGTGACCGTGGTGCGTGCACCCTTCGGCATTGCGGAAATGGGGTCAATCTTCCTGAGCGAGTCGCAGCTGCCGATCAATTCCTTCGCCCATCTGGGGCAGCACATCGTGGTGGTGCTGTCGCCCGACTCGATTACGGCGAACATGCACACCGCCTATCAGGAACGGCCAGAATTCAAATCCGCCAATTATGGCGTGCTGATGAGCGGCCCGTCCGCCACGGCGGATATTCAGGGCGTGCTGATCCGGGGCGCACAGGGTGTGCGATCCCTTTCGGTCTGGTTTGCCTGAATGTGACAGGCAGCCCTTCGCGCCATTTTCCCGAAATGGCGCGAAGCTGCCGGGTATCAGACAGCTTTCTTCAGGTTGGGACTGGCCTTGAAGCGGACCGTCTTGCCCGCCTTGACCTTCACCGGTTCGCCGGTACGGGGATTGAGCGCCTTGCGGGCCTTGGTTTTCTTGACCGTAAACGTGCCGAAAGACGGCAGGGTAAAGCCACCCTCACGCTTCAGTTCCTTGACAATCGCCGCGATCAGGTCAGAAGCAGCCTGATTGGCCGCGACACCCGTGCAATCAATCGAATCCTGAATAACTGCTGCAATAAAGGCTTTACTCATCGTAACGGCCTGCTCCTTTCGGGCTAAAAATGAATGTCGTAAGTATCCTGTTCGCGTAACCAGACGGGGTATTGCCGCCCATCCGGGCCGAACGGTCGCGGCTTTTAACCCGATGAATGGGGTTACACCAGCAATTTTTTGTTATCACATAAAAATTCCTGCTGTTGTGGTCAGCAAGAACCGAAGCCTTTGCGAAAACGGTAGTTATATCGGCCCATCTGTGCGATAACAGATTGTTTATATCGAAATCGTATCATTCTGGCTAAAAAAAACTGGTCCTGAAAAAATATTTCCCGCGCCAGACACCCCATCCACATGACGGCAGTATCTGGCGCGGATTATGGACCGCCAGCCTCAGCTTTTGAAATTCTGCGCCTTCAGGTCCGTCACGCCGACAAAAGTGATCCGGGTCGCGTCATCCAGGCTGACAGTCGTATTTCCGCCGGCAATGGTGGCGTTGTCCAGCATGGACTGGATGGCACCCGCACTCGCATCATAACCGGACAGCTTGACGGCATTGCCTGCCGACCTGCCAAAGTCCTGAATGATGTCGTTGCCACCATCCTGCCCCTTGATGAAATCGAATTCTGTCGTGCCGTTCCCTGCCTGCAGCAGGTCATTGCCCAGACCGGCCTGCAGGGTGTCAGCACCCTGCCCGCCGATCAGGGTGTCGTTTCCGTTACCCGCCACGGCGTAGAGCGCATTCGTTGACAGCCCGCCATCAAGCGTTTCATTCCCGCCGCTGGCGTAATAGGTGATGTTCCCGGCTGTATTCGCGCTCAGGTCCAGTCCGGCAGTGCCGAAAATGGTGGCGTTGCTTCCGGTTACGGTGTCGGAAATGCCCTTACTGCCATCAATGAATGTCAGTGTGCCCGGCACGCTGACCGAAATCGAACTGGCATCGACATTATCAAGCAGGGTGGAATAGCTGGCCGAAATCGTATCGCTGTCGCCCCCGCTTACGGTCAGGCTGTCATCACCCTGGATGGTGCTGTCGCTGGTGGAATTGATAACAAGGTCATTGCTGCCGTAAATGGTGTCGGACACGCCCCCATCAATGGTTGCGGTATCCTGCGCAGGGGCAGGTTCTTCAAAATAATCATCGGTTGCATAGGTAACGATGCCCGAATTGCTGACATCCTGCACCACGACGCCATCAAATACCTGCAACTGTGCATTGCCACCGTCAAACGCCGTCGTCCCACCGGGGGCGTTCCAGTCTCCGGTCACGGTGGGCGTGCCGTCAAAGGCATAGACCGTGTCGGTCCCGCCCATGACATGCATGACATCCTGCCCGCCGCCACTGACGAACTCGGTATTGCCGCCAGCCGCGTAATAATTTACGTCGCCCGATCCGGCGATGAAATCCACCTCACCCATGTCGCCGTCCACGGCGGTCACGGCCTGGCTGCCACTGTCCAGGACGACGGTGCCATCCAGCGGCGCGGGCGTTGTACTGCCAATCACGACCTTGCTGGCGGTCGTGTCATAATACCCGTCGGACGTGATCTCCTGTGCCGCCCCGCCAATCTGCTGCGCGATCGACCGGTCGATCCCGGCCACGCCCAGCATGCGCAGGGACTGCGCCGGAACGTTGGTGATGTCCCCGCCATAGGCCTGCGTCAGTGCGGTGATGTCGGCACCGGGAATGCCGCCGATCAGCGATTGCAGGGCCGCCGCCTCACCCGCCTGCTGCAGTCCCGCTATGACGCTGCTGTCCGGATTGATCCCCAGCGTCTGGCCCGTGGCCCCGGTTACGGTCACACCCATGCATTCCGTTCCTTTTCACGCATTGCGGGAACATGCATGTCTCCCGACGTCGCTACAGATGACCCGCCACCCGCGCCGCCATGATCGTCACGACCGGGAAGGGGATGCTTTCACGACGCTAATTGACAGCAATGGGTTAAGAAATTCGGAATCAGGGTCAAATCGGTTCAGTTTGACGGAACCTGTTTTTCCAGTTCCTCCAGCCATATGCGGGCATTGCCATCAGACGGCGCACGCCAGTCCCCGCGCGGTGACAGCGCACCCCCGGCAACAACCTTCGGCCCGTTGGGCATGGCCGAACGCTTGAACTGGCTGAAACCAAAGAAGCGGTTAAGAAAAACACCCAGCCAGTGACGGATTTCGGGCAGATCATAGCTCCGCTGGCTACCAGCGGGGAAACCCGGCGGCCACGCCCCGACTGCGGCATCACCCCATGCATGCAGTGCCATGAATGCGATTCTGGACGGGCGGAAGCCATACCGCAGCACATGGAACAGGGTAAAATCCTGCAATGCATACGGGCCGATCAGCGATTCCGTGCTCTGCACCGCCTGTCCCGCCGTGGCGGGCACCAGTTCGGGCGAGATTTCGGTGGACAGGATGGCATCCAGCACCGCGCAGGTCCGTGCCTGTTCCTGCCCGCTGGCCATGACCCAGCGGATCAGGTGCTGGATCAGTGTTTTCGGCAGGCCGGAATTGACATTGTAATGCGCCATCTGGTCGCCCACGCCATAAGTGCACCAGCCCAGCGCCAGTTCCGACAGGTCGCCGGTGCCAATGACGATCCCGCCCGACTGGTTGGCTAGCCGGAACAGGAAATCGGTCCGCAGCCCCGCCTGCACGTTTTCGAACGTGACGTCGTACACGTCCTTCCCCGTGGCAAAGGGATGTCCCATCTGTTCCAGCATGAGCCGTGCCGCCGGGCGGATGTCGATTTCACGCGCCTGTATGCCCAGTGCCGCCATCAGTTCATGCGCATTGCCACGCGTGTCGCTGCTGGTGCCAAAGCCGGGCATGGTATAGCCCAGCACCGCCTGCCGCCCCAGCCCGCTTTCATCCGCCGCCCGGGCCGCGACCAGCAGCGCATGGGTGGAATCAAGACCGCCCGAAACACCAATGACCAGCGTTTTCGCCCGTGACGCCAGCAGCCGCCGCTTCAGGGCCGTGACCTGTATGGTAAAGGCTTCGTAACAGTCCTGATCCAGCACCGCAGGGTCACTGGGCACGAAGGGAAAGCGGGGAATGGCGCGCTGCAGGCCGATATTTTCCATGGGCGGGGCCATGGTTAGATCGATCCAGCGCCAGTCCCGCACACCTTCATGCGCCCGGTTGTCGGCAAAGGTGCCCATGCGCAGGCGTTCCTGCCGCAGCAGATCAAGGTCCACATCCGCCGTCAGCGTGACAAGGCCGGATGGAAAACGCGCACTTTGCGCAAGAAGCGCGCCATTTTCAAAAATGGAGGCCTGCCCGTCCCACGCCACGTCGGTGGTTGATTCCCCCTCCCCCGCCGCAGCATACAGATAGGCACAGATACAACGCGCGGAATGGGACTGGCACAGCAGCGTGCGCGTACGCGCCTTGCCCACCGTGATGTTGGATGCCGACAGGTTGGCAATGACCGTGGCCCCGGCAAGGGCGGCCTGAATGCCCGGCGGCTGGGGCACCCACATGTCTTCACAGATTTCGGCGGCCACCACCAGCCCCGGCACATCACGGGCACGGAACAGCAGGTCGGTGCCAAACGGCACGTCATGACCACCCAGCGTGACATGGCCGCCCCGCAGCCCCGCACCGGCAGTAAACTGCCGTGCCTCGTAAAACTCGCGGTAATTGGGCAGGTAGGACTTGGGAATGACGCCAGCAATACGCCCGTCATGCAGGGCAATGGCGCAGTTGTACAGCGCATCCCCCCACACGACCGGTGCCCCCACCAGCACCAGCGGCCGCAAGCCCGCCGTCTGCGCTGCAAGCCACGTTATGGCATCGCCCACGCGGTCAAGCAGCACGTCCTGCTGGCGCAGGTCCTCGATGGCATAACCCGACAGGCCCAGTTCAGGAAAAACCGCAACCACGGCCCCTGCATCATGACAGGCACGGATTGCTTCACTGGTGCGGCGCGCGTTTTCCATCGGGTCTGCCAGAACCACCGGCAACGTACATGCCGCCACGCGCGCAAACCCGTGCGTGTACATAGCGTAAAATCCGGCCGTGCTGTCGCGTGCTGTCATATCCTGCCTTCCCGCCCCGAAAACCAAAATCATGCCGCCCGATGAACCGGGTGCCGTCTGGCGCATTGTTATAGAGCGGATGGCATGCCCGCGTCTGTCACAACAACGATCGGAAGGAACCGGATCATGGACCTGTTACGCTGGACCATCACATTCCTTGTCCTGGCCCTGATCGCCGCGGTCTTTGGCTTCGGCGGCATCTCGGACACCTTTGCCTATTTTGGCAAGGTACTCTTTTTTGTCTTCATCGTCCTGTTTATCCTTGGATTGTTTTTCGGCCGCGGCCGCGGAACTTCGCCTTGATCCGCAATCCTCGGCGTACAAGCGGAATCAGCGCAAGGGCATAGATCCCGTCCATCATGGCCATGGACAATGGCACGCCGGGCACAAGATAGGTCGCCGCGTCGCACGGCTTGGCCGGACGGCGCGGCATGGAGGCCAGGCGCTCGGCAAAACTGCCGCCGTGGAATGTGGGTGCACGGCATTCAGGCAGCGGGCTGGCCCACCACCCCTGTTCCACCCCCACATGCACAACCGACAGCCCGAAGGCGCACAGCAGCACCGGCATGCACAGCCACAGTACGCCACGGGCCATGTCGCGCGGCAATATGGTGGCGAATGCCCCCAGCACGATCAGGATACGGTAGGGCCAGCGTTCCCACAGGCACAGCCCGCAGGGGACGTGGCCGAGTGTGTACTGGCTCCACCACGCGACACCAAGTGCGGCAAACCCTGCCAGCACCATCAATAAAGCAATTGAACGCATGGCTGGCTACGATCGGTCCACGACGGGCGCTGCCTGCAACGCGCGCATGAAATCAGCGGCCCAGCTTACGGCTGTCGTGCTGCTGACCTCGCGCTCCAGCGCCTGCCAGCGCGTGCGGCGTTCCGCAAGGCCCATCGTCAGCGCCTCATGCAGGGCATCGGCGATCTCATCGGGATCATACGGATTGACCAGGATGCCTTCGTCCATTTCCGGCGCGGCACCCGCGAAATGCGACAGGATCAGCACGCCCGGATTGGCCGGGTCCTGCGCCGCCACGTATTCCTTGGCAACAAGATTCATGCCATCGCGCAGGGGCGTGATCAGGGCGGCTTCCGCCCGGCGGTAGAACCCGGCCAGAACCTCACGCGGAAGCGGGCGGGTGATGTAGCGGATGGGCGTCCAATCGAATTCGGAATACGCGCCGTTGATCCGCCCGGTCAGTTCGTCAAGCTGGCGGCGCAGCTGGCGGTATTCCTCCACACTGCCCCGGGAAATGGGAGCGACCTGCAGAAACGTCACCTTGCCACGATGTTCGGGATAGCGGGCCAGCAGCGCCTCATAACCACGAAAGCGTTCGGGCAGGCCCTTGGAATAGTCCAGCCGATCCACGCCCAGCACCAGCTTGGCACCGCGCAGGCTGCCTTCCAGGCGCTCGACCTCCGGTCCCTGCATGCTTTTTTCCGCCTGCGCGCGGAACTCATCGGGATCAATGCCAATGGGAAATGCCTCCCCACGCGGCGGCAGGCCGTTGACTTCCAGCGAGTGATTCAGGTTCTCGGCATCCTCGGGGGTCTGCACGCCCACCAGGTCATAGCTCTGCATATCCTCAAGCAGCAGCTCCGCGCCTGGCAGGGAGCGCACGAGGCTCCATGGCGGAAAGGGAATATGCAGGAAGAACCCGATCCGGCATTTCACCCCCAGATCCCGCAGCGCCTGCCCCAGCGGGAACAGGTGGTAATCATGCACCCATATCACGTCATCGGGCCGCAGCAGCGGCAGCAGGGTGCGCGCGAACATGGCGTTGACCGCAAGGTAGGTTTCCCAGTCCGTGCGGGAATAGTTCATCAGCCCCACGCGGTAGTGAAACAGCGGCCACAGGATGCCGTTGGAGAAATTCTGGTAAAACCCCTCATACTGCAGCGGGGTCAGGTCAATGGTGGCGTAGGTGACGTTATCAACCCGGTCCAGCCGGGGCACCGGATCACCGCCATGCAGCTGCACCTGCTTGCCTGACCAGCCGAACCACAGCGATTCCCCTTCGCGCAGCGCATCTTTCAGCCCGACGGCCAGACCGCCTGCGGGCTGGCTGCGTTCACGCGGGGACGGGACGCGGTTGGATACAATAATCAGTCGCCCCATGTGTCCCCGCCCCCCTGTGCCAGTTGCGCAAGCCAGCCACGGAAGGCCGCGGGATCAGGGAAATCAGCCGGGATACGGAAACCGACCCCGCCCAGATGCACCGCCATGCGGATGCCGTCTTCATCCGTCACATCATCGCCCACGAAAATCGGGGCCCGCCCGGCAAATGGCGCGCTTTTCATCAGCACTTCCACCGCATGACCCTTGTCTATGCCCGCGGGGCGGATTTCCCACGCCATCTTGGCCGCCTGCACGTGAAAGGCGCCATTGGTCGCAGCGACCCAGTCATCCGCGATTTTGCCCAGTTCCGGACCCGCATCTGGCGCGCCCCGGTAATGCAGCACCAGCCCCGCCTTCTTGCGTTCGATCCGCACGCCGGGATGGGCATGGGCCAGCCTGTCAGCCTGTTCGATCCATGCGGCAGGCACCGGCGGCAAAGGCGCACGTTCAATGGCCTGCCCCGGCGCATGACGGATGGCGATGCCATGTTCACCCGCCACGGCATAGGGCACGTCGCCCAGAAAATGGTCGATCTGGTCAATGGGCCGTCCCGAAATCACGGCCAGTGCATTGCCGCACCTGTCACGCAGGCGCCTGAGCGTATCGAGCAGGCCGGGCGCCACCACCACGGATTCAGGCGTGGGGGCGATATCAACCAGCGTACCATCAAAATCCAGCAGGAATGCCGCGCGTGCAGGCGGAGGCAGCCGATCGAGCGAAGGAAAGGAAGGTATCTTGCTCATGATGGGTCTAGCCTCCGGCAAAGCTGGGGAATACGCAAGCCCGGAACCATACCGGACAGGCGGACAGCATTGATACGATACAAATTAAACTATTATCTAATGCAGCATTAGCGGGGCTGCCCCCTCATCCCCCGGATCAGGGGCAGGCGGCATGGGCAGCGGCGGCGAGGCCGGGGGCGCCACGGTCGGGGCCTGCGTGGGCGACATCGGCTGCGGCGCATCCGGCACGGCCGTGCCCGGCGCGGGCGACGGGGCCGTGCCGCCAGCCGCCGGGACCGGGCTGCCATCAGCCCCCACGCCGGGGGCCGCCACGGTTGCAAGCGGGGGTGGCACGGGGGCTACCGCATCGCCGCTGCATCCCGCAAGCTGTACATCATAAAGCGGGTTCTGGAACACGCCGGTCGCGGGTTCGTCGATCGCCATCCATCCCTGAAAGGCCGCCATGCCTTCATGCGCGTCGTGCACTTCCATCCATGCGGCGCTGTCCGCGGGCAGGGTGGGCGGCCGCTGCAGGCATGACGTGGCATGCAGCGTCAGGCTTTTATAGGTGACGTCCTGTCCCGTGGGGATGTCGAGCATCTGGATATGGGCATCCAGCTTGTCCAGCACACGCACCGTGGCGATGGACCGCCCCTGCCACGTATCGGGCGGATACATCGCGGGCGGGGCCAGCCATTCGACCGCATGGGCGCAGGCGGGCAGTCCGGACAGCAGGACGGCGGGCAGGCAGCGCAGGAGACGCCTCATGCCTTGGGGCTCCGCAATCCACCCACAAGGTCAAGCAGGATCTGGCGCATTGCCGCCTCATCCACGCCCATCAGGATCGCATCTTCGAACGCGTCACGTAGAATACCCTGCAATTCCGTATAATTTTCCTGCAATATCAGCAATTTATCCCGACATGACACCGGCGTGCCATCGGATTGCGGCCAGACCTTCGGCATCCCCGCGCTGGCGTCCGCATCATGGCTCATGGGGTGTCTCCGCCCGCAGGGGGCTGCGCAGGCCGGGAAGCCTGGGCCTTGTCCTGCCGGGCCTTGGTCAGCGTATCGGTGACGGAAAAGATGAACTTGCTCAGCAGTTGTTCAAGGCTGATCGCGCCCTGCGTCTGGCCGATCGTACCGCCGGGGGCCAGCATCTTCTCATCCCCACCGGGGGACAGCGCGATGTATTTACCGCCCAACAGGCTGTCGCTGGTAATGATCGCCGCCGTATCATCCGGCAGTTTGATATCGGGCCGCACGGTAAAGGTGACCTGGGCTTCAAAGGTTTTGGGATCGACATGCTCATCAACCACCTGGCCAACCGTGATTCCGGCCAGCCTGACATCCGAACCGACCGACAGGCCATCTATGTGGGCAAAACCCGCGTTCAGCCGGTAGCCGCTTTCATGCGGCCGCCCCTTGTCCAGCACGGCATAGGCCAGCATGCCCGCCAGCACGGCCAGCACGGCAAATCCGGCAAGAAGTTCCGCTGGCTGACGGCCCGCTCGCCCTGAAACAGCAGCAACCATGTTGGCAATGCTTCCCCAATATCCAGTGGCGCGCACCCTAGCAGGTTACGCCACCGGTTTCATCCCTCGGGGTACCATGCCTCATAATCGCTGGTAGTTGAAGCCCGCTGCCCACCACGCAGGTCGCTGCCGGGGGGATGATAGGCGGCCGCCGTTCCGGTCTGGTTGGGCTGCCACGGCCGCTGCCATGGCTGGCGCGCGCTTTCGGGCAGGGGGGCATCATCCATATGGTGCAGCCAGCCCCACCATTCGGGCGGGACGGCAGATGCATCTTCCCCCCGGTGATAGATGACCCAGCGTTCATGACGCTTTTCCCCGCCACCGGTGCGGTTGGGGGTCCGGGCCTCATAATAGGGTCGGCCATCGGCGTCCCTGCCGACCAGCCGCCCCTTGAAACGGGTATAGATACGGGTGCCTAGATTTGCCATGACCGAAGCCTAGTCCGCCTCCCCGCGCGTGGTCCACGCGCATATGCGCGAGCGGCCGTCACATCTGCACGATCAGGCAAAACGGGCAGGCCGACAGCCCCCTCCTACGTCACCTGCCCCGCCGTGACGGACGGGATGCGCGTGACACAGCGGGACTCGATCACAGCCATCACCCTGTCGGGACCGTGGGATTTCGCCCCCCTTCCGGCCCGTCCGTACTTATCCCCCATATCCACGGTATCCAGTGGAATGTATAGTTGCGACTCCGGTCCAGACGGGTTCCGCGCGCCCTGTCCGTGCCGGTAAAACAGAAGGTATGACAGCACGAAGCCACTGGAATGGCGTGCGCATGCGTACCGTAGAGGCCGCAGCGGACCCCGACGACGCGCCACGTTCCATTACCCTGCCCGCCGACTGGGATGACACGGCAGCCGAGGCCTTGGCCCAGCTGGCCCCCGGCCATGGCCCCGCCAGCCTGCCGGTCGAGGCCGCGCGATGGATAGACGACCTGTGTACCGGTGAAATATCCGGCCCCACGGTCCAGCCCGTCGCGCGCACGCTGTCGTGCCTGCTGCTGATGCGGCAGGCCGCGCCAGCGGACAGCCTGTGGCACGGGCACCATGACCGCAGGCCCGCCTTCGTGGTCAACCTTGCGGCCTTTGTCGAAGCCGATAACGGGTTCATGGCCACCGATTTCGTCGCGGCCCTGCGCCTGCTGGCCCGCGTGCTGCGCGCGGTGTCGCGACAGAAGCAGCATATGCGCAATGGCGAACTGCCACTGCCCGACCCGTCGGGCGGGGCCACGCCCCACCTGCGCGCCGTCCCCGCCCCCGTCGTGGCAGACCTGCATGAACGTCCGCCGGTGGCTGGCGCCATCCTGCTGACCAACCTTGATGCCTGCCTGGCCGGGCTGGGGCTGGATTATGACAGCGAAGCCG
The DNA here is from genome assembly GCF_018491655.1 of Komagataeibacter oboediens. Taxonomy (NCBI): domain Bacteria; kingdom Pseudomonadati; phylum Pseudomonadota; class Alphaproteobacteria; order Acetobacterales; family Acetobacteraceae; genus Komagataeibacter; species Komagataeibacter oboediens. The sequence continues at coordinate 65,400 of NZ_JABLUU010000015.1, read as the reverse complement.
GGCGCGACGCGGCATGCAGCATCGTGGCCCTTGCCACCCTTGTCGCCCATTCCGGCGAGGGCGCGGACGCCATGCCGCTGCCGCCCGTGCGCAGCATCCTGCCCGGCGTCAGCCAGATCGCCCGCGCGGTGTGGCAGGAAGCCGCGGTCGAGACCGACCACCCTGCCGCGCGCGTTGAAACCGGTTTTTCCACGCCCGGGCCGATCGATGCGCTGCTGGGGGTGGAATCGTGCGGGCTTGCCCCCGTTTTCTCCCCGCTGCGCGCCGACGGGCGGCTGGCCACCAGCACGCTGGCGCGGCTTGCGTGCCGGGGGCTGACGCTGGAGGCCGCCTTTGCCGCGACACTGGCGGGGGAGACCGTGCTGCCATTACCCGGTGCTGCGTCGCATCAGGCCATGCACCGCGCGCTCAGCGGGTTCGTGGACCGCGTGCCCGCACGCCCCGACGCCACGCGCGACACACTGGCCACCCGCGCGGGTCTGGAACGCGGCGTGCGCCGTCCCCTGCCCGCACGCCATGGCGGCTTTACCCAGAAGGCCAGCGTGGGCGGCCACCGGCTGTTCCTGCGCACGGGGGAATATGCCGACGGGTCGCTGGGGGAAATCAGCCTGACCCCCACGCGCGAAAGCCCGATGGTGCGTGGCCTTATGGATACGCTGGGGCAGGCTGTCAGTATCGGCCTGCAATACGGCGCACCGCTGGAAAGCTATGTCGAGGCCTTCGCCTATACCCATTTCGGCCCGGCCGGCACGGTGGAAGGCGACCCGGTTGCGTCCTACGCGACATCCATGCTGGACTATGCCTTCCGGGCGCTTTCAGATGCCTATCTGGGGCGCAGGCTGCCCGATGCCCCGCATGAGGACATGATGGTGGACACCCCCGCCCCCATGCTGCCGCTTGACCTGCCTGAATCCGGCAATGACGATGGCGATGACACACCCCCACGGCGGCGCGGGCTGCGACTGGTCGGCTGACGCACCGGCCCGTGCGCCCTGTCGCCCCTGACAACGTAAGGATGAACCCGATATGCCTGACATCACCCCCGAACAGCGCCTGAAGCAGCTTGGCATTGTGCTGCCCACCCCTGCCGCCCCGGTGGCGAATTATGTCGCGGCCGTCCTCAGCGGGTCTTCGCTTGTGGTATCGGGGCAGCTGCCGCTGGTGGATGGCAAGCTGCTGACTACGGGCAAGCTGGGCGACAGTGTCGCCGTTGAACTGGCGGTCGAAGCCGCGCGCTACAGCATGATCAACGTGATCGCGCAGGTGAAGGCCACGATTGGCGACCTGTCGCGCGTGAAGCGCGTGGTGCGTCTGGGCGGGTTCATTGCCTGCACGCCGGACTTTACGCAGCATGCCGCCGTGATGAATGGCGCGTCCGACCTGGCGGTGGCGGTGTTTGGTGATGCGGGCCGTCATGCGCGCTCCACCGTGGGCGTGCCGTCGCTGCCGCTCGATTCGGCTGTTGAAGTGGAAGGCCTGTTCGAAATAGGCTGAGACAAAGCCCCACAACACAAAAGGGAGCCTGTCATGACCCCAACGCCCCACGCGGTTTGTCCACTGGTGCGCCCGTCATGACCGGCACCACCATGATCCTGCACCGCAGGATTGCTGAAATCCCGGCACAGGAATGGGATGCCTGCGCCGGGGATGACAACCCGTTTGTCAGCCATGCCTTCCTGTCCGCGCTGGAAGACAGCGGGTCCACCGGGCCACAGACCGGCTGGATGCCCCAGCACCTTGCCCTGCGCGACGGGACAGGCCGCCTGCTGGCGGTCGCCCCGCTATATGCCAAGGGTCATTCCTACGGCGAATATGTATTCGACCAGCAATGGGCGCAGGCCTTCATGCAGGCGGGCGGGCAGTATTACCCAAAGCTGCAGGTGGCTGTCCCGTTCTCCCCCGTGCCGGGGCCGCGCCTGCTGGTGCACAGGGACGCACCGGATGCCGATGTCCTGCGCCAGCTTGCGGGCCGTGCGTTACGTCAGGCCTGTGGGGAACTGGACCTGTCTTCGGTCCATGTCACGTTCTGCACGCAGCATGAATATGACCTGCTGGGACAGACCGGATGGTTGCAGCGCCTTGGGGTGCAGTACCACTGGGACAACTGCGACTATACCAGTTTTGACGATTTCCTGGACACGCTTGCCTCGCGCAAGCGCAAGGCCATCCGCCGGGAACGGCGCGACGCCAATGCCTGTGGCCTGACGTTCCATACCTGTCGCGGCACGGACATCACCGATGCCCTGTGGCATGATTTCTATCAGTTCTACCTGTCCACCGTGGACCGCAAATGGGGCAGCGCCTACCTGCAGCCCGGCTTTTTTCCGCTGCTGTCACAACGGCTGGGGGACCGGGTGGTGCTGATGATCGCAAAACGTGATGGTGTGCCGGTGGCGGGTGCGCTCAACCTCATGGGACGCACCACCCTGTATGGCCGCAACTGGGGACGGGTGGAGGGGGACTGGCCCTTCCTGCATTTTGAACTGTGTTATTACCGCGCCATCGACTTCGCCATCGCCCACGGACTGAAACGGGTGGAGGCAGGCGCACAGGGCGACCACAAGCTGCAGCGCGGCTACCGTCCGTGCCTGACCCATTCAGTCCACTGGATCAGCCATCCTGGCCTGCGCGAGGCGGTTGCCGGATTCCTGCACCATGAACGCGCCGCCATCCAGGCCGAACTGCCCGCGCTGGATGCCATGACCCCATACCGCTCCGGGTTGTGATGGATGTGATGATGCATGTCATGCCGCATTGAACGGCGGGCGTGATAGCGTAGCGCATTGATCGGCGGCCTGCAGGCCGCGCCCTGACAGCCAAGGAGCGGACCCCATGTACGCAATGCGACTGCTTGCCCCCCATACCCCCCTGCAATGGACCGAACTGCCCGATCCCATGCCGGGACCGGGGCAGATCCGCGTGAAGGTGGGGGCGTGTGGCGTGTGCCGCACGGACCTGCATGTGGTGGATGCGGACCTGCCATTTCCCGGCCATGCACTGACGCCGGGGCATGAAATCGTGGGCCGGATCGATGCCATCGGCCCGAATGTGGAAGGTCTGCACATGGGCCAGCGCGTGGGCATTCCGTGGCTGGGCCATACCTGTGGCTGCTGCCATTACTGTGAAACCGACCACGAAAACCTGTGCGACCACCCGCTATTCACCGGCTACACGCGCGATGGCGGGTATGCCACCATGGCGGTGGCGGATGCGCATTTCACCTTCCCCCTGCCCGATGGCGATGACGACGTGGCAACGGCCCCGCTGCTCTGCGCGGGGCTGATCGGCTGGCGGTCGCTGGTCATGGCGGGCAAGGAGGCGCGCAGCATCGGGCTGTACGGTTTCGGGGCCGCGGCCCACATCATTGCGCAGGTGGCGGTGTGGCAGGGGCGCTCGGTCTATGCCTTTACCCGTCCGGGCGATACGAAAACGCAGGAATTCGCCCGGTCGCTGGGGTGTGTCTGGGCAGGTGGATCGGACGAGATGCCGCCTGAACAGCTGGATGCCACCATCATCTTCGCCCCGGTGGGCGCGCTGGTGCCTGCGGCGCTGAAGGCCGTGCACAAGGCCGGTCGTGTGGTGTGCGCGGGCATCCACATGAGTGAGATCCCCGCCTTTTCCTATGACCTGCTGTGGGAGGAACGGCAGATCGTCTCGGTCGCGAACCTCACACGGCAGGATGGCATCGATTTCCTTGAACTGGTGCCGCGCGTGGGCATACGCACCACGACAACCCCCTATCCGCTGAAAGAGGCCAACAGGGCGCTGGATGACCTGCGCCATGGCCGGTTTGAAGGGGCCGCGGTGCTGGTACCCTGACCGGACGCCGCAACCCGGCGGGCGGGGCCATGGCCGGAGCGGGTATTTTTCCACCCTGGAACCGCCTGCATGTTGTCAGGAAACCTGAAAATAACTTATTGATAAATAATATTAAAATGTTTCAGGCGTCGCCTTTGCCCAGAAAGGCAACGCTCCCTGAAGCAATGTGCAGGAAGTTTCCCCATGACTGCCCGATGTGCCCCGGGCAGGCTTTTCAGGCAGCCTGCGGCACATAGCAGCGCTGGCAGGCTGAAGGGTGTGGGTGTCACCCATGCGGAAAATATCCCCCGAAAGGGATCGGGAAGCGTCGCAAAAACGGCCCGGCCATTATTAATTCTGGCTTTTGGGGCAATCATTCTTTATGCACCGGCCTTCTCCCCTGACGCATGAACACGGCCGGCGGCCAGTTTCCTTCCTGCGTCGCCTGTGTTCTTCATGTTTTTGTCCGGATTGCCCGATACATGCCGTTTCCCGAAACCCACCCCGCCCTGCAACGCGCGCTGGACGAGCGTGGGTACGATAATCCCACCCCCGTCCAGACAGCCGTACTGGATGTCGCCGCCGAAGGGCGCGACCTGCTTGTTTCCGCCCAGACCGGGTCGGGCAAGACCGTCGCCTTCGGCCTGGCCATGGCCGATACCCTGCTGGGTGGAGCCGAACGCTTTGGCCCGGCGGGTCCGCCGCTGGCCGTCATCATTGCGCCGACACGCGAACTGGCCATGCAGGTCACGCGTGAACTGACGTGGCTGTATGCGCCTGCTGGCGGGCGTATCGTATCGTGCATCGGCGGCATGGACGCACGGCGTGAAGCCCGCGCCCTGCAGATGGGCGCGCATATCGTGGTCGGCACGCCGGGGCGACTGTGCGATCATCAGTCGCGTGGCCGTCTGGACATGTCACAGCTGCGCGTGGTCGTGCTGGATGAAGCGGACGAGATGCTCGACCTCGGCTTCCGGGATGAACTGGAGCAACTGCTTGACGCCATGCCCAAGACGCGGCGTACGCTGCTGTTCTCGGCCACCATCGCCAAGGAAATCGCATCGCTGGCGCGGCGTTACCAGAACGACGCCGTGCGTATCGACACCCTGTCGGGCGCCAAGCAGCATGCCGATATCGAATACCGCGCCATCGTGGCCGATGCGCGCGAACTGATCCCCGCCGTTGTGAACGTGCTGCGCTACACCGACAGCCAGACCACCATGGTGTTCTGCGCAACCCGTGAAATGGTGCGTCACATGCAGGCCGCGCTGGTGGAGCGCGGCTTCTCCTCCGTCGCGCTGTCTGGTGAACTGGGGCAGAACGAGCGTACGCGCGCCATCGACAGCCTGCGCAAGGGTCAGGCCAATGTGTGCGTTGCAACTGACGTTGCCGCCCGTGGCATCGACATTCCCGCACTGGCGCTGGTGATCCATGCAACCCTGCCGACCGATCCCGCCACCCTGCTGCACCGTTCGGGCCGCACGGGCCGCGCGGGGCGCAAGGGTGTGTGCGTGCTGATGGTGCCCATGTCACAGCGTCGCCGTGCCGAACGCCTGATGCAGGGTGCAAAGATCACGGCAACATGGTCCGGCGTGCCGACAGCCGCCGAAATCCGCGCCAACGACGCCAAGCGCCTGCTGGCCGATCCCGTCCTGAACGAGGACGTGGCCGAAGCGGACAAGGAACTGGTTGGCCAGCTGGTTGAAGGCCGCACCAGCGAACAGCTGGCCGCTGCCCTGCTGCAGATGTACCGCGCCCGCCTGCCTGCACCGGAAAACGTGCGTCACATCACCCCTGACGCCCCGCGTCCCCCGCGCGAACGCAGCGAGCGTGACGGCACCCGCCCCACGCGCGACAGCTACGCCAGCGCCGAACCGGGTGCCTGGTTCGCCATGAACGTGGGCCGGCAGGAAAAGGCTGATCCCAAGTGGCTGATTCCGCTGATCTGCCGCCTTGGTGGCGTGCGCAAGGCGGATATCGGTGCGATCCGCATCAACGATACCCAGACCCTGTTCGAGATTACCCCGGATTCGACCGAAAAATTCCGTTCGTGCATTGCCGCGATCGAGAATGACGAAGTGCAGATCTCACCTGCCAGCGCACCGGCTGGCGGCGCACCCCGCCGTAGCGGACCGCCGCGTGGCGGACGTCCGTTCGGGCGCAAGCCCGGCGGGGGCCGTCCCGGTGGCGGGTTTGGCGGACCGCCACGCAGTGGTGCGTCCTCACGCAAGCGTCCGCGTTCATAAACGCGGGACATGCCCCGATAAAATACGACGTGTTGCTTTCATGCCCGGCCCAGCCGGGCATGTCTGTTTCCGGCCTCCGGACAGGAGCGGATTGCCATATCCTGCCTGCGCTGCCTTGCAGACCTGCCGCCCTGGCACAGCAGTCCTTGAAAACTATTCAAAAACAAATCGTGAATAAAAGTTTCTGGGTGCCGCCTTTTCCCAAAAAAGCGGCGTTCACCGAAGCTTTCTGAAAAAAGCATCACCCAAAACATTCAGTACATTTACAGGATGTTTCATAAGCCAGCTTTTCAGCCAGCCCTTACGAAAAAGGGCCCGTACCCAAGGGGAACGAACCCTGCAACACCCTGACGGGCGGATCCCCTACCATCGGCACGGAACCCTGCAGCACAGCCTTACTGGCTGTTGCTGCCGCCAAGGAAGTTGCTGACATCGGAGCCGGTCTGGCTTTTCAGGTTATCCCAGCGCTGGCGCTCTTCGCTCCCGGCATTACGCAGGCTGTCCAGACGGTTTTTCGGGGTATTGCGAATCGCATCCAGACGGTCACGACCGTTCTGGATCTTCTGGTCAACGCGGTCGCGTTCATCCGTCAGCTTCTGCTTTTCGGCATCGCGCGCGCTATCCCAGCGGCCAACCGTGCTGTCATGCAGGCTGTTCATCTTGTTGTCGTAGTCCTGCTTCAGGTTCTGCGGACCATTCTTAAGCGCCTGTTCACGCTGGCTCAGGTTGTTCCGGTAGGACTGCAGACGGTTATCCGCGCAATCGCTCTGCTGCGCCACACGGCCCAGCACATCCCATTTCGGGGTATTCTGGCTGTTGTTACAGTCAGCCGCCATGGCCCCCACCGACCCGGCAACAGTTGCACCAGCCACGGACAGGGCAAGAAGATACGTATGGAATTTCATCAACAGAACCTTGGATCGATTGTTTTCTACAGCACTTTATACAAGCATAGGTCATATATCGGTCAGGAATATGACGATGCGCCCACTCTATGCCTAGATATAGTAACCAATTCCCCAATGCGTAGCGCATGCAGCACATACCTCTGTTCCTGCAGGCGCAGGGAAGGCCGCCCCGCATGGTGGACATGCCGCAATAATGCCACTATGTGAACAGGGGAAAGCACGTCTGCCTGAAATCCCGGTAACAAACCGTCGTAAAAAGGTGGCGGTGCCTGTTCCTGTTCCTTGGCGGTCCCTGTCCCATGTGGAATGAACCTTATCTTGAAACATGCTGCCGTTCGGCCCTGCACCGCCTGAAACTGAGCGGGAATGACGGTCGTCCGGCCAACGTGCCCGACGGGCCCTGCCTGCGCAGGCTGAACGAGATGGGACTGGCCCGCAGCACGGGGGCCGACCGCTTCACCCTGACCGGGGCGGGCGATGCCCGCCACCGGACCGAAATACTGAAACTGCCCGCATGATCAGCCATGACGACATCTGGCGCGCCATCGACCGGCTGGCCGCGGAACGGGGGCTGACCCCCTCCGGCCTTGCGCGGGCAGCGGGACTGGACAGCACGACCTTCAACCCGTCCAAGCGCATCACATCCTCGGGGCGGCCCCGCTGGCCCGGGACCGAAAGCCTGGCGCGCACGCTGTCGGCCACGGGCATTTCGTTTGAAGGCTTCAGCCGGCTGCTGTCCGGGCACCATGACCCCGACGCCATGGCAAAAGCCCATCATTCCCACCTGAAGATCGCCCCATTCTCACAGCTTGCCCACCCTGAACTGTTTGACGAAACCGGCCTGCCGGATGGGGAACGGTGGGAAAAGTGGGAATTCCACGGCATGGCCGATCACCATTCCTATGCCGTACATGTGGATTGCGACACCATGGAGCCGATCTTCCGCAAGGGGGGGACGCTGGTCGTCTCCCCCACCGCCGCGATCCGGGTAAATGACCGCGTCCTGCTTCACACGCCGCAGGGCACCTCATGCTGCGGGCTGGTGACGGAACGCTGGCACGACGCCCCCGTGACCGCCCCCCTGCATGAACTGGTGCGCATAAAGGGACTGGCCGCGATCGAGGGGGAGGAAATCATCGTTGATGGCGCGACCCGCATTCACCGCATCACGATGGCCTGTATGTAACATTGCGTGCAGGCGGTGATATTTTCCGTGCTACCATGACAGGTAGCGGCTGACTTTCTCCCCGATTTACACTATGTCTCGCCCATGACCGACACGCCCCTCTCCCTGATCCGCAATTTCTCGATCATCGCGCATATCGACCATGGGAAATCCACCCTGGCCGACCGCCTGATCCAGGCCTGCGGCGCGCTGACACAGCGGGAAATGACCAATCAGGTTCTGGACAACATGGATCTGGAACGTGAACGTGGCATCACCATCAAGGCGCAGACCGTGCGCCTGTCCTACCCCGCGGAAGATGGCAGGACCTATGTCCTGAACCTTATGGACACGCCGGGCCACGTGGACTTCGCGTATGAGGTCAGCCGTTCGCTTGCCGCGTGCGAGGGGTCGCTGCTGGTGGTCGATGCGTCACAGGGAGTCGAGGCGCAGACACTGGCCAACGTGTACCAGGCCATCGATGCCAACCATGAAATCGTACCGGTCCTTAACAAGGTCGACCTGCCCGCCGCCGACTGCGCACGGGTGAAGGAACAGATTGAGGAAGTGGTCGGCATCCCGGCGGATGACGCGGTGGAGGTGTCGGCCAAGACCGGTCTGAACATCGAGGCCGTTCTGGAAGCGCTGGTCAAGCGCCTGCCGCCGCCCACCGGCGATGCCGAAGCCCCGCTGAAGGCACTGCTGGTCGATAGCTGGTACGACCCGTACCTGGGCGTCATCACGCTGGTGCGCGTGAAGGAAGGGCGCCTGAAACGCGGCATGCGCATCCGCATGATGTCTACCGGCGTGGTGCATCAGGTCGATCAGGTAGGCGTATTCGCCCCGCGCATGACCAACGTGGACGAACTGGGTCCGGGTGAAATCGGCTACATCAACGCCGCCATCAAGACCGTGGCCGATACCAACGTGGGCGACACCATTACCGATGACCGCCGCCCGGCCAGTGAACCGCTGGCGGGCTTCAAGCCCTCCATCCCCGTGGTGTGGTGCGGCCTGTACCCGGTCGTGGCCGATGATTTTGAAAAGCTGCGCGACAGCCTGTCCAAGCTGCGGCTGAACGATGCATCCTTCCACTACGAGGCCGAAACCTCCGCCGCCCTTGGCTTCGGTTTCCGGTGCGGGTTCCTTGGGCTGCTGCATCTTGAGATCATTCAGGAACGCCTGAGCCGCGAGTTCAACCTCGACCTGATCGCCACCGCTCCCTCCGTCGTCTACAAGATGCTGCTGACGAATGGCGAGACGGAGGAGCTGCACAACCCCGCCGACATGCCTGACCTGTCCCTGATCGAGAAGATCGAGGAGCCATGGATCAAGGCCACCATCATGGTGCCGGACGAATACCTTGGCGCGGTACTGACCCTGTGCAGTGAACGCCGTGGCATACAGGCGGACCTGACCTATGTCGGCAACCGGGCCATGGCGGTCTACCGCCTGCCGCTGAACGAGGTCGTGTTCGACTTCTACGATCGCCTGAAATCGGTCACGCGCGGCTACGCCAGCTTCGACTACCAGATGGACGGGTATGAAGAGAGCGATCTCGTGCGCATCTCCATCCTCGTCAATCAGGAACCGGTGGATGCGCTGTCGTTTATCGCCCACCGCTCCGCCGCGGAAACGCGCGGGCGGTCCATCTGCGCCAAGCTGAAGGAGCTGATCCCCCGCCAGTTGTTCAAGATTGCGGTGCAGGCGGCCATTGGCAGCCGGATCATCGCGCGTGAGACCATTGGCGCCATGTCCAAGGACGTGACGGCAAAATGTTATGGCGGTGACATTTCACGTAAGCGCAAACTTCTGGAAAAGCAGAAGGAAGGCAAGAAGCGTATGCGTCAGTTCGGCAAGGTCGAAATCCCGCAGAGCGCGTTCCTCGCCGCACTGAAGATGGACCAGTAACCTCCTGCCCGGCCTGCCCGCGCTACAATAGCGACAGGCCGGGCGGGCATGGCGTTTTCTACTTGCGCCAATGAAAATTGGTGATATGTTCCGCCGCATCGGACACCGCCACCAGACATGGGGGCATACAGTCCGGTACCGGCTGGAGAGATGGCCGAGCGGCTTAAGGCGCACGCTTGGAAAGCGTGTGTACGTTAATAGCGTACCGTGGGTTCGAATCCCACTCTCTCCGCCATGTTCCTTTTTTCCTATAAAATCAGTCAGTTAGATACTGCCGACGTTGCAGTTGTGCATGGTATCGTGACATGTGCATCGTTATATATCGTAAGATATGAACGATATGCACACCATCTTCCAACGCCCCGGTGCCCGGACATGGAGCATGCGCTTTCATGTGCCGCGTAAGTGCTGCCAGGACATAGGCAGGGCTTTCGGTGCCAGGAGCGGGCACAAGGCGGAAGCAATCAAAACTGCTGGGCACGACCGACTGCAAGGAAGCGATGGGCCGTCGCACATTGGTGCCTGAAAAGATACGCAATGAGATAGACACACCCCCTGTCCGGTCCGGGAATTGTTCGCATTATGAATTAATGTCATCGAGACCGTGGATCAGACGAGAGCGATCCGGTTCTCGACGTATCATTTTATGACAGATACCATGGACATGATCAGGCAGGGGGTAGACATTCCCCTTCATCGCAGGGAAAAGCCCTTGCGGAATGCCGGGTCGGACGCGTATCAGGCGCTACGACAGGGCATTGCGGTCAGGGAAGTAAGTAGTTCGTTGGAAAATAGTAATTTAAAGGACAGGACCGGTACGCCAGCAACAGGCAGGATCGCCGTCGTAACAGGGGCTACCGGCGGTATTGGACAGGCACTGGTGCGCCGCATGCTCGGGTGTGGCTACCGCGTTGTCATATTATCCCGACAGGTACAGGCGGACATGCCCGGCGTCACATCGATTGCCTGTGACCTGACCGATATGGACAGCATACGCACGGCTGCCGAAACAATCCTCACCCATGCCCCGCAGCTGGATGTGATCGTACATTGCGCGGGAATCATCACGCCCCGGGCAGTTGGCGAAATGGGCACGCAGGAAATTGCCGACCAAATCGCGGTTGACCTGGCCGCGCCGATTGAACTGACCAATACCCTGTTGCCCGCCATGCGGCGCGGGGGGCATATCGTATTCGTCAATTCCATGGCGGCAGTTTTCCCGCTGGCAGGCAGCAGTGTCTATACGGCCGCCAAATTCGGCCTGCGCGGTTTCGCCCGTGCGCTGGAACAGGAACTGCGGCCCCGGCGCATACAGGTGTCATCCATCTATCCCGCCAGCGTCAATACGCCGATGCTGCGCCGTGAAATGGATGCTGGCGGGTCGATATACAATTTCATCGACCAGCCGCAGGAACCCGATGTCACGGCGCAGCGGATACTGGAATGCTGCGAACGCAACAGCCGGGAAATTTTCAGTTCCGTCTTTGACAAACTGTTCACACATGCCTGCCTGGCGTCGCAGGGGCTGCTCAACCTCAGCCTGCCGGTCATGAAGATTCTGGGCCGGATGGGCTACCGCACCTATAAACGACGCACCTCACGCATGTGACGGATCAGGGATTGCTTCAACCTGCCGGTTCATGAAGCGTCGTACAGATTAAACAGACGTTTCGAATGAAGCTGTTTTCAAAAAGCTTCGAAGAACACCGCCTTTTTGAAAAAAGGCGGTATATGGAAACCTTTGTTCATTTCCGGTCAGCGACGTATCAGGATTTCTCCAGCAGTTCGCGGGCCAGCGCATTATGCTGGCGCGCCAGTGCGGCCGGGTCATGCGCCGTGAACTGGCCATCGCGGATCAGCACCCGGCCATTGACAATGCTGCATGACACCCTGCCCGGCGTACAGAACACCAGTGCCGCCACCGGGTCGGACTGCGCGCCCGCATGGTCGATTCCGCGCATGTCGAACGCCACGATATCGGCGGCCATGCCGGGGGCCAGATAGCCGACATCATGACGCCCCAGCACGGCGGCGCCACCACGGGTTGCCAGTTCCAGCACCTCACGCGCCTGCATCATGGGCCGGTTGTCAGCCGTGGGCAGCAGACGCCCCAGCAGCATGGCCTGACGGGCCTCCCCCAGCATATGGCTGCCATCGTTGGAGGCCGAACCATCCACCCCCAGCCCGACCCGCATGCCCGCCGCCACCATACGGCGCACGGGGGCGATGCCTGAGCCCAGCCGCATGTTGGAACACGGACAATGCGCCATGCCGGTATGGGTCGCGCCAAAACGGTGAATGCCCGCATCATCCAGCTGCACGCAATGCGCATGCCAGACATCGCTGCCGATCCAGCCGGTGTCCTCGGCATATTCGGCGGGGGTCATGTTGAATTTCTCGCGGCTGTAGGCAATGTCGCTGGCGTTTTCCGCCAGATGGGTATGCAGCATCGTCCCCGTTGCACGCGCAAGGGCGGCGGCATTGCGCATAAGGTCGCGACTGACGGAAAAAGGCGAACAGGGGGCCACCGCCACCCGCAGCATCGCAAGCGGTGCCGGGTCATGGTAGGTTTCGATCACGCGCTGCATGTCCGACAGGATGGCGTCCTCATCTTCCACAACCCGGTCTGGTGGCAGGCCGCCCTTGCTTTCCCCGACACTCATCGCGCCACGGGCGGCATGGAACCGTATGCCCATCTGCCCTGCCGCCTCAATTTCATCATCCAGGCGCGCGCCATTGGGAAACAGGTACAGGTGATCGCTGGTGGTGGTGCATCCCGACCACAGCAGTTCCGTCATGGCGGTACAGGCGGACACACGGATCATCTCCGGCGTCAGGCCCGCCCATATGGGATAGAGCGCCTGCAGCCACCCGAACAGGGACGCATCCTGTGCTGCAGGAATGACACGCGTCAGGGTCTGGTACATATGGTGGTGGGTATTGACCATGCCCGGCATCACCACATGCCCCGTCATGTCCATGACATCATCCGCGACGGGCAACGGGTCCGCTGGCGTGCCAATAGCTGCGACCTGCCGGTCCCGCACCAGTACCCATCCCCCTTCGATTTCGCGCCTTGCGGCATCCATCGTGACCAGACGCAGCGCATTCTTGAGCAAAAGGGTGCGGACCATGCAATACCACCATACGGGAAGGGAAAACGTTCCGTATATGCCGGTTTTTACGCATACTGACCATATGGAAGAACATGTCCACCTGGCGGAATCAGGCGCTGCCTGCATGATGGATGCATCCGGTCCACAGGGTAGAAAGACAGTGGATGAACCGGCAGGCTTCCCCCATGTTCCATTAATCGGGACAATCCTGTCGCCACCACAGCATGAAGGAACCAGCACCATGCCAGCAACCCCTGCTCCCCTGCATGTCGATCCACTTGTATGGGGACATGGCCCGCGTAATTTTGAAGCCTTCCTTGAACCGACCTGCCCGTTCTCGTGCCGGGCCTTCAGCAAACTGCCCGACCTGCTGGAAAAGGCTGGCGCGGACCGGATCACCATCAGGATCCGCCTGCAGTCCCAGCCATGGCACATGTTTTCGGGCGTCATCGTAAGGTGCATCCTTGCGGCCTCCACGCTGGAAGGGGGCAAGGAAGCCGCCCGCACCGTCATGGGGGCGGTGGCTGCGCACCGCGAGGAATTCGAATTTACCGATCACTGCGCCGGTCCCAACATGGATGCGACGCCAAACGACATCATCAAACGGATCGAGCGCTACAGCGGCCTGCAACTGGCGAAGGCCTTTGCCGTGCCGGAATTGCAGAAAGCCATCAAATGGCAGTGCAAATACAGCCGTCAGAACGGTATCCACGTCTCCCCGACCTTCATGGTGGACGGACTGATCGATCCCGCCATCAGCAGTGGTGATACGGTCGAGGCCTGGATGGACCGTATTTTCGCGTGAGGGACTGTCGCCAGCCTGAATATCAAAATTTCCGGTGAAGCCTTTTTCAGAGCACGCCAGCACCACCGCCTTTCCGGACAGAGGCGGCACCGCCAGGTCTGGCTGATCTGACAGCCTGGCCTATGCCGTCTTTTTTGCCGGGGTCGTGTGCGAAACATGCGTCGCATGCGCCCCGTACGCTTTTTCTAAATCACTGTTTTATATGGAAAGATGGTGCCGGGTGAGGGATTTGAACCCCCGGCCTTCGGTTTACAAAACCGCTGCACTACCACTGTGCTAACCCGGCATGGCAGCGGAACCCGTCAGGCATGCCGACGGTTCACTGCACCTGTTTCCCCTTTTTGCCGAAATGCCCCATATGGTCAAGCAGGGATTCCGCCCTTTAATGCGCGGCCATCCGGTGCGCCCACACGGCACGGATCCGCTCGCGCTCCGCACGGCTCAGCCCACCGGATGCCGCTGTGTCCGCCGGTCGTGCCGCCGCCGCAGCCCTGTGCGCGCGCGCAGCGCGACGCATGGGGCGGGAGGCATGAGGCGCGATGCCTGCTGCGGGGTTTTCGTTTACCTCCCTGATCGCCTCGGCGCAGGACGACTGCTTGCCCACGCCTGCCTCGATCGTGGGCAAAAGCCCCACGGGGGAGAAGACGAAGCCTGTCAGCACGGATGCCACGGCGCGGCCGATCACCTCCGCCCCGGGCATGATGCTGGGATGCTTCAGCGGACCGGTAATGTGCAGCGGACCGGGGAAGGACGCGATGGCGAAATGGCGCGAGCGTGTCAGCAGGGCATATTTGATGGTGTTGTCACTGAAGTTGATGTCCCCCTTGCCCACCGTGGACGTATCGCCAGTTTCCATCAGCATGGTCTTGGTATGGAACACCCCGTCACGCAGCGGCATGTCCGCGATCAGGCATTTCAGGTCGGTCTTCGCCGGCAGGCCAAGGGCGGACAGCAGCGCCTTGCCCAGTTCCAGCCCCAGCAGGTCAGGCAGGATGGCGGAAATATCCCCGCCTTCATCCAGCGCCATGGTCACGCCGCCATTGCCATCGCCCACGATCTGGGCCAGCGACTGCCCATGGCCATGGACCATGATATGGCCGCCGATCGTTCCCTGCCCCTGATAATTGCCCAATGCCTGCATGAGGCGGGAAAGGTCGATCTGCTCCATGTCGATACGGATGCGCGCGTCAACGCCATTACCCTGCGGCACGAAGGTGCCGCTGCTGGCAAGCCGGCCCTTGCCCACGCCAAAGCTCAGATGGTGGACATCGATCGTCCCGTCCTGGATATCGACCAGCGCATCAATGTTATCCAGCGGCACATGCCGGTTTTCGATATGGTCCCCATGATAGGCCAGATGCACGTTGGTGGCCTTCAGCTTGGGCATATTGATGGGCGTGGTGGGCAGGACGGCACCACTGGCCTCATGCGCCTTCTGTTCCGCCGCCTGCTGCGCGGTGGAGGGACGGTCCCCCGGCGTGGCCCCGAAAAAACCGCCAAGGTCCGCCAGGTCCACATGACGCGAATGCAGTTCGGCATCCACGAATGTCACGACCTGATGGGGATCGACGCTCAACGTGCCGCCAAGGTCGCTAGAACCGACCATGCCCTCGAAATCATGAAAACGCACGCGCCGGTCATGGTAATCAAGGCTGCCCGCCACATGGTAGGCAGGCGTCTGCGGGATCACCACGCCGGTCAGCGGATACAGCAGCGACATGTCCGGCCCCGCCAGTGTCAGCCGCAGGCGCGCGCCCCGGAACGACATCGGGTCATCCACCGATCCCACCAGCGTCAGGCGCGTGGGACCGTGATGCACCTCGA
This sequence comes from Komagataeibacter oboediens, assembly GCF_018491655.1. Taxonomy (NCBI): domain Bacteria; kingdom Pseudomonadati; phylum Pseudomonadota; class Alphaproteobacteria; order Acetobacterales; family Acetobacteraceae; genus Komagataeibacter; species Komagataeibacter oboediens. The sequence continues at coordinate 49,627 of NZ_JABLUU010000015.1, read as the reverse complement.
CATCCACGGGATAGGGTTTCGTCCTGTCCGCCAGTGATACCAGCGCCCCACCGGAAAAACGCCCCGTAATGGCCTGCCCGGTATAGGTACCGCGCACATCCGCCACGATACGCGCCTGCGCATCCCCCTTCGCGGGAGTGGTGTGCACCTGCGCACGCATGTCGCTGCGCAGACCCGCATGCACGAAATGCAACTGCCCGTCGGCAATGTTCAGTTCGCCAATCCGCGGCATGGCGGTAGACCCGCCATCACCGCTGCCGGGAAAATGGTAATTGGCCGTGCCGTCACGCCTTTCATCCAGTTCCACAACCGGCCTGTCCAGCGCGATGACCGGCAGGTCGACCATTCCCCCCAGCAGGTGCCACAGGTTGATCCCCACCATCAGATGGTCCGCCGTGGCGAAGGGTGGCAGGGTGGCGAACCCGTCGGGTTCGTCGATACGCACGTCATCCGCGGTGATGCGGATCACGCGGCCCGGATGGACATGCAGATGCGCAATCGTGACCCTGCGGCCCAGCGCCGCCTCCGCCCGGCGTTCCACCAGCGGGATGAACCAGTCCCATGACCAGAAGATGACCAGCGCCAGGACAGCCACAGCCAGAACCCCCAGCACCGGAAAGCGTATCTGCGCCAGCACGCCACGCCGCTGCGTTCTGGATGATCCATCCTGACGGTCCGGTTCTGGCATGCCGCGTGCGCTCCTTGTGCAATGACGGGTACGATATCAGATGAACGACTGGCCGTATGTGGAGTTGCGGCCCCTGCCCGCACCCTTAACCACCCACGGTTAACGGCAGGTTTGGACTGGCGCACGGCGCGCGTGTCCTGTATGCGGTCAGGCAATATCGTTCCCCTATGCTAACCCGATTGTCGCGAGAGGTCACTGTCATGCCCGCCTATCGTTCCCGCACTACGACCCATGGCCGCAACATGGCCGGTGCGCGCAGCCTGTGGCGTGCAACCGGCATGAAGGACGGCGACTTCGGCAAGCCGATCATCGCCATCGCCAATTCGTTCACGCAGTTCGTGCCCGGTCATGTCCACCTCAAGGACCTGGGCCAGCTTGTGGCGGGCGCCGTGGCCGAAGCCGGCGGCATTGGCCGGGAGTTCAACACCATCGCCGTGGATGACGGCATCGCCATGGGCCATGGCGGCATGCTGTACAGCCTGCCGTCGCGCGAACTGATCGCGGATGCGGTGGAATACATGGTCAACGCCCACTGCGCCGACGCGCTGGTGTGCATAAGCAACTGCGACAAGATCACGCCGGGCATGCTGATGGCGGCGATGCGGCTGAACATCCCGACCATCTTCGTCTCTGGCGGGCCGATGGAAGCGGGCAAGATCATCAATAACGGCACCGAACAGCAGGTTGACCTCATCACGTCGATGGTGGCCGCGGCCAATTCCGATGTCAGCGATGAACAGTCGGCCACGATCGAACGCTCCGCCTGTCCCACCTGCGGGTCATGCTCGGGTATGTTCACCGCCAATTCCATGAACTGCCTGACCGAGGCGCTGGGCCTTGCACTGCCGGGCAATGGCAGTCTTGTCGCGACCCATGCCGACCGCCGCGAACTGTTCGAGCGCGCGGGCCGCGAGATCGTGGGCCTTGCCCGTCGCTGGTACGAACATGACGATGCCACCGCCCTGCCGCGCAGCATCGCCACCAAGGCCGCGTTTGAAAACGCCATGTCGGTCGATATCGCCATGGGCGGGTCCACCAATACCGTGCTGCACCTGCTGGCGGCGGCGCATGAGGGCAAGGTGCATTTCACTATGTCCGACATCGACCGCCTGTCCCACAAGGTGCCCAACCTGTGCAAGGTCTCGCCATCGCGCATGGATATCCATATGGAAGACGTGCACCGCGCTGGCGGCATTCCCGCCATCATGGGTGAACTGGCCCGCATGGGGCTGCTGAACATGGAAGCCCCCAGCGTGCATGCCCCCGATCTGGGTGCAGCCCTGGCCAGATGGGATATCAGCACCAGCACGGCCGATGAGGACGCACGTACCTTCTTCCGCGCGGCTCCCGGCGGCGTACGCACCACGGAAGCATTTTCGCAGGCCAGCCGATACAGGGCGCTGGATACCGACCGCGCGAATGGCGCGATCCGTGACGCGGAACATGCCTACAGTCAGGATGGCGGTCTTGCGGTCCTGTTCGGCAACCTTGCGGAAGATGGCGCCATCGTCAAAACGGCGGGCGTGGCCGACAACCTGCTGACCTTCACCGGGCCTGCCCGTATTTTTGAAAGTCAGGATGCCGCCGTGTCCGCCATCCTCGGCAACGAAATCGTGGCAGGCGATGTGGTGGTCATCCGCTACGAAGGGCCGAAGGGCGGACCGGGCATGCAGGAAATGCTGTATCCGACCAGCTACCTGAAGTCCAAGGGGCTGGCCGAAAAATGCGCCCTGATCACCGATGGCCGCTTCTCCGGCGGCAGTTCGGGGCTGTCGATCGGCCATATCTCGCCCGAGGCGGCGGAAGGCGGCATCATCGGCCTTCTGCATGAAGGCGACACCATCGAGATCGACATTCCCAACCGCATCCTGCGCACTACCGTCACGGATGCAGAACTGGCCGCCCGCCGCGACGAAATGGAAGAGCGCGGCGACCGGGCATGGCAGCCGGACCGCACGCGCGAGGTTTCGGTCGCCCTGCAGGCCTACAGCGCCCTGACCACCAGCGCCGCGCGCGGGGCGGTGCGTGATGTCAGCCAGCTTGGACGCCGCACCAGCCGCTGACGCCTCCGGCGCACTGCGACAGACAACGCCCCGGCGGGACAGACTCCCGCCGGGGCGTTGTGCGTTCTGCGGCTATGCCTCGCGGAAGGCGATGGCCTTGTGCCCCATGCGGCGGAAAGTCGCCGTCACCCGCTGCTTCAGCGCCACCAGATCGGGAAGGATGGCGTTATGCATTGAGCGGACGCTGTCATGAGTTGCGTAAAAACGCAGCGAGGAGGCAATGCCCGTTATGATGGCCGCCCCCACGAACACGCCATCCACTTCTATGATCTTTGACTCAAACATGGTTTCCTGACCCATACCATCGGTCTGCCAGCCCGCGTGGTTCCCCATGGGGCGAACCGTCCCGCATGCTGCCGCCGACAGTATTCTTCTGATTTCCGTTACCCGCCGCAAACGCGGCAGGCAAGTGGAAGTTCCCCCGTCGCAAACCCGCAAAAACCTGTTTCTACAGGGGGTTGCCGGATACGGCCTGCGGCATGCGACAGGACATCCCGACACCTTACGGTAGCGGGAATGCAGGCCTGAAAAAGACGATTATTATGGCATTTCCATGACTTCTGGAAATATGGCAGACAGATATCAAAGAAATACATGATGTACATGACGGAACTGAAATATTTATCTTTCAGTGATAAAGTATATGAACCTTCCGGTCTGTCTCCGGCCCCTTCATGCACATGATGGTATCTGGCTTCAGGTCTTGCACGACAGGCACTGGACTGCCCATATTGCGTAAGGCTGATATGCCGCCGCCACCCCGTGACAGTCGGGGAAGAAAGCGGTTCCCTGCCACCATGACAGTCAATCCAGACCCTACACAGACCGGTGCACTCTCTTGCCTAGCCTGACACGTCCGACCTTTCCCGCATTTCCCGCCCTGTTCCATGGCGCATTGTATGGCGCGGCCCTGTGCCTTGCCCTGTCGGGTGGGACAGGCGTGGCGCATGCCGCATCCACGACCTATCCCGCACCCATCATGGGCACGGAAACGACCGCGCATGCATGGGGCATCGACACGCGCTTTGCCCAGACAGTGCCTTGCCAGGTCGAGATGACCATAAACCAGTCGGTTTTCATGGCGCATATGCCCGAGATGATTCGGGCTGGCCTGTTCAATACACAGGTCACGCCCGCCCTGCAGAAGCAGGCGCCACGTTATCTTATGAACACATTGCAGATGGACGTGACGCCGGGGTTCGTCCACACGCTGTTTACCCAGCACGGCGCGCCCGCACGCTGCCATTTCGCATGGTTCTACACAGCCCCGGACGGGACGCGCCATCCCATGGTGAGCTTTGACATGACCCGTCAGGCGCATGATCGCATCGACTGGGCGCATCTGCGTTTTGGCGACATGTTGACGGCAGCGCAGAACCCGGTGGTGGACCGGGAATTTGACGTGCAGGTCAATCAGGAAACGATCGATGTGACGATTGCGCTGTCCAGGAATGGCGAGATACCGGATCTGCCCAGCCCCACCAGTGCGACAGGGTCACGCGCGCCCTAGGAACTGTCTGAAAAGTCCGGAAATGCCGCCTTTTTGAAAAAAGGCGACATCCCCAAGATTTTTCTGTTTTCTTATCAGTAGGTTATTTCAAAATACTCTTTTAGTGGCCATGCCCATTGACCATCTGGATGACACGATCGGCCACCGCCACGATCACCAGTAAGATCGTTACTATACGCAGGCCAAGGCGAAGCACGCGCTTGCGCCCCGTAAGCGGCAGGTCCCGACGATGCAGGATAAAAGGCCCCGACTGGTCAGGGTTTCCCGAATCAGGTTGGTCGGCCATTGCCCTGCCCCATCAGATGTTTCATGGATAGGCCCCGTTTTAACAGAACATATGGATAACGCCAGACCGTGTCCCGACGCTGCCCTGCCCTATGCATGACACGGTATGTCCTGCCTTTCCTGATCGGCCTCATGGCCCTGGTCCTGCCCCATGCCGCACGCGCCGAAGGGTGCGCGGAACTGGGCGCGGGACAGCAGCTGCCCACGCTGGACAATGCGAAGCTGTCGCCCCGGACGCAGCTTCTGTGCAATGCCCGGTACGCCGTGCTGTATTCCGGCCTTGCGCGCGAACCCCTGTGGTCGGCGGAACATCTGGATGCCGCCATGGTCCGCGCGGCCATGTCCACCCCACGACGGGGCGAATTCCATACCGACCCGCGCATTGCACCAGGTGAACAGTCGGAACTGGAGGATTATGTCCGGTCCGGCTTTGACCGGGGGCATATGACCCCGTCGGGCGATATGCCAGATGAACAGACACAGGAAGAAACGTTCCTGCTGTCCAACATCGTGCCACAACGCGCCGCGCTGAACCGGAGCCGATGGGCGGAAATCGAATCGGGGGTGCGCAGACTGACCCTGCGCGAAGGCGAACTGTATGTGGTGACCGGCCCCGCCTTCCATGCCCGCACCCTGTCTGCCATTGGAAGGGATCGCGTGCTGGTACCCACCTCGACATGGAAAGCCGTATATGATCCCCGCCGTGAACAGACGGGGGTATATGTCTGCCATAATGTGTCGCGCGCGCCCGGCTGCAGTCATGTCAGCGTGGCGGAACTGACCCATATCACCGGGATCGACCCCTTTCCCGCCCTGCCCGCACGTATGAAGCAGGTCTGCATGACGCTCCCCTTTGGTACGACGCGCGCACGGAGCACAACCCGTCACCGCCGTAGCACCCGCCATACCTATTACCGGTGGTGGTAGGTCCATTTTTCGCAGGAGACATGATCATGACCACCCATCGCCCGACACCACAACACGACACGCCCCTTGTCCCCTTCGCCAATAACAGCGACAGCCGCACCATTGGCGGCATGACGGTGGAAAACGGCACCGACAGCATCGCCTTTTACGGCCAGACGGATCTGAGCCGCGATAAGGCCGGGCTGGAACGCGCGCAGGCGCTGCTGGCCTTCATGCAGCAGGTCGTGAGTACACTCGAAGCCCAGAAGAACCTGCCTGACGCATTGCCGCCGCGCACACCGACCAGGGTCGCCAATCCCTTTGCCTGATCCGGCATGCTGACCGTATGGGCCTGATGCACAACGGGGCCGGTCCATTGCTGGACCGACCCCGTTGAAAAACCCGTATCCCGTGGCATGCCACGGGAAAAGCAGGATCAGCGCTTGCTGAACTGGAAGGAACGACGTGCCTTGGCGCGACCGTACTTCTTACGTTCAACAACACGCGAATCGCGCGTCAGGAAGCCGGCAGCCTTAAGGATGCTGCGCAGCGCGGGTTCGTAATGGGTCAGCGCGCGGCTGATGCCATGACGGACCGCACCGGCCTGACCGGACAGACCGCCACCAACGACCGTGCAGTACACGTCGAACTGGTTGTAGCGATCGGCAACCAGAAACGGCTGGGTGATCAGCATGCGCAGGACCGGGCGGGCGAAGTAGGTGCCGACCGGACGGCCATTGACGATGATGTCGCCCTTGCCCGGCTTGATCCACACGCGGGCGACGGCGTCCTTACGACGGCCCGTGGCATAGGAACGGCCCTGCGCGTCGCGCTTGGCTTCATAGACGGGTGCGGCTTCCTGCGAGGAGGTTACCTGACCGGAAGCAACGGCTTCCTTGAGGTCGGCCAGCGTGCCTGTACGTTCTTGGGTTTCAGACATGGAGTTTAGCCCCCGACCTTCTGGGTGTTGACGGCGTTCTTGCGGTTCATTGACGCAACATCGAGAACCTGCGGCTTCTGCCCTTCGTGCGGATGTTCGCTACCGGCATAGACATACAGGTGCTTCATCTGCGCGCGCTGCAGCGGGCCACGGGTGATCATGCGCTCGACCGCCTTGCGCACGACATCGCCGGGGTTCTTGCCGGTCAGGCGCTGGGTGATGGTGCGTTCCTTGATCCCGCCGGGGTAGCCGGTGTGGTAGTGGAACAGCTTCTGGTCCACCTTGTTGCCGGTCAGGCGGACCTTCTCGGCGTTGATGACGACAATGTTGTCGCCGCAATCAACATGCGGGGTGAACTGGGGCTTGTGCTTGCCGCGCAGGCGCTGGGCGATGATTGCCGCCAGGCGACCCAGGACGAGGCCTTCGGCATCGATCAGGGTCCAGCCACGCGTCACCTCTGCGGGTTTCAGCGAAAGTGTGGTCTTCATGGATTCAGTGTTCCGTCCAGTAATGTAGCGGTAACAGGTGGCGCGTTATCATCCGTACGCGACGCAAACGTCAAGCACATAATCCCGTACAGGCGGCATTTTTCCGGTAAAAAAACGTATGTGGTATCATGATACCGCACATCTTTCCGCAGTCCCTGCCCCACTGGCGATTGCCCAAGGGGGCTGGAATGCGATAGCACTCAGTTCAAGGTCATTACGGATATCAGGCTCGTGAAGAAACTCTATCCCGCCATTCCCCTGCTTATACTGGTGCTGCTGGTCGGCAGCTGGGGGGTGCATCACTTTGCCCAACGCAGGCTTGAGGCCGGCATTGCCGACTTCAGGGCCTCGATCGGGCCTGACGCCTCCTTCAGCTACGCCACGGCCCGGCCGCGCACGCTGGCGCGCGGCGCGCACTTCACCGCCGTGACCTACCACAACCCCGCCATGACGCTGATCGCAGCGGACGTGCGGCTGGGTGGCCTGACCGGCAACAACGTGCAGGGCGAAAAGATCGGCAGCCTGGTGCTACGCGATGTGAAGGTCATGACCGCCAGCAACACCATATCGCTGGACCAGGTGGAACTGGGCAACCTTGTCCTGCCCAATACCGCACGGGTGACGGGTGACATGGCCCGCCCGCTGGGGTTCGATTCCCTTGTGCTGGACCGGGGGGCGTTCACCAACCTGCATGTGGCGATTCCCGCCAGCCAGACGGATGTGACCATCGGGCGCATGGCCGTCAGCCAGTACGGGACGGGGCGGTCGTCGCACCTTGATCTTGACCGGCTGGCGACCCAGATCAACCTGACGCCGACGCGCCGCATCTCCGTCGAGCATATCGTGGTGGATGGCCCGGATTTCGCCAGCGAGGTCGCAAGCCTAATCCAGTCGGGGCACCTGGTTCATGAACGCCATCCGCAGACCATGGACCTGAAGAAGGTCGAAATCGACAGCACCCACCCCATGCTGCAGATCGACCATGTCACCACGTCGCGCTTCTCCACCGAAACCGAAGACAAGATGGATACGAAGCTGGACCACCTGACCCTGTGGGCCACCGGCACGGACAACCCCTCCATCCTCAACGCCTTCGGCTATGACCATTTCAGCGGCAACCTGCACGCCAACAGCACCAGCGACCGCAGCGCGGGCCGCGTGCATCTGGAACCGCTGACCATCGAATCCCCCGATATGGGCAACCTGACCATGGTGGCCGAACTGGACCAGATCCCGTTTGACGACATGGCCATCATTCCCGAAACCGCCCGCATCGTCTCCGCCGCGATGACGTGGGACGACCTGTCGCTGGCCAACCATGTGGTGGCGGGACTGGCCAAAAGCCGGAACATGGATGTGGATACCTACCGACAGAACCTGCTGGCCGCGCTGGCCACGTCCGATGATGCGTCGATGCGCGCAATGGGCCGCTTCCTGCAGTCGCCGCAGGACCATCCGCTGCAGATCGCCCTGCGCCCGATGAAGCCAGTCAACCTCATGATGCTGGGCGTTGCCCTGTCCATGGCGGGGGACCCCTCGGTCGCAGCACCCCTGGGCCTGACCATTTCCACACCCTGATGCCCGATGGCGGGCCGGTCCATGTCATTGGCGCGACCGGCCGTTCGGGACTGGCGCTGTGCCATGCGCTGAACGCGCGCGGACGGGCCATCATTCCCATCGTACGCAGCCTGCCCCGATGGCAGGCAACGGGCATGGCCTGTCCTGCCCGCATGGCCGACCTGCTGGCTGATCCCGCTGCGTTGCGGGCGGCACTGGCAGATGCCACATCCATCGTGCTGACCGCCCATGCCCGTCATCTGCCCGCCGTACTGGCGACGGCCCCTGACACGGCCCGGATCGTGGCACTGGGCAGTACGCGCATCTTCACCCGCTGGCCCGACGCGCATGCAAGTGGCGTGCTGCACGGCGCGCAGGCTCTTTCCCGGTCGGGGCGGAACGGCGTTCTTCTGCACCCCACCATGATCTATGGCGCGACAGGGGAAGACAATGTGCAGCGTCTGGCCGCCCTCATGCACCGGCTGCCCATCCTGCCGCTGCCCGGCGGCGGGACATCACGCATCCAGCCCATATGGCAGGACGACGTGACACGCGCCATCCTTGCGGCACTCGACCGCCAGTGGGACGGCCCCCACAGCCTGATCATTGCAGGTGGCGACCAGGTCACCTATCGCGATTTCACGCGCCACGTCGCCTGCGCTGCAGGCATGCGGCCCCGCCCCGTTATGCCCGTGCCCGGATGGCTGCTGATCGCGGCGGCCCGGCTCCATCCGCCCGGCCTGCCACGCATCATGCCCGCCGAGGTGCGGCGCCTGCTGGAAGACAAGATTTTCGACATTACCCCCATGCGCACGCAGCTGGGGCTTGTGCCCACACCGCTGGCAGTGGGGCTGGAACGCACGTTCAGACGACCCGGTTAACGCAACCTGCCGCCAGACGTCGTATTCATCATTTTATCAGGAAAAAGGGTTGGGGCGAACGACGGGGCTTCGCACCACTTCATCATAAGTCATTATAAATCAATAACTTAGCATCAAAAACTATGACGTTTTGGCCTGTAGCGTTACGTCAATGACGCTACACCCAGACACATACGCTGGTGCCATATGCAAGCGGTCATAGGCAAGAGACACGACAAAAAAGGGCAGCATTATACGAGAAGCTGCACACTGCCGCCTTCCATAAGATGCTGCCCAAAGAAGCCTGTATTTTAGCTTCTGGCGTTCCTGTCTGTTCAGGCCGGTGTTAGCGACTCAGGGAATACAAACGCAGCCTGTGCGGTATCCTGAGCAGCTGTAGTGGTCTGACGCCGCTGTAGGAACTTGCGGATACCGCTACGACTCCGGCCTTTGTCTTTGGCTATTTGCCGGATTGGCACGCCTTCACCATGTCGCCTGAGAATGTCGCACGCTTCCGCATGAGTAATGCGAGGCATGGCTTTTCCTGCCCTGCTTCTGCCCTTCGCGGCCATATCAGCCATATTTTCGGCCTGTGTTCCGACTCGAAGATTACTAAGGCGAACGTTGAGCGGGTTATCATCTCTGTGCATGACAACCTTCCCTTCAATCGACCACCCTGCAAGCTCGGCTTGAGCACGGTGGACAAGAATCATCTTTCCTTGATGCCGAATCTGCGGGTAGCCATCACTATCGCATGGACCGCGCCAAAGTCCGGTATCAGGGTCGGTATGGTATGTAATGGCTTCAGCCAAACCTAGTCCGCGGGGGCGCTGTTTCCTTTTCTGCTTTGTCTCTGATGGTTTACTGGTCTTGTCGTGGCTGTTTTTGTCAGCCGGGTATGCAGTGAAGCTGTTTCTGGTCAATGTCCTTTAGGCGGTTGGCACCACAGAAAGGCATCGGCAGAAGCCCGCTCAATGAAAGCAGGCCGTCAGCTATAAACAACGGTATCGTGGTCTCCTTATTCTGCGGCGTGTTGTTTTTCGTGGATCAATATGTGTCAATGTGCTGCGCTTTACATTCAGAGCGGTGACACAGTTAGGCTCATGTCAGACAGGCTCACCCATGCGGGTCTGTCTCACATAAACCTAACCTGATTACGCAGGGCGGGATGGTCAGGATTTCCCTGAGCCACTCCCTTTGGGCTGCTTATCTTCTAGGGCTGTTATTTCGGGTCTGTGCGGCCAAATAGGTCCGCATTCCCCATGTTTTCGGTCACATCCAACAAGGCAGTGCCCAGCGTTTCGACCAGTGCAGCCATGTAGGCGGCTCGTGCGGGCGTCCATGTGACGGAGGTCGTGGTATGCCTTGGCAGCGTCGTGCCCAGCACCTCCGCCAATTCAACGCAGCGTAGAATGTCCTCCCGGTGATCGGTGCCGGGGAAAAGTGCTGCACGTTACAGGGTAGAGCGGTGACACGACCGCGCTCTCATCGGCCACACATGATATGAGAATATGCGTGTGGTCGGTGACAGGCGGGCTTGCCCCTTATTCTTCACTTTCGAGGGGCGCTTCTCTTATACGAGTGCTATTTCGTATATATCTTGCTAACTAAATGATACCATTAAGCTTTTCGGCGATTTCAACCACTGGTTTTCTTGCTCTCTTTGTAGCCGTAGGCCGTCAGCGGGCTGAGCCTCACAAGGGTCTTTCCACATCGGTATCTGCCGGGTCAGTATTAACCCGATCAGCAATAGTGTTGACTGTTGGCTCAATAGCCAATGATCATCATCCTTATATCTATGCTCCTATGAATATGGTTAATCGTGGTAGGATGAATATTGAGGTATGATCCTCATGATTGTGACCTACCGACCACCCTCATACCTATACATACCTTAGGGGTGTGTCTCTAATACGAGTGCTATTTACCCAATATCGGCGTAACACTTTCTAACTATTAAGGAAATTAGACTTATCCACAGATAACCCATCTGGCGAGCCAAGGTATCCAAAAGCTCCGTAGGATTTCCGCTGGGTAACTTCTCTCGGCGTTACGCTGAACAACAACAACGGCTTAAGGGCCTGCTTTGGAAGTGAGTCCGGTCGGGCTTTCTGGCCGTCTAGTGGACCGTTTTGAGTCCCGAAAAGGTATCCAACCATATCCGCGTATTTCGCAGCCATGCATTTTCGGAATCGTCGTGATTCCAGATTATGCGTGGTCTGTCCGTCTGTTCTGCCTGTATCAAATCAGACAACGAACGATGACAGGAATGCAACGCCATGCAGAAAGCAGTCGCATACGTCCGGGTGAGCACGGCCAAACAGGGCAAGAGCGGTCTGGGCATGGATGCGCAGCTTGCGGCCATACAGCATTTTGCCCAGGCAGAAGGCTTCAGCGTGGTGGAAGTGTTCACGGAGGTCGAGACCGGCAAGGGCAGCGATGCGCTGTCAAAGCGGCCACAGCTCCGCAACGCGCTGGACAAGGCCCGGGTCATGCAGTGCCCGGTGATCGTGGCAAAACTCGACCGTCTCAGCCGTGACGTGGCGTTCATCGCTGGCCTGATGGTGGAGCGTGTCCCGTTCATCGTGGCCGAGCTTGGCAAGGATGCCGACCCGTTCATGCTGCATATCTGGGCTGCCATGGCTGAGAAGGAGCGCCGCATGATATCCGAACGGACCAAGGTGGCCCTCGCTGCTGCAAAGGCCCGTGGCGTCGTTCTGGGTGGAAATCGTGGCGGCCCGGCACCGGACCATGCGAAGGGCACAGCGGCCATTCAGGCGAAAGCTGCGGCGTTCAAGGGCCATGTAGGGCCGATCATAGCCGACCTTCACGCCAAAGGGCTTTCCCTGCGGGCCATTGCTACCGAGTTAATGGACATGGGCATCAAGACCAGCCGTGGCCGTGAGACATGGACCGCAGCGGCAGTAAAGCGGTGTCTTGATCCCGACCAGAATGCAGCCTGCGCATAAGCATCGTCATCATTTCATGCTTGTTATGAATAAGTGTATAGACATTAATTGAGATCGGGTTGGGTGTGGGCGTATGACGGCATGGAAATAGGATTAAGCAGGTAAATCCATACCATCATCACCTTACATCCAGAATGCAGCCCTGATACATTACATATGATGGTGGATCATCTTCACCCACACACCCAGCACATACGGTATGGATGTATGATGCGGGTTGGATGATGATGATAATGATGATTATCCATTTTCCCCCTTTCCTACGTCGATCTTCTAGAGGATACCCTTAGGAGGATAAGTGGAAAGGTTTCGGACCATAATGGATGCACCACAGGCCACATTCCAGAAGCGAACACCATCACATCCTCACGACACTGAGGAATTGCAGGAAGCCCGCACGCTGTCCCTTGGTCGCCGCCCGCACGGTGAAGCAGCGGAAAAGCTCGTGGCCGAAGTAGCCGAGGTTATCCGTCCGCTGATTGCACGGGCAGGAATGCCGACGACAGCAGCTCCCAAAAGAGACCGTGACAAGGGCCAGGAGCGCCGCATAACGGAGACCGGCATCATTCTTGCAGGGCTGATGCGCAGCGGATTCCGTGGAGATTGGCAGGCTGTGCATGAAGGCTCCGCCCGCTGGTTCTGGGATAAAGGCCGCGCTCTACCGATGGGCCATAATGCCTTCTGGAAGAAAGCTCACGCCATGATTGAGCTTGGCTTATTGGATTATGTGCAGGGTAAAGGCTGGAAGAACGCTTGGGGGGACATGCAAGGCGAGGAAGCCCGTATAAGGCCCTCAGCAGCCCTCTTGCAGCTTGCGGAGTCGCGCGGGTGCAATCGGACCACAGCCGTTACAGACTGGCCTTTACGGCATCCTGCGCCCGTCTTATCGGACTGTCAGCCTGTTAGCATCAAGCCGTTTCCCGGCGCAGCGCAACCACATGACATGGTGCCTCAATCGCTTACGGATTTCATGGCGCGTCTATCCGCTGCCGTGGGTTGCCATAGCATAGCAGGATGCGCCGCCCCGGTATTCCAGATGCGATTTACCGGCTCTCTAGATTTCGGAGGGCGGATATATGCCAAGGGCGCAGATAACTACCAAAACAGTCTACATAAGGCGGACAGGCAGTTCATCACGATAGACGGTGAACCTGTGGCCGAGGTCGATATCTCCGCCTCTTTCCTGTCCATTGCCTTGATCCTGTCAGGCGGGACAGTGCCGGATGGTGATCTGTATGACCTACCTTGGGTGGCACCGTCACACCGCACCGCCGTTAAACAATGGTTTGTGGGCACGTTCGGAATTGGCAAACCGTGCGCCCGTTGGCCCAAGAGCACACCGCCCGATATTCGGGATAGCATCGCCGCATCCGCTATAAACAAGGCCGCTATACGGCGGTATCCGTTCCTGTCTGACCTGAGCAGGCTTGTGCCAGCCGAGATAATGGCAACCGTGCCAGAGGACTACCGCCCGAGAGCTGTAGGGCAATTCCTAACGTGCGTAGAAGCCCAGATCATGCGTAGGGCGATGGGCTGGATTATGGACCAAGGCGGCATTGCCCTGCCCATGCATGACGCATTGATCGTGCCCCGGTCATGGGCTGACAGGGCGCGTGAGGCAATCGTGCGGGCCAGTAAGGAACGGCTGGGGCAGAGAATGGCTGTCACGCAAAAGCAGTCATAGAAATACGTTTCGATTGCTTTAATCTGCGAATGAACTGTGGAGTTATGCGCTATGTCTTTTTCTCTCAATGCCCCATGGACCAATGTGGACGTTAGCACGCTTCTGGCATCTGTCCCTGACACCTACAATTCACGTCTTGTGGTCTACAAAACGGGTTTAGTGGACATCATAAATACGGAGATCGCGTCTACCCCTTATGATTTACTGCACGCATATTTTGAGACCTATCAAGCCGGAAACGGCTATGCAGGACCGGCGGGCGCGGCGGATGATGAGCATGTGTCAGACATAGCGGACAAACTGAGAAAAAACTGGCCCAACCTACAAGGCGACGCTTACCTAGATCACTGACGAAGCGCCCACCTCCAAATCCCCCGAAGTGACCATTGAGACCTTCACGAAGCTGGACGGCACCTTGCAGAAAGTCCGTGTGGTGGAGATTGAAGGCAAGCCTTGGTTCGGATTACGCGATGTGTGTAAGTGCCTTGGCATTTCGCACCATAGATCGGCCCAGGGCCTTTCAGAAGGTGAAATGGTTGTATCGGATACAACCTTTGGCCGAGGGTCGGCTCCCCGCGTCATTTCCGAAGGTGGCCTCTATCGCCTTATCATGCGCTCAGACAAGAAAGCTGCAAAGCCGTTCCAAACTTGGGTGACACAGACCGTCCTCCCTACGCTCCGCAGGGAAGGTGTTTATGTCCGTGATGAGGAAAAGGTGGCGGATGCATCGAGTGTGGAGGACCTGGACAGCCTGAACGATATGATCGTGGGGCTTATGAAGCGCAAGACGGAGCTGCTTGAGGTCCGTTTGGCCGAGAAAGAGGCCATTATTTTTCGCAGGAATAACGGAAGCTAAGGGCATCCAGCATTTCCAGCATCGGGTTGGAATACTGTTTAGCTAGGTCTGGGTGTGCATCACCCCACAGAGCGACGGCTTTGGCCATATCAACAGGAGTAATTTTTGGAAAACCAGACAATATGCACAATGAAATTGTAATGCTCTTGGAGATAAATATAGAATTTGTGTTGTCGAAATCTTTTTTTGTAGATGATCCAATTCCATATTTACCCATAGAATCACTATGATCATCATACCATTTTGCTAAGTCTATTTGTAATTTCATGTATTCTTGTATGGACATAGCTGTCCCCAAGCACATCCCCAAAAAGAGCGCATCCTCTTGCGTTTTCGGGGCAAAAGTTGGGAGAACGCGGCAGCCTATGACCAGTTCCTCTCCTACGCTCCGTGCATAAGCCGTGGGCGGCATAAACACAGCGGCAGATAGTGCGAGGGCAAGACAGCTATATATCAGCGCAACCGATCTAGTTTTCATAATCGTTCAATGTCTCTTAAATCGCCGGAGCTACGTCCGCATCGCCTGCAACACCACATCGGCAATGCCTCTATCGCCCATTTCCATGATTGCCCGGTTATACACGGACCAGTCAAACCGCTTGGCCGCATACGTGTTGGTCGCCAACGTCACGGGCTTATGCCCAAGCAGGTGATCCAGCACCAGGTCGGAACAGCTATCCGCCCCGTTGGCCTCCGCCTGCTTGATGAACGTGGCGAAGCACCGGCGGAAGCTGTGGAAGTCCACCGCGTTATTCTCACCCAGCACGGACTTTAGGAAAGTGGCGTAGCGTTTGGACAGGTAGTGTCCCGGCTTATTGTCACGTCCGCCCGGTTTGCACTCTGGGAAGATCATAGCATCCGCTGCGGGCTGCGCTGGAAGGTCCGCAAGCCGCTGCTCAATGACTGCCTGGGCAATCGGATGTAAGGGCACTTCCCGAACGGATGAGCGTGTCTTGCTCACGTTCTCAGTGACGGATATGCGCCAAAGCTGCCCCGGATGCTGCGGACGGATAACGCGGCCCACGGTGAGACTCGCAAGCTCATTCTGGCGGCAACCTGTGAGTGGTGCCAGCCGGAGCATGTCGTAAATCACCCGTGCCCACGGTCCACGATTGGGCTGCGTCATGCGCTCCCTTGCCTGCGTGAGCAACCGGACAAGCTCATCATCTGTGTATGGCCGTTTCTCGCCACGGGCACGGGTCGAAAGGCTAATCTTCCGCTTGAGGCCCCGCGTTGAGCCTGTCCACGGATTGACCTCCGCGTATCCTACGTCTTGCGCCCATTTCCAGAACGTATTCATGGTGGACAGGTGAAAGCCGACCACACGCGGGCCGAGTCCGGGCAGCTTTTCCAGCCACTCCCGAAAATGCCCCGCTGTTTTCCTGTTTATGCGCTCTATCGGAATGCTCCGAGCGTATCCCTCCGGGTCGCCCGTCTCGATCCCTGCGGCTTGCGCGAGGTGCTGTCCTAAGCGCGAGAGTGCCAGATGATGGCGGTCTATCAATTGCTTAGTTACTACGCCGTCAATCTGAGGAAACCAGCGGTCTAGCAGAATACCCAGCGGTGTAGCGGTCCCGGAAGCAATAGCCTGCGCCTGCTGACAGGCTTCACGGGCCGCTTTATCTCCTGCTGGCCCGCCTATGCGCTGTGCAATCCGCTGGGCAGATTCGTGCAGCGACTCCCGGACCACATCGGCCCCGAAGTCACGATCTGATATGCTTTCGCTGACAATGACACCTGTGGCCGGGTCGTCATTCCGGTAGTAGGGCGCTCTGTAGTCGTCCGCTTCCTCAAGTGCTTGCCGTGCCTGTAGGGCTTGGTCCGTTAGCTGCTGCTGTAAATCACCACAGGCGGGCGACCAATCACCATGCAGCGGAGGGAGACCATGGGCGACAAGGGCCGCGTCAACATCCGTGCGGATAGTCGCCAGCTTCGCATCACGCCTCAACAGGGCTTGCCGGTAATCCTTGGTGTAGAGGGATTTGACTATATCCCTGCGTATCCCGGCGCGGGCCGCTGTCGCCCTGCCCACATCCTGCCAGCGATCCTGCGGAACAATGAAGCGCACATAGTAAGTGCTGCCCCGCTTGGTCATGTTGTGCATGTCCTGCTCACCCTTCACGTTGCGTGTGGGTGTGACGCTAGACATATGACGCACAGCTACAGACCAATGACACAGAATTGTCTAAGCTACTGATTTTTAAGGGAAAATGAGAGTTGGGGCGAACGACGGGGATTGAACCCGCGACAACCGGTACCACAAACCGGCGCTCTACCAACTGAGCTACGTCCGCCACAACTGCGCAGTCATTTAGAGAAACTGAGCGCGTGCGTCAACTACCGTTTTTGAATTTCTGCAAGATTTCCCGCACACAGCCGTTCCCGCACGGATTGCAGGCGCGCAACGGCCCCTGCGATCACCTCCGCCTTCTTACAGAATGCAAAACGGACATAACGGGCGGGAATATCCGTCCCCCGGCTGTCATAGAAGGCCGAAACCGGAATCGCGGCCACCCCCACATCACGGATCATCTGCTCACAGAACGCGACATCATCACCCGCAAAGCCAAGCGGCGCGATGTCGGCAATCAGGAAATAGCTGCCATCCGACGGCAGCACCGACAGGCCCGCGCGCACAAGCCCGTCCGCCAGCGTGTCGCGCGCGCCCCGCATGCCGTCCGCCAGCTGGTGGAAATAGGCCGTATCCTTGTCCAGCCCCATCGCCACCGCGCGCTGCAGGTTGGGTGCCACGGTAAAGGTCAGCAGCTGGTGCGCCTTCGTCACCAGGTCCGCCAGTGGCGCGGGCGCCGTGACATACCCGACCTTCCACCCGGTCATGGAAAAGCTCTTGCCCGCGCTGCCAATGCGGATCGTCCGTTCCTGCATGCCCGGCAATGTCATGAGCGGCAGATGACGGGCGGCACCAAAGGTCAGGTGCTCATACACTTCGTCACACACTGCATAGGCATCATGCTGTACCAGCAGGCCCGCAATGAATTCCAGTTCGTCGCGCGTAAACACCTTGCCGGTCGGGTTCATGGGCGTGTTCAGCAGGATCGCCTTGGTGCGCGGGCCGAACGCCGCCGCCAGTTCCGCGCGCGGCAGGTCCCAGTGCGGCGGGGCCAGCCGCACCTTGCGCACGACGGCACCCAGCATTTCCAGCACCGGCACGTAGGTGTCGTATAACGGTTCGAACACCACCACTTCGTCGCCACGGTTGACCAGCGCCATGAGGGAGGCGGTAATCGCCTCGGTCGCGCCGCAGGTCACCACCACCTCACGCGCGGGATCGACCGTAATTCCATAAAACCGGGCATTGGACCGCGCCACCGCGCCCCGCAGTTCCGGCAGCCCCGCCAGGGGGGGATACTGGTTGCGGCCGTCACGCAGGGCATCGGCCGCGGCGTCCACCATGTCCGCCGGGCCTTCGGTATCGGGAAAACCCTGACCCAGGTTGATGGCGCGATGTTCCACCGCCAGCGCCGAAATGACGGAAAAAATGGTGGTCGGCAGCCCCGAAAGCAGCGAATTGGCGGGTTTCATCGTATCATCCTGTCCCTGCGGGCGTATGGCGGCCCGCATGCGCACATGTATTTTTGCCTTCGCATCCGATTGCCTGAAATCCAAAGCCATGCAACCCTGCCTGCGCCAGACAGACGGCACGAGACGGAAGACAGACGAAGCAGCATGAAAAAGATCGAGGCCATCATCAAGCCCTTCAAGCTCGACGAGGTGAAGGAGGCCCTGCATGAAATCGGTCTGATGGGCATTACCGTCACGGAAGCCAAGGGCTTCGGCCGGCAGAAGGGCCATACGGAACTGTATCGTGGCGCGGAATACATCATCGACTTCCTGCCCAAGGTAAAGCTGGAAATCGTGTGCCCGGACGACATGGTCGAGCGCGCGATAGAGGCCATCATGGCCGCCGCCCGCACGGGACGCATCGGGGATGGCAAGATATTCGTCACCCCCGTCAGCGAGGTCATCCGCATCCGCACGGGCGAACGCGGCGACGATGCGGTCTGAGGCCCGGACTGCAAACATGGGTCCCATGGCAGCAGCCCTATCGACAGCCGCCTTCCGTTTCCGTAACCATAGCCGCCGCGCCGCATGGAACGGCACACCCAAGTCAGGACAGGTAAATTAACATGGCAAAAAAAGCACAGGCCCCGGCCGCGGCCTCCACGCCGTCACATTCAGCCAAAGCCATTGCGAAGGTCTTTGAGATCATCAAGGAAAACGCGGTCGAGATGGTTGACCTGCGTTTCACCGATCCGCGTGGCAAGTGGCACCACACCACCCAGTACGTCACCACGATCGAGGAAGACACCTTCCGCGAAGGCTTCATGTTTGACGGTTCCTCCATCGCCGGATGGAAAGCCATCAACGAAAGCGACATGATCCTGCTGCCTGACCCGACCACCGCGGTTATGGACCCGTTCTCCGCCAAGCCGCAGCTGATCCTGATCTGTGATATTGTCGAGCCGTCCACCGGGCAGTTCTACAACCGCGACCCGCGCGCGACCGCCAAGCTGGCCGAGCAGTACCTGCAGTCCACCGGCCTGGGCGACACCGCGTTCTTCGGCCCCGAAGCCGAATTCTTCATCTTTGACAGCGTGCGTTTCGGCACCGGCCCGAACTTCGGCATCTACGAGCTGGAAAGCATCGAAGGCCCCGGCGCGTCGCTGAAAGACTATCCCGAAGGCAACATGGGCCATCGCCCGGGTGTCAAGGGCGGCTACTTCCCCGTGGCCCCGGTTGACAGCGAAGGCGACCTGCGCGCCGAAATGCTGACCACCATGGGCGAGATGGGCCTGCCCATCGAAAAGCACCACCACGAAGTCGCGCAGTCGCAGCATGAGCTGGGCACGAAGTTCGACACCCTGGTCCGCTCCGCCGACTTCATGCAGATCTACAAGTACTGCGTGCACAACGTCGCCCATTCCTATGGCAAGACGGCAACCTTCATGCCGAAGCCGATCTATGGCGATAACGGTTCGGGCATGCACGTGCACCAGTCCATCTGGCGCGATGGCAAGCCCACCTTTGGCGGCAACGGCTATGCCGACCTGTCGGATGAGGCGCTGTACTACATTGGCGGCATCATCAAGCACGCCAAGGCGCTGAACGCCTTCACCAACCCGTCCACCAATTCCTACAAGCGCCTGATCCCCGGGTTCGAAGCGCCCGTGCTGCTGGCCTATTCCGCCCGCAACCGTTCCGCTTCGTGCCGTATCCCGTATGCGACCAGCCCCAAGGCGAAGCGCGTCGAGGTGCGTTTCCCCGATCCGACCGCGAACCCCTACCTCGCCTTCGCCGCCATGCTGATGGCGGGCCTGGACGGGATCAAGAACAAGATCCACCCGGGCGATGCAATGGACAAGGATCTGTACGACCTGCCGCCGGAAGAGCTGAAGCAGATCCCGACGGTTGCGGGTTCCCTGCGTGAAGCCCTGACGGCGCTGGAAGCCGACCACGAATTCCTGCTGGCCGGTGGCGTGTTCACCAAGGACCAGATCGACAGCTACTGTGAAGTGAAGTGGCAGGAAGTCTACAAGTTCGAACACACGCCGCACCCGGCTGAATTCGAAATGTACTACTCCGTCTGATCCCGGTTTTCCCACGGGGAACCTGACAGACAGAAGCGCCGGGACCGACAGGGTTCCGGCGCTTTTTTCATATCCATCCCCCTCCGCCGAGGTGGGCAACCGGGATGGGGGTGCACACGTTTGCTCGATTCCCGACCATGCACACTGGTCCTGCCCACCATATCGCCTACACCTGAGTCCTGCATGCCGCACGTACACGCCTTACGAGGACAGACATGACCCAGCACATACCCGATACCATGCAGGCCATTACCTTCAGCCAGCCCGGCGGCCCTGATTCCCTGTGCATTTCCACCCTGCCGGTGCCCCGGCCCACCGGGGGGAACGTGCTGGTTCGCGTCATGGCGGCGGGGGTCAACCGGCCCGACATCATGCAGCGCCAGGGACTGTATCCCCCACCGCCGGGGGCCAGTCCCCTGCTGGGACTGGAAGTGGCGGGCGAAGTCGTGGCCACTGGGCCGGATGTCCCCACCGACAGCTTTCCCACCGTCGGCGCGCGGGTGTGCGCGCTGGTCAATGGCGGGGGCTATGCCCAGTACTGCACCGTACCCGCGGGCCAGTGCCTGCCGTGGCCCACGGGCTTTGACGCCATCCATGCCGCGGCCCTGCCCGAAACCTTTTTCACCGTCTGGTCCAACCTGTTCATGACGGCCGGCGTGAAAGCGGGAGAAAGCGTACTGGTGCATGGCGGCACCAGCGGCATCGGCACCACGGCCATTCAGCTGGTACGCGCCATGGGGGGCACGGTCTATGCCACGGCAGGGACGCAGGACAAATGCACGCTGTGTACCGCCCTTGGCGCCACCGCCGCCATCAACTACCGGACCGAGGATTTTCCCCAGCGCATAAAGGACCTGACGGACAGCAGGGGCGTGGACGCCATACTGGACATGATCGGCGGCGCGTATCTGGATGGCAACCTGCGTTCACTGGCGACGGCGGGACGGCTGGTCATAATTGCCCTGCAGGGCGGGGCGAAAGCCGACGGCGTCAGCCTGGCGCGCATCATGACCCGCAGGCTGGTGGTCACCGGCAGTACGCTGCGCCCGCGTGACGCCGCGTACAAGGCAGCCATCGCCCGCCAGCTGGAAGAACGGGTGTGGCCGCTGCTCGCCCGGCGCAGCATCCGTCCGATCATCCATGCCACCTTCCCCTTTGCGCGGGTTGCCGATGCCCATAAACTCATGGAAAACGGAACGCATATGGGCAAGATCATGCTGGACCTGCAGCACCTACCCACGGATACGACACGACGATAGGGACATAGCCGGTGCTACTGAACGTCATTGAGCGCGGACCTGAAGACGTTACCCCCGATACGGCCGGACGCCCGCCCATTGTCCTGCTGCACGGTCTGTTCGGGCGGGCACGCAACCTTGGCTTTTTCCAGCGCCGCCTTGCCACCACCCGCCGCACGCTGGCCATCGACCTGCGCAACCATGGCGACAGCCCGCACGGGCTGATGGACTATTACACCATGGCCGCCGACCTGCTGGAAACGCTGGCCCACCACAACGCGCTGCCCGCGACCCTGGTGGGCCATTCCATGGGGGGCAAGGTGGCCATGACGCTGGCGCTGACCCGGCCGGGTATGGTGCACAGCCTGCTGGTGGCCGACATCCCGCCCGCACGCACGGGGCACGGTCAGTTCGCGCTGGGTGAACAGATGCTGCGCGTGCCGTTCCCGCCCTTCCTCAACCGTGCGGGCGCGGACAGGCTGCTGCAGCACTACATTCCCAATACCGATGTCCGGGCGCTGATGCTGCAGAACATCCGGGTGGGGGAAAGTCCCGGCTGGAGCATCGGCCTGCGCGAAATCGTGGAATCGCTGCCCAATGTGGAAAACTGGCCTTACATACCCGAAGGCTACACCTATCCCGGGCCCACGCTATTTCTGGCGGGCGGCAATTCCCCCTATATCCGCCCGGAGCATTATGCCATCATGCGGCGGCTGTTTCCGTGCTACCGTCTGGAACTGATAGAACAGGCAGGGCACTGGCTGCATGTCGAAAACCCGGAAAGATTTGCGGAACTGCTGGAAAATTTCACAGAAAAGTACTGAACCGCCTTCCGTTACACATCCGGTCCTTGACAGACCCCCCGCCTGCGTCAGTTATGCTGACGATATAACAGGGCAGGCAGGCGCGCGGCCCCGACAACAGACCAACATGGCGGAGACCCGTAGCCTTTCATGACGGTGACACTCAGTCCCTCCTCCCGGCGGCGCAATGCCGTGGAGCCCGTACTGATCCCGCGCCGCACACAGTCCGGCGCCAGCCTGCCACCCGATACGGCAGGGGAGCAGTACCAGCCGCCCGAGCGTGAACGCCTGCTGACTGGCGCTGTCGTGCCGCAGCCACCGGGTTACCGCAAGTTACGCCCCACCATGTCGGGCCTGATCCGCCCCGATACGGAAGAAACGCCCGGTCCCGGCCGGGCCATCGCCATATCGGGGCTGCTGCACGCGGCCCTTCTGGCGGCCATCCTGATTGAATCCAGCCACCACAGCCAGCATGGTTCTCCCGACGCCACGCAGTCGGAACCACAGGTGGAAATGGTCTTCTCTCCCCCGACCTCCAGCGGGTTGCAGGGGCAGTCCTCGCCCGACATGGCGGGCGGGCAGAACGCGCCGCGCCAGCAGCAGGACCAGCAGCAGCCCACGGCACAGGAAAAGACCCCCAATCCGCAGCAGAGCGAGGAGGATTCCTCCCCCTCCCCCAATATGCCGACGCCCGAAGTCCCCTCTGCTCCGCCGCTGAGCGACGCACCATCCGACCTGTCGGTGCCGCAGTCCGAACGGCACGACACGTTCAATCCGTCCATGCAGAGTTCGGGCCATGGCAACCATCCGGCCCAGCAGGCGCATAACCAGTCCTCGGCCACGGATTACCGGGCGCTGGAACATCCCCGCAACTGGTCATTGTCGTCATCGCCGCTGCCACGGCGCAACCAGCGCGGGCGCGCGGGCGGCACGGGCGGACCGATCGACCTGTCGCTCGGCCCGCTGGTCAAGAATGGCAAGATCAACGCCCCCTATTCCTCCAGCACGCAGATCAAGGGGGTCAGTGATGATTACGGCAGCGAACTCGACCGCTGGATCCGCAGCCATATGTACTACCCCGAGGAAGCAGCCCGCGCGGGTGAGGAAGGCCCCTCCTCGGTGCATGTGGAACTGGACCGTGACGGGCATGTAACCAAGGTGCGCCTGACGGGACAGTCAGGGTCGTACTACCTTGATGCCGCGACGGTGGGCATGTTCCGCAATGCGCAGCTGCCGCCGGTGCCACCGGACATGCAGGGGGACACGTTCCCCATCGACCTGACCATCAACTACATCCTGATCCGCCGCTAGGCGCGTCAGGCAGACAGAGGACCGCCGCCATGGATACAGCACACCTCCTGCAGCAGGTCGGACGTGATTTCCAGCCGTTCGACACGGCAGATGCCGCCGTGGCCCGCATTACCGAATTGTATGATCATGCGGCAGAGCTGATCCGCCACGCTTTCTCCACCCGTGACACAACGGGGCTTGCGGACGCGGTCTATCCCTACCTGGCCTTCATGCCGCAGAGCGCCCTGCCATCCGATGGACCACGACCGCCCTTTGATGTCGTTCTGGAGCCGGGATTTTATGGCACCACGCTGACCCGGCCCGCACTGTTCGCCGATTACTGGCGTGAACAGATCGAAAGCCTGCTGCGCCATTACAGGACGCCAGTCATGGTCGGACTGTCGAAACAGCCGATCCCGCTGTCATATGTAATGGAAGAAGCGGTCACGTC
Organism: Komagataeibacter oboediens; assembly: GCF_018491655.1. Classification (NCBI taxonomy): domain Bacteria; kingdom Pseudomonadati; phylum Pseudomonadota; class Alphaproteobacteria; order Acetobacterales; family Acetobacteraceae; genus Komagataeibacter; species Komagataeibacter oboediens. The sequence continues at coordinate 25,430 of NZ_JABLUU010000015.1, read as the reverse complement.
CCTGACCGAATCGGACCTTGCATGGATCCAGTCGCATTTCGCGCTGCCGGACCTGCATGTTACCGATGATTCGATCGCCAACTGCGACTATATCCCCCGCCCCGGTGTGCCGCGGCCACTGGCGCTGTTCACGGCGGCGCGCACCGATTATTCGCTGGCCCGGCTGCACCATTACACCGGCACGGCGCCGCGTCATTTCCAGCGTTTCATCCTGCTGACCAACTACCAGCGTTACGTGGATGCGTTCCGCGACTACGGTCATGCGCAGGTGGATACGGGATCCGAATACACGACCTTTGTCGAACCAGGCGAGATCATCCACACCCGCGACACCCCGCACGTCCCCACCCATGCGGGTCAGAGCCTGCCGCAGATGCCCGCCTATCACCTGTGTCGCCCCGATGGTGACGGCATCACGCTGATCAACATTGGTGTCGGCCCTGCCAATGCCAAGACGATCACCGACCATCTGGCGGTGCTTCGCCCGCACTGCTGGCTGATGGTGGGTCACTGCGCGGGACTGCGCCGCAGCCAGAAGCTGGGGGATTACGTGCTGGCCCATGGTTACCTGCGCGATGACCATGTGCTGGATGATGACCTGCCGCCATGGGTGCCCGTTCCCCCCATTGCGGAAGTGCAGATGGCGTTGCAGGACGTGACCGCACGCGTCACCGGCCTGCATGATGCCGAAGTGAAGACACGGCTGCGCACCGGCACCGTCATGACAACAGACAACCGCAACTGGGAACTGCGGCTTGGCGCGCTGTTCACCCGCATCAATACCTCCCGCGCCATTGCGGTGGATATGGAATCGGCCACCATCGCGGCCAACGGGTTCCGCTTCCGCGTGCCCTATGGCACGCTGTTATGCGTATCGGACAAACCGCTACATGGGGAACTGAAGCTGCGCGGCATGGCCAACGCCTTTTACCGCGAACGCGTGCGCCAGCACCTGGTGGTGGGGATCGAGACCATGCAGCAGTTGCGTGCCCAGGGTGTGGACCGCCTGCATTCACGCAAGCTGCGCGGGTTTGATGAGCCGGCTTTCCGCTAGATGCCTGCCTGAAAGGTCTGCTTTTGAAAGTTTCTGGCGAAGCTTTGTGCAAAAAGCTTCGGGAAATATCGTCTTTATAAAACAAGGCGACACCCAGAAACTTTCCTTATCAATGGGTGGTTTTCAAACAGCGTCTAAGGAGCATTCCTCTGGTTCGTTGATAAGGAATGACGCCTGTATGCAGGTTGCATTCCCTATCTGATCCTGCTGCAGGACAACGCCCTCAGACATCCAGGCACCATTCACTACGACCACATCTCGATGTGATTGCGTTCGCATACTTTCTGAGGAATGCATCTCAATCTGTTCAGGATGCATATCATCCCCAGAGACGAACTAGTGGATTGCTACTGTTTTCTACCTTCAATAAATATACGCCTAGTTTGTAATGAGTTTTGCCGCCCTGTTAACATAATTTATGTATCTGGATTCAAAACATGACATGATGTATGCAATATATATAGTTATCAATACACACATTATGGCTGACAGTATCAATGGATATTCATAAGGTCCGATTTCATTAACGGAATAAGAAAACAGAAATTTCAATGTCACATAATGTATTCCATACAAAGAAAAAGAAATTTTCCCAAGAAATATGAAAAATTTTCTTGAAATGAAATCCTGTATCATTTTTGACTGGCATATAATCAGCAAAATCAATGGGTAGGAAATAAACTTCAATATATTATAACCGGGATCGACTTTTTTCGTAATACTTGGAATGAAATTTGGAATATATATAAGAAGTATCAAAAATAATACCAGAAGAAGGTTCTTGGTAATATCGCCTTCTCCATCAAAAAATCCTTCTGCCCTCATCATTGATAGAAATAAACCAAACATGAATAGTCCTACATAGGATTGGAAAAGGATAAGACATATGGATGTTGCAAGTATATAGGCTTTCGGTTCTTTCATATATTTCGTAGAAATACATAAAAGCATCACCAAAAAAGATCCGAGTATTTCGTACTGCATCGTCCATAAAAATATATTGTATTTATTTTGGGCGTCTCCAAAAAATACTTTGCCAAATGAATACTGTAGAAAATCGTAAAATTTTGGACGAAAATCCAGACCTTCACCCACCCACGAATTGTTATCAAGAATGTATTGGGCTTTCCTGTATGGATCGATATGCAACTTCATCAATACATAAACAGAGAAAGACGAGACAAACACAACAAATAAAAGTCTGAAATACCTTTTTATAAAAGAGTAAACGATTGTTTTTTCTATTTTCTTTCTTAAATATGATATGCTCAGAGCATCCCCCGACAATATGAAGAATATCATGACGTCTTCATGCCCATCAAATATGGTGTAGAAAATCCTACTTCTAAAAACAGGTACAAAACTTCCAAGCGCTTCATGAAAGAAATGGAATATAACAACACTTAATGATGCAATGCCCCTAATTCCATCAAGATACTTTATATGCCCTTTCATAACTTCTCAATCCATATTCAAATTCCAATCGCATCGTCTATTAGAAACTGAAATAGATAATTGCAATACGTCAAAATTTAAAATGAAAAAACTCAATGTAAATCACATGGTCGTATCAGGTATAAGTATATTCACTATTGACATGACTTATGTTTTTCAATTCCATGATAACCTGCCTGTCAAAATTCATAACCTGATGAACTTCTGAAGTGTATTTCTACATGATAAAAATTATCAATGTGTTCGTATTTTATTCAAAATAATACATATATTTATTATATATTTTTATAGAAATTTCGTAAGGTATGGAATGAAAACAAATAAGAAATTTCAATCAATCCGCATTATTCAATGATTCCCAAATGCAGATTCATCCGGCTGTTTTTGAATTTCAAAGGGTAGTATATTAGTAGACATAACGATAAAGACCGAATGATAGGAGAAAACTGAGACATATCTGGATATATGCACAAATAAGAAAATCCAGATTTATCAATATTCCATATGAATTTCTTAAGAAAGGTAATCCGCGAACCAGGCAGGCACGGTCAGGCAAGCGTATGAAATTTATAAAAATGTTGTCTGGTTTTCAAAATCTTATTCAATCAGATATACATAACCATAATAAAATACAGATTAATATAAAAGATTGGCATTCTCGTGATCTATGCTGTTACAGGCGCACATGGCTTTATTGGTCATTATGTCTGCAGATACCTGACCGAAAACGGCTCTACAGTGCTTGCTCCTAATTCGACAGAATGGCGCCTGGGGCACCCCCTCCCCGCAGCCTGCGATCAGGCTGATGTGATCATCCATCTTGCCTGCAGCGTGCTGAAAGCCGGTTCTGACCGCGATGCAATGGCCGATCTCGATTACACCGGCACGGCATGCCTTCTGGAACAGCATCGTCAACTCAGGCAGCAGGGCAAACGCGGTCGCTTCATTTTCATCTCCAGCCAGTCCGCCGGACCGGGCGCCGTAAACGATTACGGGCGCAGCAAATGGGCGATCGAGGGGCTTGTGACGGGTAAGGATGAAATTATCGTCCGACCCGGCCTCGTTTATTCAGGTACTGGTGGAAGCGTGTTCGGGGTGCTGGAAAAACTAGCCCGCCAGCCTGTCATCCCGACACCGAATGCTCCACCCAACATTCAACCGATCGATGTCGAAGAACTGGCCGAGGCCCTGGCCCGGATCGCACGGCACACAACGCCGGACCACAAATACAATCTGGGACGGACCGAGCCACTGACATTCACGCAAACGGTACGCGCAATTGCCGCCAGATCGGCCCGGCGCGCACCTGTATGCATCCCCGTGCCAGAGCAGATCATTCGTCTGGCAGGAAAAGGTGTGGACATGCTCCTCCACCCGACCCCTTCCATACTGGAACGGATTGATGGCCTCCTTGCGCTCCGCGCGATGGAGACGGGTCCATCACTCGATCACCTTGGGATGACACTCAGGGATTTTACAGGGATGATGGCATGACAACGTGCTTTGATGTGATTGTCGTCGGCGCGGGTCCATGCGCTCTTGCGACATTATCGGCGCTGCCTGCCAACCTGTCGGTCGCCATCATTACCGGTTCGGAACCCGCCCTGCCGTCACCCAGCGATGTTCACCCCAAGATCCGCGTAGTCTCCCTTGAAAGCGGCCAGCATCCGGGCGTAGCAGATCGTATCGAACCGACAGAAGGCAAACACAGGACCCTGTATGCAACTGCAATAACAGGGGGGCTGGCAAATTACTGGGGGCAGCAGTTCGTTCGTTATGGGCGCGGTGACCCTTATGGTGCAGACCTGTTCACCAATTATCAGGCCTATATTGATGAATGTTCGACTATGGAAGCCCTGTTCTGTCTTACAGATGGAACCCCGTTTCCTGGCCCGACCCATCTGCCTGAAGGCTTCATTCTGCATGAGCCGCGACTTCTGAACGGAACCGCCGACAATGCTGCGGCAGGTCTTGATGCGATGCGGTTCGCCATTGACCAGGCCATGAAGAATTACACATGTGTCGCATGCCGCGCCACCCGACTCAGCCGGACGGAAACAGGGGAATGGTCCGTTCATCTTTCGGACGGGTCGCGCGTGACCGGCCGGAAAATCTGGCTGGCGGCCGGTGTTATCGGCACCGCGCAACTCGTACTGAATTCAATCGATACCCTGCGTGGTGCATCATTTAGGGACCATGCCCCTTACATGGCCTATGCCTCCGGTCTCAGGCACCTTCTGCGCGCACGACCGGGTCGCCATTTTAATGCCTATACCCTGGAACGGATCGAAAGCAGCCATTGCGACGTTTTCGCCTCGATTTACGATATGGGCAGCACGGAACTGAATCTGGTGCTGGGGTCTGCCATCAACCTGGTTTCTCCGTTTCTGCGTGGAGTCCGGTCCCCGTCTCTGGCCTCGAGGCTCCAGCCAGTGCAAATCTGGACAATGCGCAGTTTCAGCCGCATCGTGCTGGATGCAACAGGCACCCGCTATTCCAGTCATCTGGACGATGCATCGACAGACGATGGCCTGTGCCAAACGATAGCCGCAGTCTCATCCCTTGGTGGGAAGGTATGGCGTCATAATCGCACACCGGGTGGGCTTGGGTTTCATTACCACAACCTGCGCATGACATTGGATGACGGGCGGGATATCCCGGTCAACACCCTTCTGCGACGATGGTCGGACGGTCATGTCCTGTGTTCCGATGCGTCAATACTGCCGACAATCGGCCTGCGTCCACATACCCTGACAGCCATGGCAACAGCGCGCTACCTTGTAAAAAAACAATCGGAACAATAACGGAAGCCTGTTTTTATTTCCGGCAAGTCCTTCCGGGGACAGCACATATGCGGAAACCACGAATGGTGCACTCGCAGACCTATTTCCCATACGAGGCCACATAACCAGCACAGCCTAAGCGGCCGGACGATCGGAATGCATTGTCCGGGTAATAGAGGGCAATTTTGGAAAGCTTTGGCCTCTGGCACGACAAAACAGCTTATCGATCCTTGTATATTTGTTTATGTGAAAAAATCCATTCATAACAGAACGTATGAATCGAGATCTTTTCAGTTTTACAACCGCCATATATTTTAAAAAAAGAACCTGTTGCCGCTTGCCCGGATTAATTTATCTAATGTATTTTTATATTTTGGATTCAGAGAAACAGATTTCTTCCCGTTTTCAATCGCAGCAGAGATATTCCCTTCATATGCATGACATAGCGCCATCAAGTAGTAATACTCACCTTCCTGACCATTTATACGAATCATCGTTTTTACCAGTTCCCGGCATTCATCAAATCGTCCTTCGTCGATAAGGATCAGAGAAAGATATCTCTTGTAATGAAGGCTTGAACCTGAACACTCAATTGCTTTCTTTATGAAATATTCAGCATTTCTTAGATCTCCAGTCCTCCTGTAGAGTGTCGACAGATGATATAGATATGATGAATCATCCCGTGTCATCTCGAGTGCTTTCTGAGCAAACGAAAGGGCTGTGTACGGATCGACCTTCATAATGGAATGGGAAATTTCGCTATAATACCTGGCCGGTTTTTCTATAGAATGTATTTCTCTCATAAATTCGTTAATGTTGAATTTAAAATTTATAATATCAAGTAACGTTTTTGAAATAATTCCGATATAATATAAATAAGCCGCTACGAAATGACCAGAATATGGAATAGGAACACGACATATATCTATGTCTTTTGCGATCCTATCGACGTGCCGGGCATCAGAATATTGAAGCGGGTCATAGAATACTATAGTCTTGTGAGGATTTTTTATTACGCTTTCCTCTTCTGTAAAAAATATTCTGTGGGCTTCCCGCAACCATCTCGTCTCCCCAGGCATGACGGATGGATTGATAGAATATTGCGGGGACATGGCAATAACGATTGCGTCCAGGACATTCCCATATCGTATGGCTGCATAGGCTCCCATGCTGATCCCGTATGCAAATACATTCCTATAAGAAGATTTGTATTTTAATATTATATTTATAATATCTTTCATTTCTCCATATTGATACCATTCATTACTCTTGGATATGACGTGAATGGCATCAATGCCATTTTTTGCGAAAAAGAATTCCCCAAATCCTTCCGATTCAGGTAAAAACTGATCCATATATCCGGTAAATGTTATGACCAGACTGTCGTTTGAGAACCCGCAGGCCGTTTTCAGGAGAATTTTTTCAGAACTATATATGGTATCATGCACCACAATGCGACCTAGTCTATTTTTAATTAATTTTAAATTTCACTTATATAAGTAATTATTTTATTTAATATTTAAGTTATCACAACCTGTTTAAATGTATACACCACCAGATGGTACCGGGCCATCAAATCCCGATACCACCCCCGATTACCGGCTCACCCTGCATGCGTCCGGTCAACAGATCAGAAATCCGGCAGTGTTGGTGCCAGATGGCCGCCCTGCCGCACTGGGGCCATGCGGCGGGCAAGGCCGGTAGCATCATCAGTTTCGACCATCATGCCCGCGATGCTGGCATCGCCTTCAGCAGGTTGCAGGCGGTCACCAGGCATCTTACGCACGAAGCGCGCAATGGCCGCCTCCTTGCCCATGCCGATCACGCTGTCATAATCGCCACACATGCCTGCATCGGTCTGGAACGCGGTCCCTCCAGACAGGATACGATGGTCCGCCGTGGGCGTATGGGTATGGGTTCCGATCACCAGCGACACCCGTCCATCAAGGAAATGGCCCATGGCCCATTTCTCACTCGTGGCTTCGGCATGAACATCTACCACGGCTGCATGCATGGTCACACCCAGCCGGTGACGCGACAGGATATCTGTAACGGAGCGGAAAGGGTCATCCATCGCATCCATGAACTGTCGGCCCATGATGCTGACAACCAGCGCCTTGCGGCCATCCACCAGTTCCACGACCACACTGCCCTGCCCCGGCGTGCCGGGCGGATAGTTGGCGGGGCGGATGATGCGGGGTTCGCTGCCGATATGGCCGATCAGGTCGCGACGGTCCCAGCTATGGTTCCCCAGTGTAATGACATCAGCCCCCGCTTCCAGCAGGTCGCGTCCGATGGCGGGCGACAGGCCGAAACCATGGCTGGCATTTTCCCCGTTCACCACCACAAGATCGAGTGCAAGGTCGCGCCGCAGGGTCGGCAGGCGGGAAATAACGGCCTCGCGCCCCACGCGCCCGACAATGTCACCCAGAAACAGTATTCTCAAGAAAACAGCCTTTTTTACCGTGTACGCCCGTCGCCACGACACCGGATCCATTCACGTTCGGTCACGATCGCGGGCAATGCCACATCATACAGGCCGGTCGGAATACATGTCACTTCCTGAAAGGACAGGCCAAACCCTACCGCCCGCGCACGCGGCAGGCGCGCCAGCGTGCGGTCATAATATCCCCCGCCATAACCCAGCCGCATGCCGCGCCGGTCAAACGCCAGCAGCGGCACGCATACGATATCAGGCTGCATGGGCGGACCATCGGGATGAAAGGTGCCATAACGCCCCGACTGCAATGCGCAGTCGGGCTGCCAGCGACGAAAAACCAGCGGCTGGCCCCGCGGCGGCGTTTCCGGCAGGGCTATGCACAGCCCGTCCGCATGCAGGGCCTGCATGACCGGGCGCAGGTCACTTTCCCCCGGCAGTGGCCAGACAAGGGCGATACAGTCCCCCGCCCCGCTCATGCCACGCAGGCCGCGTACCATGCGGTGACACAGGGCGTCCTCCACGCTGGCGCGGATGGGACTGGTTGCAAAAGCCTGCCGGTTGCGCGCCATCTGGTGACGCAGGGCCTGTTTGGCGCGTGTGACAGGCCACGACTCGGGATCAAGAGATGTCATGAAAACATATACGGAGCCGCCATGGCCGTTGGTCGGATCAGCCCTCCCGGACCTGCTGACGCAGGTGGGCGCCAGATAACGTGACCACGATCACGACAGTGCCAGCTCCCTAGGAAGTGCTTATCGGCCCAGGGGTTGAATCATGCCTGACGCACCCGGCAGCCCCGCCCCTGTAATCTAGTCTTCTTCCATCGCGGCTGCAATGCTTTCCGCACGTTCGACCAGATGCGCAAGCTGCTCGCGGCGGCGTTCATTCTCGAGACACGCCTGACGGCCCTTCGCCAGCTGGTGGGCTGTGTCGGAAGACATTTTTTCTGCCGTCAGGTCATGGATCTCATCAGCCATAAGCAGGGCCGCAAGCGCCAGCAGGCGTCCCTCCCCGCTATGGCCGCCCAGTTCGCGGATACGGTCGATCCGCCGCTCCACTTCCTGCGCCATGGCCTGCAGGTGCTTTTCCTGCCCTTCCTTGCACCCCACGGCATAGGAAAAGCCGTTGATGCGCACGGTCACCTGGCTCATGGCCGTTATTCCTTCCCGCTGTCAGCGTCGTCTTCGCCCAGTACGTCACGCACGCGGGCAATCAGGGCATCAATATTGGCCGCCAGCGCCTGCACATCCACGGCCGGGGCGGCTGCTGGCGCGGCGATGGACGCCAGTTCCGCACGGCGATCAAGGGCAAACGCAATACGGTTGAGGGCCAGTTCAAGACGATCCGCCGGGTCCTTCCCATCAATCGGGGGAGCGGGGGCGGGGGCAACTTCCTGCCCCGGTGGCATGATAATATCCGACACGTTCATCCTTTCCCTCGTTCCTCCCCTTGAACTGATCGCGCGGTGCGGTTTCAACGTCAAGCATGATCGACAAACATGACCATTCTATGCTCCCCGGCCCTTTCGTCACCATTACCTGCGCACACGACCTGGGGCTGGTCATGACCGTGACGGCATCGTTACGCGCAAACTGTGCCGTGGTTTCCCCACCCGGTGCCGGATGCGTCATGGGGGTGGCATGGTGGACAGCACTGGTGGCCGGCTGCCCGCTGCCGAATGTGCTGGATTGCGGTCAGGCGGCAGGATATGCCGCCACCGCCCTGCGCGCGGGGCTGCGCAACGTCATTGCGCGCGTCGCCCCGGCACAGCACCACGCCCTTGCATCTCTGGCGCGGGCCACGGGCGGCCATGTGATGGACCAGCGCCCCGATGCGCTGGACCTGCCGCCCCGCGGGGCCATGGAAGCACTGGAGCGCTACCTGCGCGATGACAGGAGGATTATTCGGTAACAACCGATTGATAGAGAACGATAAAAGTTCTCGGGTGCGGCCGGTTCCCAAAAATGCGGTGCTCCTCCAAGCTTTTTGAAAAAAGCTTTATCAGGAACTTCCCTATGGTCTGCGGATCGATTTTTGTTAGACCTCCGCCAGGGACATACTGGCGGGCGCAGATGCATGCGGGGGCTGTTCCCCACCCCGATGGTGACATAGGATCAGTCCGACATGACCGATTGCCAGCTTTACCTCATCACCCCCGAATCCCTTGATCCGGCGGCCTTCGCCCCCCGTCTGGCCGAAGCGCTGGACGCCGGGCCGGTTGCCGCCGTGCAGCTGCGCCTGAAAAACGTGGATGACGACACGATCCGCCGCGCGGTGGACGTGCTGCAGCCCGTGGCCCATGCGCGTGACGTGGCCTTCATCATGAACGACCGGCCCGACCTTGCCGTCTCCTGCGGGTGCGACGGGGCGCATGTGGGCATGGAAGATGCGGATGTGGTCACGGCCCGGCGCATACTGGGCGATGAACTGCAACTGGGCGTCTCATGCTACGACAGCCGCGACATGGCCCTGCGCGCGGGGGAAGCCGGGGCTGATTACGTGGCGTTCGGCGCATTCTTTCCCTCCCCGTCCAAGGAAACCGAAGTCCGCGCCGACCCGGCCCTGCTGACATGGTGGAGCAGCATGATCGAACTGCCCGTGGTCGCCATTGGCGGCATCACCCCCGATAATTGCGGCACGCTGGTGCGCGCGGGGGCGGATTTCCTGTCGGTCATCAGTGCCGTGTGGGCCCATCCCGATGGGCCGGGGGCAGGCGTGCAGGCCATGAACGCGGCGATTGCAGCTGCTGAAACCGATTGAAAAATCGGTGAAAGTTTTGAGTGCCGCCTGTTTTCAAGAAAGGCGGCATCCGGTGAAGCATTTTGAAAAAAGCTTCGCCAGTTTCCCAATCTTCAGCCTTCGCCCATCCACTGCACATCGCTGATCCGGCCGGTACCAGCCGCCAGCATCACCAGCCGGTCAAAGCCAAGGGCAATGCCCGCGCATGGCGGCAGGGTATCGAGTGCAGACAGGAAGGCTTCATCCATCGGCCAGTCCAGTCCCGCTTCACCGGGGTAAAGCGCCCGACGCCGCGCGCGATCGGCCTCGAACCGCTGGCGCTGCTCGGTACTGTCGGTCAGTTCCTCGAATGCATTGGCCAGTTCGATCCCGCCCGCATACAGTTCAAAACGCAGCGCGACCCTGGGGTCCGCCGGGTCACGACGGGCCAGGGCCGCCTGACTGGCGGGCCAGTGCGTCAGGAAGGTGGGCCGTATCCGGCCGATATGCGGTTCGATCCGCGCCATCATCAGACGGAAGAACAGGTCTTCCCACGTCTCGCCTCGCCGCAGGTCACAATCCGCGGCCCGGGCCAGGGCCGCAGCATCCCCCTGTGTCGCCAGAATGTCCACGCCGGCATAGCGATGGAATGCATCAGCGACACGCAACCGTTCAAAGGGGGCGGCAATGCCAATTTCATCCCCGCCCGCCCGCACAACAGGCGGCAGGACACCACGCAGCAGGGTTTCCGTCTCGTCCATCAGCGCGTCCAGCGTGGCGGCGGGGCGATACCATTCCAGCATGGTGAATTCATGCGCGTGCAACCGGCTGCCCTCCGCATTCCGCCAGACGCGGGCCAGCTGATACACCGGCAGGCCGGTGGCCGCCACGATCCGCTTCATGGCGAATTCCGGGCTGGTGTGCAGCCATAGCGGCTGGCGCGTGCCATCCGCGCCTGCACGTTCGGTGCTGAAGACCTTCAGATGGACTTCCTCACCCGGAGTCGGCACGGCATAGGGCGTTTCAACCTCCACATATCCCCGCGCATCAAAAAATGCCCGAACACCCCGCAGCACGAGATTACGCCGCAGCAGAAACGGCAGCCGGTCGGCAATGCGGGCGGAATCGGGGTGCGGGACGACAGAATCGGGCATGGGCGGGATCTCCGGTTGCAGCGGGCGGGCGGGCGCAGTACAGCCCCGGCATGGCACCTCCGGTCAATCCCCCCATGCGCACGCTGCGCTCTGTCACGGACCTGCTGGATGCAGGACTGGTGACCCCGGCACAGGTGCCGGGGCTGGAACAGGTCGCCCGGCAGTACGCCACCGCCATCCCCCCCGCCTTTGCCGACCTGATCGAAACCCCCGATGACCCGATCGGGCGGCAGGTCATACCCGATCCGGCGGAATGCCGGACGGACCCGACCGAAGACCCCGACCCGATTGGTGATGACGCCCTGTCCCCCGTGCCGGGAATCGTGCACCGCTATGCCGACCGCGCGCTGCTCAAGCCGCTGCTGGTCTGCCCGCTGTACTGCCGGTTCTGCTTCCGGCGTGAACATGTCGGCCCCGGCGGCGGCGTGCTGGATGATGCGGCGCTGGCCCGCGCACTGGACTGGCTGCGGACACATACGGACATTCATGAAGTCGTGATGACCGGGGGCGACCCGCTCATGCTCTCGCCCCGCCGCATGCGCGCAATCATGACGGCGCTGGAGGGGATGGACCATATCCACACCATCCGCATCCATTCCCGCGTGCCGGTGGCCGATCCCGACCGCCTGAATGACGACATGGCGGCGGCACTTGAAACCACGCGGTCCATGTGGCTGGTGGCGCATGTCAACCACGCCCGCGAACTGACACCCGCCGCCCGCGCCGCCATCCGCCGCGTGCAGGTCCGCGCCATTCCCGTGCTGGGCCAGTCGGTACTGCTGCGCGGCGTGAATGACACGCCCGAAGCACTCGAGGCCCTGCTGCGCGCACAGGTGGCCACCCGCATCCGTCCCTATTACCTGCATCAGCTTGACCCCGCCCCCGGAACCGCGCGCTTTCACGTGCCCATCCGCGAGGGACAGCGCCTTCTGGCCGCCCTGCGCGGGCGGGTGACGGGTATTGCATGGCCGACCTATGTGCTTGATATTCCCGGTGGCCATGGCAAGGTGCCGATCGCGCCCGACTACCTGCAGACGGGTCCGGACGGATACCTGCACGTGACGGCGCCCGATGGCACGATCTACCGCCTAGCGCGCGAACGCGGGTAAAACACGGGCGAAAAGACAGCCCGCAACCTTGCCCTTCCGCGCGCGGGGCGCTAGAAGCCGAACCGCCATACTTCCCACAACCAGACAGGGACCACCATGAAGCAGCAGGCAAACCTGATCCGCGCCGGACAGGTTATTGAGCACGACGGCCGTCGCTGGACGGTCCTGAAGCAGCAGATCATCACCCCGGGCAAGGGTGGCGCCTTCATCCAGGTGGAGATGCGCGACCTCAAGACCGGCAACAAAACCAACGAACGCTGGCGTACCGCCGATACCGTTGAGCGCCTGATGACCGAGGAGAAGGAATACACCTACTCCTACATGGACGGCGACAACATCGTGCTGATGGACCCCGAGACGTTCGAACAGCTGCTGCTGCCGCTGGACCTGCTTGGTGACCAGGCCCCGTTCCTGCAGGACAACATGACGCTGGTGCTGAACCTTGTCGAAGGTGACCCGGTTGGCGTCGTCCTGCCCGCGCAGGTCACGCTGGAAGTGGTCGAGGCCGATCCCGTGGTGAAGGGCCAGACCGCAAGCTCGTCCTACAAGCCCGCCCGCCTGTCCAACGGTGTAAAGACCATGGTACCCCCCTTCATCGAAGCGGGCGAGCGCATCGTGGTCCGCACCGAAGACAGCACCTACGTCGAGCGCGCCAAGTCCTGATCCCCCACCGGCCGCCGGGGTGTCCCCACCCCGGTCCGGGCCGGTCTTTTCACCCCCAACCCTCCGTTCCACCGCACGAACCAGACAGGACCGATCACCGTGGCAATGCGACTCTCTCCCCATATGACGGTGATGCAGAACGCTGCCCAGAAGGCTGCACGCCGTCTTCTGCGTGACTTCAATGAAGTCGAGCAGCTTCAGGTCAGCATCAAGGGCCCTGGCGATTTCGTTTCGCAGGCCGACCTGCGGGCCGAAACCGCCATCCGCGAAGAACTGGCCCGTGCGCGTCCCGGCTATGCCTTCCTGATGGAAGAAAGCGGCGCTTCGGGAAACGAGGGATGGACGTGGCGGTGGGTGGTCGACCCGCTGGACGGCACGACCAACTTCCTGCATGGCATCCCGCACTGGGCCATTTCCATCGGCCTGCAGCGCCGCCTGCCCGATGGCACGATCGAAATCGTGGCCGGACTAGTGTACAACCCCGCCGCCAATGAAATGTTCTGGGCGGAAAAGGGTGTTGGCGCGTTCCTCAATGACCGCCGCCTGCGTGTTTCCGCCCGCCGTTCAATGAACGAGGCGCTGTTCGCCACCGGCATCCCGTTCGCCAAAGTATCGGCCCGCAACCGCCTGTCCTTTGCGCGCACGCTGGGCGCGCTCATGCCGCAGGTAGCCGGTATCCGCCGATTCGGCGCGGCGGCCCTCGACCTCGCATGGGTCGCGGCGGGACGTTATGACGGGTACTGGGAAATGGGCATCAAGCCGTGGGACTGCGCCGCCGGCATCCTGCTGGTGCGCGAAGCAGGCGGCTACGCCACCGATCCCCATGGCATTGACCTGAACGACCTTGGCGCATCCATTGATGCGGTAGCGGGCAACCCGCAGCTTCATGGTCCGCTGCGCGAACTGGTGGCCAGCAGCATCGACTGATGCCAGCCGGACGGGCGGCGGATCGGTTTGCCGATTGCACCCCCGCCCGTCGCCCGGTAGCCTGCCGGGCACGATGCGATACATATCCCCCCTTTTCCACCCCCGGTCCCTGCATGGGCTGATCATGCTGGGTGCTGCCGCAGCCGGCCTGTCCTTATCCGGCACGGCTGCAAACGCACAGGTCACGACCAGCCGGAATGCGCTTGACGCGCTGGGCACGCCACGACGCCCGGCCATTCTGCCCGATGGCGGCAGCATGTCCGCCTCCCCTTCCGGCACCACGACAGCCGGTCCGGACAACAGCGCAGGCAGCGGCACCGCCAGCAGGGGGGGCGGTGATATTCCCGGCAGCCACGCACCCGCCACGGCCATTGCGTCACCCGCCGCCATTGCATCCCTGCCGCCGGTTGCCACAAAGCCACCCGACAATCCCGTGCTGCGGCCGCCGGAACTGCATGTGCCGACCCATCCCTTCCCCATGCCGCCCGAAGTCAAGGCCGACCCGCAGGCCCGTGGGCGGGCGGAACGGATTACCGGCGGCACGCGCCTGCACTTCACCACGCAGGCGGCGGACATGAATTCCCGCATGATCGCGGCGCTGCAAACATTTGCCACAGTCATGCAGAAGCTGCCTGACCAGCACATCAGCATCACCGCCTACGGCGAAGGCCGCGCCGATGATCCGTCCACGCCCCGCCGTGTTGCGCTGTCGCGCGGGCTTGCGGCGCGTTCGGTGCTGCTGCATGCGGGGATCGCCCCCACGCGCATCTATGTCCGGGCAGTGGGCCTGCCGGATGAAAATGCCCATGGCGCGGGCGCGGATTGTATTGACGTCACCCGTTCGGGTGTGGTGGCCTCAAATTCTACAGGCTCACCTTCACGTTAAGGAAACCACTGCGTGACACGACCGACGACCTATCTTGTACGGGTTCTGCTGTTCCTTCTGGCTGTCGGGGTTGTCGCAGCCCTGCTTTCCTCCACCCTGTATCAGGCCTTCTGTAACAATCCCTACCTTGACGGCCTGATCATCGGCATCCTGCTGCTGGGCATCGGGTGGAACATTTCCATGATCCTGCGGCTGATACCGGAAGTACGCTGGGTCAATATCCTGCGTCACCCGCGTGAAGGGCTGACCGCGCCGCCGCCGCCACGCCTGCTGGCCCCCATGGCATCCATGCTGGCCACCCATGACAAGGGGCGCAGGCTGACCCTGTCGGCCCCGGTCATGCAGTCGCTGCTGGACAGCCTGTCCGCGCGCCTGGATGAAGGCCGCGAACTGTCGCGTTACCTGACGGGGCTTCTGATCTTCCTTGGCCTGCTGGGCACGTTCTATGGCCTGCTGCTGACGGTTGGCTCCATTGCCGACGTGATCGGCAACATGTCGGTAGGCAGCGGGGACACCACCGTCATGTTCGACCAGCTCAAGACCGGGCTGGCGGGGCCGCTGCACGGCATGGGCACGGCGTTTTCGGGTTCCATGTTCGGACTGGCGGGCGCGCTGGTGCTGGGGTTTTTGGACCTGACGGCGGGACAGGCGCAGACGCGCTTTTTCAATGAACTGGAAGAATGGCTGGCCACCATCACCCGCCTGTCGGCGGGCGGCCTGCAGGTCGGCGGCAACGACGCCAGCATTCCGGCCTATGTGCAGGCGCTGCTGGAGCACACGGCCGAAAACATGGAAAAACTCCAGATGCTGCTGGCCCGCAGCGAGGAAACCCGCACGCAGGAACAGCGCCTGCTGACCGCGCTGAATGACCGTCTGGCGCAACTGGCGGACAGCCGGGGGGAAGAACACCTGCAGGGCATCGAATCCCTGCTGGCCCGGCTGGTGCAGGAATCCGCGGCGGGACGGGAGCAGATCGCAACCGATATACGCAACGACCTGCGCCTGCTTGCGCGCACCATTGCCGCAAGCGCCCCCGGAACGAACCACTCCGCTTCCTGACCGTATTCCAAGGCCGAGGTTCATCCCATGGCGCGTCGTTCCCGTCGCTCGATCCGTTCCGAACTGAATGCATGGCCCGGCTATGTTGATGCACTGTCAACACTGCTTATGGTCATCATATTCGTACTGCTTGTGTTCGTGCTGGGGCAGGCCTTCCTGTCCGTCACGCTGAACAAGCGCCAGCAGGCTCTTGACCAGCTTGAGCGTGAGGTGGCGAAGCTGGGGCAGATGCTGTCCCTTGAACGCAGCCATACCACCGCCCTACAGGGCGAGGTCGCCAGCCTGCACAAGGCGCATGACGCTGACGTGGCCACCGCAACATCACTGACCGCACAGCTGAATCAGCAGACCAGCGAACGCGACAGTGCGCAGGCCCATGCCACCGCGCTGGATGACCAGGTGGCGCAGCTTCGTACGCAGCTTGGCGCCATTAGCGAGGCGCTGGAAGTCACCGAAAACGAAGTGCATGACCGCGACCAGAAAATCAGCAACCTGGGCATGCAACTGAATGTGGCGCTGGCGAAAAAGGTCGAGCAACTGCAGCAGTACCGTTCCGAATTCTTTGGTCGCCTGCGCAGCGTGATGCAGGACCATAAGGGCGTGCAGATTGTCGGGGACCGCTTCGTATTCCAAAGCGAGGTGCTGTTCCCCGTCGGCAGCGCCGAACTGTCGCCGGAAGGGGTGCAGGAAATCAGGATTCTGGCCAAAACCCTGCGTCAGGTCGCAGCACAGATCCCGCCGGATGTGCCGTGGATCCTGCGTGTGGATGGCCATGCCGACCGCCAGCCCATCCACACTGCGTTCCCCAGTAACTGGGAACTGTCATCCGCCCGCGCCATTACGGTGGTCAAGCTGCTGATTGCCGAAGGGATCGACCCGCACCATCTGGCCGCAACCGGCTTTTCCGATTACCAGCCACTGGACCATGGCACGACCCCCGATGCGCTGGCACGTAACCGGCGCATCGAATTCCGCCTGACAGATCGCTAGATATCCATCTGTCCCCGCTGACGTGCATCTTTCCACCGAAGTGGAAGGATGCATTCCAGCCAGGACCAACGATGGACGCGCCATAACGGTAACATTGTCCGGAAGCATGAAGATCATGGCAAAGCGTGACGGGATCAACCGCACCTGCCATGACAGGATCGCACCGATGCAGCGAATCGGTGTATTGATCCAACGGCTCCTTCTCTGACAGGCTGGCCGATCAGGCCCGCATCATATGCCGCGCTCTGCTGTCCATGAGAACACGTAGCCCACATGATCAGGAACCGCGATCGTCAGGCGCGTTGACGACAGCACGCACATCCTGATGGCCGGCAAGCTGGTAATGGAGCGTTGCCTCCACTCCATCACCGGCCACGGCTTTGTGGAAAACGATATTTTCAGAAAAGACCAGAATTTCAGGCAGTTTTTTCGCTGGATACCTGTGTCCCCGGGCCGTTCACCTAGCTATCCGGGGCCGGCCATTCCGATTTCAGCCAGGCATCGACCGGCTCCGTGCTCCCGTTGATGACAGTGCCGGTCGGGATTACCTGAACCCGACACCATCATGGCTATCATCCGTCGGGCCATAGGCATGGATCGTGCCTGCATTCATCATCGTGGCGCTCGCGCCCGGACAGATGCCATCGGTATCATCCACCCTGATCCCTTGATCAGGTCGGCTGTCCGAAGGCTTTCAGGCGCAAACGCTGTGTTTCATGATCGGCATCGGGTGTTGTCGGATCAAGCTGCAGCACGTGCTGCCACGCCTTCCACGCAGCCTGCCAGTCGCCACGCTGTTCTTCGGTCTCTTCAAGGATTTTCCACGCCGTCACGTCGCGCCCGTCATGGTGCAGCGCCACGCCAAGGTCGGCAACCGCGCCATCGGGGTTCGCCGCGGCAAGACGGGCCTGTGCGCGGTTACGCCACAGCACCTCCTCATCCGGTTGCAACAGCAGGGCATCATCCATGTCCTGTACCGCATCCAGCGGGCGCTGGGCGTCAAGGTCATCCTGTGCGCGCTTGAGCAGCAGATTGGTGGTGGGGGCAAGATCCTTCTGCCGTATCCGTTCGATCCGGACCAGCAGGTCACGCGCACCACGGACGTTGGCCGCATGCGCCAGTTCAGTTTCCAGATCCACCAGCGAAGGTTCAGCGTCCGCCTTGTCCCTGTCATGGGCATGGATGCCTGCGGCAGCGGGGCCTGCGTGCTGGTCCACCCCGTGTGACGGCAGGGCGGCACGGGCCTCTGGGCCATGGCCCAGCAGGGTTGCCAAAAAAATCAGGGGTACGCACGAAAAGCCGCGAAAACAGGTCTTTAAAAACCTGCCTGCGCAGCTTTGCGGCTGTTCAAAGAAGAACCTGACGGTCAAGGCCGTCCGGCAATCAGCCCTGACGGGCCTTCATGCGGGGGTTCTTCTTGTTGATGACATAGACCTTGCCACGGCGACGGACCACACGGCAGTCCTTGTCCCGAACCTTGGCCGACTTCAGGCTGTTTCTGATTTTCATGATCCGACCCTCGATTAGCGGCGGAAGACCGCCAAAGAGGCGCCCGAATACCCTTGCCTGCGCCAAGAGTCAACTCTTGGGCCGGATTCTGGGGTCATTTCCCGGCCAAATTCGTATCCGTGATCGAATCCGGCACGAAAAACGGGGCGATGGTCTGGAAATCGGCAGTGCGGGGCGAACGTGGCCGCCAGGCCAGCCCGATGGTGCGCCATGCCTGCGCTCCGGTCACGGGCCGCACCACCAGGTCCTGCCCCGCCAGCAGCGGGGAATCGACCGCAAGCCGGGGCAGCAGCGCAAGGCCCATGCCCGCCGCGACCATTTCCACCATGGTGTACAGGGAACTGACGGTGCATTCGGCCTCGTCTTCGGGCTGCCCCCAGCTTCGGGCCTGCCGGCACAGCGCCAGCGTCTGCTCACGCAGGCAGTGCCCGTCCTCCAGCAGGATCATGCGTTCATGCGCGATGCTGCGCACCGGCACCTCCGGCAGGCGCGCCAGCGCATGCCCGCGCGGCATGACCAGCAGGAAGGGATCGCGCCACAGGGGCAATGTCTCGCTATCGGCGCAGTCACACGGCATGGCCAGCAGCACGAGGTCCAGCCGTCCTGCCGCCAGCTTTTCCATCACGTTATGGGTCATGTCCTCGTTCAGGGACAGGCGCAGCTGCGGATAGGCTTCGGGCAGCCTGCGGACCAGCGCGGGCATGACAAAGGGGCCGATGGTGGGAATGACACCAAGACGCAGCAGGCCGCTCATCGGTTCACGCGACGCCACGGCCACGTCCAGCACGCCCTGCAACGCCTCCAGCGCCGCGCGGGCGCGCACGACCACCTTATCCCCCAACGGGGTGAAGACGACCTTCTTGCCCACGTCACGGTCAAGCAGCCTGACATCCATCTGGCGTTCAAGGGCCAGTATCCCGGCGGAAAGCGTGGACTGCGTCACCGCGCATGCCCTGGCGGCCCGACCGAAATGACGCAGTTCGGCAAGGGTGACAAGATAGCGCAGCTGCTGCGCGGAAGGCATTGGAAGCATCGATCATTCCGATCATGCATATGTAAATTATTCAATAGCGTGATAGCATCCGCCCCGGCATAGATACAGCCCGCGGGGCGGCGTGTCCGTCCCGGCCATATACAACCCCAACAGGAGATCACCCTGATGCTGACAGTCGGTGACAAGTTTCCCGCCTTTAACCTGAGCGCCGTTCCCGGCGGTCCCGAAGGACTGAAGGGCGATTTCGTCCAGATCACGGACGAATCCAACGAAGGCAAGTGGAAGGTCGTCTTCTTCTGGCCGCTGGACTTCACCTTCGTCTGCCCCACCGAAATCGTGGCTTTCGGCAAGCTGGCCGGTGAGTTCAAGGACCGTGACGCGGTGGTTTATGGCGTGTCGATCGACAGCGCGTTCGTGCACCTGAACTGGCGCCTGAACCATGCCGAGCTGAAGAACCTCGAAATCCCCATGCTGTCGGACATCAAGCGCGAGCTGATCGAAAGCTGCGGCGTGATGGCCCAGCAGGCAGGTGCCGCGCTACGCGCCACCTTCATCGTGGACCCGCAGGGCATCATCCGCCATGTCAGCGTCAATGACCTGTCGGTTGGCCGCAACCCGCAGGAAATCCTGCGTATCCTTGACGGCCTGCAGAGCGACGAGCTGTGCCCGTGCAACTGGAAAAAGGGCGACGCCTTCATCAAGGCCTGATCCCGCATGACCGGACGCCCTGCCACCATGCGGGGCGTCCACGCCGCCTGTCCCGGTCCCTGCCCCACATGCAGGGACCGGGACAGGTGGTGATCACCCTTTTCCCCACGACATTATACGGAACCCGTCCATGTCCATCGACTCCCTCAAGGCCGCCCTGCCCGATTACGCCAAGGACCTGAAGCTGAATCTCGGCTCCCTTGCCAATGACTTCGTGCTGACACCCCAGCAGCTTGGCGGCACGTTCATTGCCTCCGCCATCGCATCACGCAATCCGGCGGTCACACACGCGCTGGTGGCGGAATATGGCCCCAAGCTGTCACCGGAGGCCCTGCAGGCCGCGCGGGCGGCAGCCGCCATCATGGGCATGAACAATGTCTATTACCGCTTCGTGCACCTGGTCGGTGGGGATTATGAGAAGATGCCCGCACGCCTGCGCATGAACGTCATTGCCAATCCCGGCGTGGACAAGGCGGACTTTGAACTATGGGCCATGGCGGTCTCCGCCATCAACGGGTGTGGCCTGTGCATGGAAAGCCACGAGCGCCAGCTGCGCGAAGCGGGCATCACGTCCGAACAGATCCAGGCCGCCGTGCGCGTTGCCGCAACCGTGCATGGCGTGGCCGTGACGCTTGATGGCGTGGAAATCCCCGCCTGATCTGCCTTCACCCCCCACAAAACGCCATGAACATGAATGTCATGGCGTTTTTTTTCGCCTGCCCTGTTGCCATGACCGGGCCAGCCTGTTATTTGCCCTTTCACCGAACGGTTGCAGCCCCACGGGGCAGTAACGGATGCGGGTGTAGCTCAGTTGGTTAGAGCGCCGGCCTGTCACGCCGGAGGTCGCGGGTTCGAGCCCCGTCACTCGCGCCATTCTTCGGTGCCTCCATTTTCCATATAAATCTGTTACATGGGGCAGTTCCTGCTGAAACCTGTCCTGTCGTTTCAGCATGCCCGTGCGCATTGCGTCATGCCCCCGACATGCCCAGTCTGTGACCGGATTCCCGTCTGACGGAGTAACGGCCATGACTGATCTCTTTACCCCCTATACGCTCAGGGGCGTGACCCTGCGCAACCGAATCGCCGTATCCCCCATGTGCCAGTACATGGCTCACGATGGCGTGGTGAATGACTGGCACACCGTGCATTATCCCGCCCTTGCCCGTGGCGGCAGCGGACTGGTTGTGGTGGAAGCTACCGCCGTCTCGCCCGAAGGGCGGATAACCCCCGGCTGCCTTGGTCTGTGGAATGACACGCAGGCCGCAGCCTTCCGCCCGCTTGTGCACGCCATACGCGACGCCGGGGCCGTGCCCGGCATCCAGATCGCCCATGCGGGCCGCAAGGCCAGCGCCAACCGCCCGTGGGAAGGCGACGACCACATCGCCGCCGATGACCCACGTGGATGGGACACCATATCCCCTTCCGCCATTGCCTTTGGCGCGAACCTGCCCAAGGTTCCGCGCGCCATGACGATGGCGGACATCATTCGCGTGCGGCAGGATTTCGTAGCCGCGGCCGTGCGTGCGCGTGACGTAGGGTTTGGCTGGCTCATGCTGCATTTCGCCCATGGCTATCTGGGGCAGAGCTTCCTGTCCCCCCATTCCAACCAGCGTGACGACAGTTACGGCGGCAGCCTTGAAAACCGCGCGCGCTTCCTGGTGGAAACCCTGCGTGATGTCCGCACCGTCTGGCCCGAAGACCGCCCCCTGAGCGCCCGTCTTGGCGTAATCGAATTTGATGGCCATGACGAACAGACAGTGCAGGAGGCCATTGCCGTTGCGAAGGTCTTTCGCGAATCGGGTCTGGACTTCCTTGATGTCAGCATCGGCTTTTCCACGCCCACGGCGAAGATCCCATGGGGGCCGTCCTTCATGGCCCCGGTCGCGCAGCGCGTGCGGCGCGAAACCGGCCTGCCGGTGGCGACAAGCTGGTATCTGGGCACCGCCCCTGCCATTGACGGACTGGTGCGCGGGGAAAAGATCGACGTGGCGATGATCGGTCGCCCGTTCCTTGAAAACCCGCACTGGCCATACGCGGCGGCACGCGCGCTGGGCCGCGAGGATGCGGCATGGGTGCTACCTGCCCCCTATGCCCACTGGCTGGCGCGCTATCGCTCCGCCTGATTGATGAATGAGAAAAGTTCTCGGGTGCCGTCTTTTTAAATAAAGGCGGCGTTCCCTGAAGCTTTTTGAAAAAAGCTTCACCAAAAACGTCTTTAATTAAAATCCGGCATCATTCAAATACTGCGCCACCATGGGCCGATAGGTCACACCAAACAGACGCAGGTGCACCAGCGCGATCCACAGACGGTAGATGGCAAAACGGACCTCATGCCCGCGCTCAGGCACGCCGTAACGGGTGTAAAATCCCGCAGGCGGCTGGTTGAACACACCCAGCGTGGCAAGATCCACCTCGGCATGGCCATAATAGCAGCACGGATCAATCAGCCCTGTCACATGCTGGCCTGACACCAGCACGTTGCCACCCCATAGATCTCCATGCAGCAGGCAGGGCTCAGGCGTCGCAGGCAGCAGGTCCGGCAGGCAGCGCAGCAGGGTTTCAAGCTGGCGGGCAAGGTCGATGGGCACATGGTCCAGATGCACACCGATCCGGCGCTGCGCCCAGAAATCAGGCCATGTTTCCGTCCAGTCATTGCACACCTTCACCGCGCCAACGGCATACCCGCCTGACCAGCCGTAACGCATCATGCCACCCTCGGGACGCCCCGTGTGCGCAAGGGCGATCACACGCGCCAGATCACTCCAGCAGCGCGACAACCGGCCATCGGCAGGCAGATACTGCAGCACCAGCGCGTCCTCATCCACGGCCAGCACGTCAGGCACCGGCGCACCCGTCAGCCCAAGGGCACGCAGCATGTCGGCTTCCGCCACCGGGTCAGGCCCATTCTTGACGACAACCTTGCGCCCGTCATTGAGATAGACCAGCAGCACCTGCGCCACGTCGCCGCCGGGCAGGGGGTGCCAGTTCCATAACCCCGCGCCCAGAAGGGCCGCGCCATGCCGGGCAAGGCGCGTCACGACCCGTCGCGCCGCAGCCTGTCCACCAGTGCTGCCGCCCCTGCCGCAACATCACGCCATGTGGTGTCGAACCCGCTGGCATCGCCATAATACGGGTCGGCCACGGCATGGCCCGTCCGCCCCGGCACATGGTCAAGCAGCAGCGAGACCCGCGCCCGGCTGCCTGCCGGCTGCATGTCCAGCAGGTGCCTGAGGTTCGCATGATCCAAGGCAATGATGTGGGTAAAACGGTCGAAATCGTCTGCCGTGACCACGCGGGCACGGTAATGGGTGATGTCGATGCCATGCCTGCGGGCAACGGCGCAGGCACGACGGTCGGGTGGCGCGCCTGCATGCCAGTCGCCCGTCCCCGCCGAATCGACCGTAACCTGCAGCCCGGCCTGACGGGCGGCCGCGCGGAACGCGGCCTCCGCCAGGGGCGAGCGACAGATATTCCCCATGCAGACAAACAGGACCGCAGGTGCCGTATCGGTCATTCAGCCCCTTTCGTGGGTACGTTCGGGAAATCTCTGCCGCAGCAGACCGATGGTCTCGGCAATCAGGTCGGCAGGAGTTTCTTCCAGATGCACGACAACCGGATGTTCGTCAGCCGTGGGCGGTTCCAGCGTGGAAAGCTGACTGGGCAGCAGACTGGGCGGCATGTAGTGCCCGCGTCGACGCTGCAGGCGTTCGGCCAGCACATCCTCGGGAATCTGCAGATAGACGAACACCACGTCCGCCGCCCCGTCCGCGCGCAGCAGGTCACGGTATGAACGCTTCAGCGCCGAACAGGTCAGGATCCCCCCCTGCCCCGACGCAATACGGTCCAGCAGCCATTTATGACATTCCTGCAGCCACGGCAGGCGGTCCGCATCGGTCAGGGGAATGCCCGCCGCCATCTTTTCCACATTGGCGCGGGGATGCAGCAGGTCACCTTCCTGATAGGGCCAGCCAAGCAGGTTGTGCAGCCCTTCCGCCAGCGTGGTCTTGCCGCAGCCCGACACCCCCATGATGACCAGAACCAGCGGCCGGATGCCCTGATCCTGCAGGCCCGGCCCGGTCATGCCGCAACCAGCCTCTGCAGGCCACCGGCGGTCGCTACGATCACTTCGGACGTGCGGCCAATGAACAGCCCTGTCTCGATCACGCCCACGATCGGCGCAAGCTGGGCCTGCAACTTCGCGGAATCGGCAATTTCGCCGAAATGACAGTCCAGGATCATGTTCCCCCCATCGGTCACGAATACGTTGCCACTGCGATCCAGCCGCTGGGTGATGCGCGCGCCCAGTGCCTCGATCTGCCGGGCGGTGGAGGTCCAGCCGAATGTCGAGACCTCGACCGGCACGGGCACGCGCGCGCCCAGCCGGTCAACCAGCTTGCTGTCATCCACCACGACCACGAATTTGCGTGACGCCGCCGCCACGATCTTTTCACGGAACAGCGCACCGCCCAGCCCCTTGATCAGGTTGAGCGACCCGCGCTCGACCTCATCCGCGCCATCGATATCGATGTCGATCTGTGGGTGGGTTGCGAACGTCACCAGCCTGATGCCATGCGAACGCGCCTGCTCGGCCGAGCGTTCGGACGTGGGAATGGCGGAAAAACGCAGCCCCTCCGCCCAGCGGCGGCCAAGTTCCTCGATCATGAAGGCCGACGTACTGCCGGAGCCAAGCCCGACCACCATGCCTTCCCTGACCATGTCGGCAGCTTCGATCGCCGCCTTGCGCTTCAGTTCTGCCCTGGGGTCCGTATTATGGGTGGACATGCGCTGTTTCCTCTCCTGCGGGGCATCCCGCTGCCGGGTGTCCCGTCGTTTTTATTGAACCGTCATCCGTATCATACAGACACGACACTCAGGCACTTATTGTCCCGCCGCCGCCTTGTCCATAAGCCAGATGAGTTCGCCTTCGGTCGTGATGTGGCTGGCGGGTTCCGCCGGGTCACCGGCGCGTACCTTCGCAAAG
>NZ_JABLUU010000014.1:0-107278 GCF_018491655.1 Komagataeibacter oboediens | reverse complement strand
GGCAGCCGTGCCATTTGTCAGCGTAAGCGTCGGCCCGTTGTTCTCGTCCACTGACGACAGACCTGCCCCATTGGCAACCGTCGCATCTACGGGTGCATTGGAGAAGTATTCGTACTCGTCGCCCACGGTTTCGGAATCACCATCGTCACTGACCGTCTGCGTCGGGATGAAATACAGCGACCCGTTGGCATCCGAATATCCGGTGCTCTCGACCGTCTGCTGGAACTGATCGGTAACCTGACCCTCTGCCTGTTGCGTCACGGTGTCGGTGAACTGGCCATTGCCATTACTTGTCAGCGTATCGGTCTGCTGCCCGGAGGGGAACACGGACGCATCCGACGTGCCAAAACCGGAGCTGTTGTAGCCACTGGCATTGGCCTCATCAACGCCCTCGATTTCAACACTGACATCACCCTGCGTATCAGGGGCAATGATCGTGTCCCCATTGCTGTCGGTTGTCGTCGGGCTGTTGATCGCGGTGACGGGCAGGACCTGAGTAGACTGCTCATAATAGTACACGTTGCCGTCGCCTGTCATTTCCGGCTGAAGGTTTGTGGTGTACGTTTCGTTTGTCGTGGTATCGGCCATGCTAAAATTTCTCCACCGTAGCCATTACTGCTTGCATTTCCACGTTATCACCTTTTTTTAATTAAATGCTATATGGAAAAGGAACTTTTTACCGGGCATAGTTAGGAATCATTATCAGTTTTGAAATTATCCATACCACACGGTTAACAATCATTATCAGTCATGTATCTGAAAATTCAGAACATCACTGGCATCATGACCTGATTACCCGGCTTTTATCACCGCATGGCGCGTTTTCTACCACGATGCCCGCAGGGCGAGGAAAACCGATTTCCACCCTGATCTGACATCCCACACGCCCGGCCCGCGCCGGTCGGGGCTGGCATGGTGCCACCTCTGTCCATGATGCGGAAACCGGCCACCTCGTGGGCGCGGAACGGGACGGCGTGCCGCCTGTTGGCCGGGCAGCGGCCTGCCGGATGACGCGGCCCGCCATTGCAATGCCATTGGCGACAGGCTGGCGAATCTGGTCAGGACAGACCGGCATGACAGACGCCCGCCATTGAAAATACCCACCTGTGATTTCGGGACCCCGCCCGCATCCTGAATGGAGAGTGCGGGAACACGCCCCCTGTCCGTTCCGCGTCCCGCCATGGCGCGCGGAACCGGCAAGGGGCCATGACCGGCCATGCGCGCCGCACCCCTGAACCGTGCAACCCGGCCCCTGTATGGCGCACCCCGCCATGGCCGCCCCTGCCGCCGCCACCGCAGTCCTGCATGGCGGCTTTTTTCGTTTTTTCAAGGAAATGAAATTCATGGCCATCGCCAATTTCCCCGCCTCCCTGCAGCCGGTCATCCAGCAGGGGTTCCTGTCGCGCGCGTTTCAGGACGCGCTGCAGTCGCGGCTGGGCTTCCGCTCGATCGCGGACCAGATGGAATTCCCCGCCCGCATCGGCCAGACCATTACCGACACCCGTGCGGGCCTGCTGCCGCCCGCGACCACGCCGCTCAACCCCGCCGCCAACACCAGTTTCGACAACGGCATGACGCCCGCCGAATGGTCGGTCGAACAGTACACCCTGACCATAAACCAGTACGGCAACACCATGGACCTCAACCAGGTGACGGAAGGTGTGGGCATCGCCAACCAGTTCCTGGCCAATGCCTCGCGCCTTGGCATCAACGCGCGGCAGACGCTGGACCGCCTTGCGCGCAACGCGCTGTTTGGCGGGGCGCAGAACGGGGTGGGGGGCTACCTTGGCGGCAATACGCGCGTCACCACCACGCTGGGGGCTGCGGGCAGCACGGTTGCGGTGGACGACATCCGCGGGTTCCAGAACATCCTGTCTGACGAAGGACAGGTGGTGTCCGTTGGCGCATCGGCCGGCATGACCGTCACCATCGGGTCCGGGTCGTACACCCTTGTGGGCACGACAGCGGATGCCACCAGCACCTCCACCGCGCCGGACGGGGTTTCGGGCACGCTGACGTTCTCGGCATCCGTCAAGGTGGCGGACGGCACGGCGGGCAACGCGGTCATGGCCGCGACCGCGCCGCTGGTGCTGCGGCCCAACGCGCGCGCCACCACGGCGGCGCTGGCTGCGGGCGACCTGCTGACGGTGCAGTCGATCCTTGGCGCGCTGGCCACGCTGCGTGACAACAACGTGCCCACGCCCGATGGTGGGGTGTACCACTGCTATCTGGACAATGCGCAGCTTCTGGGCCTGTTCCGCGATGAGGATTTCAAGCTGCTGTATCGCGGGCAGTACGGGTCCGACACGTACCAGACCGGCCAGATCTTCGACCTGCTGGGCGTGCGGTTCATTCCCACGACCGAGGCCCCGCAGCAGGCATCGCTTGGCGCGGGCAACATCCATCGCGCCATCATCTGCGGGCAGGGCGCGCTGATTGAAGGCGATTACGCCAATATCGGCACCCATTACGCGCCGCTGCTGGATGGCGGCGAACTGACGGATGTGGACGGCGTGTGCATGATCACCCGCCCCGCGCTGGACCGTCTGGCGCAGATCATCGCGCAGTCGTGGTCGTGGATCGGCGGTTTCGCCCTGCCCACCGACCTGACTGCCGATACCTCGGTCATTCCCACCGCCACCAACAGCTACCTCAAACGCGGGGTGGTGATCGAAAGCCTTGGCGCAGGGGCATAAGACGACCCCGCCGGGCGGCGGCACACCCGCCGCCCGTACGATGCGGGGCAGGGGCAGGACAGGCACGGTCCGCCCCGTTCCCCGCATCTGGCATGCTGGCGCGCATCCCACGGCATGGCAGGGGCGACGCCAGCCACTGGACCGGACGGGCCGCCCGCATGAATACAGCGGGCGGCGTCGCCTCGGGAACGATGATACCACGGTGCAGGGGGCGGAACGACGCTCCCACATGCTGGCCCGGACGGTAACACAGACATGCTGGCGGTTATTACCGACAGGTACGCACCCGACAGGACACGACCGGAACAGCGGCCCCACGCCACCGCGGTAACGACGATGCCACGGCGCAGGGGACGGAACGATGCCCCGCATGCCAGCCTGAACGGTGACGCAGGCATGCGGATAGCCGTTGCCAGCAGGTACGGCTGCGGCAGGGCAATCCGGCACAATGGGGCAATATCCCCGGTGATACATGCAGTGCGCCTGGACAACACCGGCACATCCGCACGGCCACGTCCTGCCATACCGGGCCAGCCCCGTTGCGATCGTGTGACCCCTTTACCCGTCCGGGACAGCGCGTAGGTGGCGGGGCCGGCAGGCATGCATACAGGCCCGCGCCCTACACCACGGCCCCGTGGCAGTCCGGCATACGGGGCGCTTCATGCACAGGAGGCGGCAGGATCAGGCATGACCGATACAGATACGACAACGGCGGCCAGCGGGTCCGCCACGAATACCAGTGACACGGCGGGACCGGGCCCATCCACCGCCGTTACCCCGGCGGGCGCGGTCCCCACTGCGCCACCCACCGCCGCCACGGTCGCGGATACGCCGCTGGTGGATGACGAACTGGCGCAGGCGCGGCGTTACATGGGCTATCCCGCCATGGGCGGTCAGGACAGCGGCATGCAGTCGTGGCGGTTTTTCCGGGTGTATGGCTTCAACGAATGGCGGCTGCGCAACCTTGCCCCCGCCGAATGCGCGCAGGCCCGGGCGTTCATCATGCAGTGCCAGATGCTGGAGGGCGCGATCATGGCCGCCACCGCCAACCTGGACACCGACCGCGCGGCGGTGTGGACACGCAACCGCACCGAGGTCACGGACCGTTTCACGCTGTACACGCGCTGGCGGGTGCAGCTGTGCAATTTCCTTGGCATTCCGCCGGGGCCGGGCCTGCGTGGCATGGGGGAGATCGTGATCTGATGGACCAGCCAGCCCTGTGCCACCTTGCCGCGCGCGGTTTCGCCCGGGCGGCGGCCCGCGTGGGGGCGCCCGCGACACATTACCGCCCCGCCACCGCCACCGACCCGTGCGCCACGGCCCATGCACGGGTCATGGCGGCGTTCAGCAACGACCGGACCTTCGGCTTTGCCGGACCTGCCCTGTGGGACGTGCCCTTCGTCTATGCGCTGATGGATACGACGGACGTACAGGCGGGCGACATCCTGACCTGCGCGGGGGAGACATATTTCATCGCCCGCGCCGAACCCTTCCGCCCGCCCCTGTGCGTGCTGTGCAATGCGGTGGTGGACATCACCACGACCGTGGCACAGGCCACGGATGTGGCGGACCCCGGTGGCTATGGTACATCGGGGGACGCCACCACGCAGGTGGCCTGCGCCAGCGGCTGGCCCGCCATGATCCGTGCGGGCGGCGGGGCGGGCGTGCCCGGTCCCGCGCAGCCCGGCACGATCCACGCGGGCGGGTTCGAGATGTTCCTGCCCCTCATTCCCGGCATTAGCGTGCAGCCCGCCATGTGGGCGCGCGATGCGAACGGCCCGCGCTACACCATTGGCGGCGCGCGGGCGGGACCATGGGGCACACGCTGCCTGCTGGGCCAGCAGCAGGTCTGACCGCGGTCGATACCGATCATACTCCCCCCGAACGGGGCGGACAGGCATCTGTATGCTGACCTGCCCGCCAATATGGTTACGGGGCATGGGTCACACCCTGCCACGGCGCCGGCAGGCGGACGCTGGCGTGACATGCCGCCCCGACCATAAGCCAGCCAGCATGCGACAGCCGCACACCCTGTCCGGAGCGCATGGACACCGCGCAGCCGCCCAGCGCGCATGGCATCCGGCGGCCGCGTGGTGGGGCAGCGACGGTAGCCCGCGCCTGACCGGCCAGCCCGGTGTCACGGGCAATGCGCATGGCCTGCATGTCGCGACCGCCGGGGATGCCAGCATCACCGCCACTGCACGGCATATGCGCGGTGGCGGACAGGTAACGGGAGCCGACATCTGACACATAACCGCTTGATAAATGACCGTTTCCGGCGGGCGCCTTTTTTCAGAAAACGGCGTGTCCCGAACCGTCGTGAATAAAGCGTCACGGGTTGTTCCACACGGCCTTCGGGACCGGGCCACCAGTCCGTCACCACCAGACCAATGCGCAATATGGCGCGGCACATGCCGCCCCATGCGCACCAGCTTGCCCCACGCCACAGGGGTGCAGGAGCCGATATGACATGGCCGACATTTCCACCATCTCCACCACCATCGCGGCAGCCCTGGCTTCGGCCCTGTGCCCCGATGGCACGGCGCAGGCGGCCGCGACCGGGCGGCCGCTGGTCATCCGCCGTGGCAACCTGACACAGGCCGACCTGGGCGATGCCGCGCGGACATTGCAGCAGGGGTGCGACTTCATCACCATTGCCGACAGCGCCGAAAGCTGGGTGCGGGTGGACGAACCGCTGGGCCGCCCGTGGCGCATGGACACCACGCAGCCTGCCACCGCGCACATGGCGATCAGCGGCGACACCGCCACCGTAACGGTGGATGCGGGGGCCACGCCCGGTGGCACGGTGGGGCTGCGCGTGACCGGCCTGCCCGGTGTTGCGGGCGATGCATGCAGCCTGCACGTCGCGACCGCGGGGGATACGGCGGCCACCATCGCCGCCGTCATTGCCGCGGCCCTGCCCGGTGCCGTCGCCAGCGGGGCGGACATCACGCTGCCCGCCATGACCACGGTGCAGGCCATCAACGCCGGCACGCTGGCCGCCCGCTGTGTCGCGCGCAGGCAGCAGCAGGTATTCATCATCACCGCATGGGCGGCAACGCCTGCCGCGCGTGACGCGCTGGGCTGCGCCATTGCGGATGCGCTGGCGCTGACCGACTGGCTGACGGATGAAAACGGGTCCACCTTCCGGATCGAGGCCCGCGCCACCACCAATGACGACACCGCCATGAACCGCGGCGTGTTTTCCCGTCCCGCGCGCTTCCTTGTCACCTACGACACCGACCTGACCCGCGTGGTCCCGGCCATGCTGGCCGGTGGCACGGGGATCGGGCCCGACGTGGTGCGGGGCGACGTGCTGGTGGGTACGCCCGCGCCATGACGGCCGCGGCACGGATAAAGCCATCCGTGCCGGTCTTCCGCAACGCCCCGCCTGCCGGGGTCCGGCCATGTGGGCCGGGACCGGCCGGGCGGGCGTTCCGCGTGGCGGCGGGGCGGGGGCGCACCCGCGTCCGGCCCGCCGCCGCATATCCCCCGTCTTTTCACGTGGCCATGCCGCGCAACAGGGAAATACACAGACATGACCATTTACCAGTCCGGGCAGCTCAACACCAACAGCCTGACCGTGCCCGACCTGTATGTGCAGGTCCAGCGCCCGCAGACTCTGGCGCTGAACGGCGTGCCGTCGGGACGGATCGGCGTGGTCGGCACCGCCGCATGGGGGCCGGTGGGCACGCCGGTCATCGTGGGGGCAATGGGTGACTGCCTGTCCGCCTTTGGCCCCAAGCAGGCGCTGGCGACCGATATCGGCACGGCGGTCAACATCGCACTGCTGCAGGGGGCGGCGGATTTCCGCTGCGTGCGCGTGACCGATGGCACGGACGCCGCCGCCACCGGCACGCTGGATGGCATCAGCCTGACCGCCATCCATACCGGCAGCGCGGGCAACGCCATTGTCGCCACCGTGACGCAGGACACGATCATCACCACCAGCTATACCCTGACCGTTACCCACGCGGTTCTGGGCAGCCGGACCTATCGCGGCGCCACGTGGTCCACGCTGGCGGCGGCAATGGCGGCGGACGGCACGGCGCTGGTGCGCGCGACCCTGCCCAGCACGGTCCCGGCGCTGGCGGCGGGCACGATCACGCTGGCGGGCGGGACCGATGGCGCGACACCGGGCACGGCGGCCTTCACCGGCACGGACGGCGTGGCGCGGACCGGCATGTACGCCCTGCGCGGGCAGGGCTGCGCGCTGGGGCTGCTGCATGGTGTCAGCGACAGCACGTCATGGACCACGCAGGCAGCCTTTGGCCTGGGTGAGGGGATGTACATGATCGCCTGTGGCCCGGCGGGCGACACCATTGCCAACGCAGCGGCGCAGAAGGCGGCGGCAGGCGTGGACAGCTACGCCGTCAAGCTGATGTTCGGTGACTGGCTGTGGTGGGATGACGACACCAACGGCAGCATGCTGGTGTCCCCGCAGGCCTTTGCCGCCGGTATCCTTGGCGGCCTGTCGCCCGAGCAGTCGGGCCTGAATAAGGAACTGTCAGGCGTGATCGGCAGCCAGAAGGCGGGGCTGGTGTCCAGCGGGCAGGCCGCGACCTATTCCACGGCCGAGCTTTCGGCCCTGTTCGGTGCCGGGATCGACGTGATCTGCAATCCCGCCCCCGGCGGCAGCTACTGGGCGGTGCGTGGCGGGATCAACACCAGTTCCGATGCGGATACGGATGATGACAGCTACACCCGCCTGACCAACTACATTGCCGAAACCGTCAATGCGGGCATGGGCACGTTCGTGGGCGCGGTGATCAGCCCCACGCTGTTTGGCGACATTCGCGCCGTGCTGCTGGGCACGCTGTCCAACATGGTGGGCAGCGGCGTACTGGGGGCCGCCACGGATTACGCGGTGGTGTGCGACACGACCAACAACCCGCAATCCGCCACGGCGCTGGGCTACGTGCGTGCGGACGTGCAGGTGCGTTACCAGGGCATCAACCGCTTCTTTGTCGTCAACCTGCAGGGCGGGGCGAGTGTAACGGTCAGCACCGGCACACCCGCCGCCTGAGGGCGTTACGTCGCGCGACGGTTTTCTTCCGACAGCACGCGACCGCAGAGTTCCCTTATCTCCTCATGCGTCAGCTTTTCCGGGTGGCTCAGCCCACGCGCGGCAATGGCGGCGAGGTCTTTCGTCGGTGGTTTTTCGGGTGTGGTGCCCATCAGGGTGCTCCATGCGGGGTGAGAAACCATGTTCACGCCGGCGTGACCCGTCCCGCCAGATGAAAGAACGCATGACACCCATACACGACAATAATGGGCCACACGCGCGGTGGCCCTTTTTTCATGGAGCGACACATGTCCGCCAAACCCTTCAATATCGGTCGCGACTGCCGTGTGGTGCTGGTCTATGACGGCAGCCGCGTGGACCTGCCCACCGTAACCGGCTTTACCGCGCAGCAGCGCACGCACCAGCTGACGTCCAACCCGCTGAACGACATGCCCATGTTCTATGACGTGCCGGGCGGCTGGGGCGGGCAGTTCACCTTCCAGCGCGATGGCGCGGGGGCGGATGACCTGTTCGCCGCCATCGAAAGCGGCTTCTGGTCGGCGGGCACGGTGGTGCTGGGCAGTATTTACCAGTACGTGACGGAATGCGACGGGTCGCTCAGCACGTATGAATTCGTGGGCGCGTCGCTGCAGCTGTCCGATGCGGGGCATTACCAGTCCGAAACGCTGGTCAACCAGACCATTACCTTCACCGCGCGGGCGCGTAACCGCATTTCCTGACGGATTTCAAGAAACAGCCCGTTGAGGAAACCGGCTTCAGGGGCCGCCTTTTTCCACAAAGGCACTTCCTGAAGCCGTCCGACATCCACAGGACCGCCGCGCAGCGTTCCTGACAGCCGGAGAGCCATGGCATGAGCGAACACACCATAAAAACCAGCGATGGCCGGACCATCACCTACCGCGAGCGCGGGCCCGGGGATGTACTGGCGCTGCTGGAATTCGGGCCTGACAGCCCGTCACCCGCATGGGTGGAATATGCGCTGATGGTCTGCAGCGTGGAGGCGATTGACGGCGTGCCCGCCATGCGCCCCAAAAACCGCGTGCAACTGGAACAGCTGGCCAACCAGATTGGCAATACCGGCATCACCGCCCTGTCGGACGTGCTGTTTGGCGCGGATGGGGCGGATATTGCGGCAGCGGAAAGCACCACCGCAAAAAACTGAGCCGGCACCCCGCCTTGATCGAGGTCGCGGCCCTGGTCGGGAACGGGGTGCCGTGGGATGTGGCCATGGCCATGCCGCGCGTGCGGCGCATGGCCTTTCTTGTCGCCTTTGGCGAACTGGCGGGCGGGCGATATGACTGGACCACGCAACAATGGGATTACCCCGATGGCTGATGCCTGCCGCGCCGCGGCGCGGTTGCTGGCCCGGCTGCCGGGGCGGGGCCGCCTGCCGCGGACGGGCCAGCAGCAGGGCAGGCTGGCACGGATGGCGGCGGTGGCCGGGCGTGTGGGCCGCGCCCGCGCCATGTGGGGCAGCGTGGCGTTTTTCCGTCGCCGCCCCGGGCGGGATACGCCGCGGCAGGGGGCAGCCGGCATGCCCCTGCCGTCATCATCGGGCAAGCGTGCGTTCCCTGCCGTGCAGGCGGCGGCAGTACGCCCCGGTGGCGGACGCGGCGGGGCAGGTACGCCCGCTGCCATACGGGATGGGCGGGACTGCCGCCCTCCACCACCGGCAACCATGCGCCGTCGGGCACGAAAGGGGGCGTATCCGCGCCTGCAACGCCCCGACGGGGCGGGCATGCGGCCCGCCGTGGCGCTGTCGCGGCGCGCGGTATCCGGGTCTGTGCGCGTGCCGCAGGGGCAGCCTGCCGCACCGGTCCCCCATCCCGCTCCGCCCGGTGCAGGCCCGGCGCGACGGGGAACCGGTCAGGCCACCGCCATCATTCCCCCATTCACGCACCCGGCGGGTGGCAGGACAGACCCGGCACGGGTCCGCCACACCCGTCGCGCGCCCAGGGGCACGTCGGCAGCCCTGTCCCGCGGCAGGCCCCGTGTCGTCCACCGTGTTGTTCCACGGGCACCGGCCATGACCGCGCGGATGTCGGCCATCGCCGCGCGAAACGGCAGTAATCCGCGCGAACCTTCGCCGGTGCTGATCCGTACGGCGCGGGAACCCGTTCCCGGCACCGTGCCGGGGACAGGGCAGGCAGGGAGCCGCCCGGCCCGGTTCCTGCGCCCCGATGGGGCGGCGGGCCGGTTTGCGCGCGCGCTGCCCGACCGGCAGCCTGCGGGCCGGCATACCGTCACCATCCCCCGGGCGGCGATGCCCGGCCTTTCCGTCGCCCGCGTTATACGGGGCGGGCCCGTGCCCGTTGCGGGTGGGCCAGCCAGACCCCGCAGGCCGGGCCTGATTCCGCATGTCGCGCGGGTGCGGGGCGTTGCCCCGTTGCGCGTCCCGCCGCCGGGGGCGGTCATGCGGGGCAGGCCGCCCTTCATCAACCCCGCCCCGGTGGAACGGGCAGGCAGCATCCCGCCCGTCCCGCGTGGCGACAGGCCGCCGGTCGTGCAGGTCACCATTCCCGTCACGCTGGACCACCAGGCGGTGGGACAGGCCATGGCCCGGATCGACACCGCAGCCGCCCGCCACGAACTGCGCGCCACCGGCACCGCGCCCGATGTCATCCGGTATCCACAGATGCCGGGCCGGGCGGTGGGGATCTGATCGCCGGGGGGGGGGCTGGACGTTGTCTGGAGCAGGCCACTGATAAAACGTTTCCGGTCGGCATCCCTGTCATAAGTGTTCTGAAACAGGCCCCGCCAGAAACACCCCTGCGGGTGCCGGGTATTTTCGGGATATTTCCCGCCGCAGCCTGACAGGCGGGCACGGGTCCATGCGCGCCGCATGCTTCCAGCCTGCATGATCTGGCGTTAGACAGGGGCAATGATGGCATGGCTGCGCGATACCGCGCGCCACGGCCCGTTCCCCCATTTTCCGTTTCATATTCTTCATTCCGCCCACGCACCGCCCGCGGGCGGTGGCATGCGCGCCGGGGGAGGCCACTGATGTCCCTGACCCTTATGAACGCACAGACCGCGATCGGCTCGATCGGGCGGCTGTGGGCGTCGGCCCCCGTGACCATTGGCGGGCTGACCCTGACCGGCATGGAGGTGCCGCACCTGATCCGCGATGGCGGCACCCAGCAGGTTGCCGTCCACCGGCTGCCCGGTGGCAACCGGGTTATCGACGCGGTGGGCAACGACCCCGACCGGCTGGAACTGTCGGGCACGTTTGTGGGGCCCACAGCCATCGAACGGGCATGGATGCTCAAGCAGATGCGCATTGCGGGCCAGCCCGTGGCCTTTACCGGGGCGGGGCTGTCGCTGCTGGTGCGCATCGTGCAGTATTCGTACGACTACACGCAGAAGGGCATCGTCATTCCCTACCGGCTGGTGCTGGAACAGCCGCCGCAGGTGGCCGCGGCATCCGGCGTTACGTCAGGGCTGTCGGCGCTGGTGGGTGATGATGCGGGGGCCGCCCTGTCGGGCCTGACCGGCGCGCTGGATGATGTCGCGACCATTGCGGGCAATATCACCGGCCAGCTTTCGACCGTCATGGGACAGGTCACGCCCATTGCCGACATGACCGGCGCGGGCGGGGTGTTCGCGGGGGTGCAGGACCAGCTTGGCATGGTTGGCGGCCTGTCGGGGGCGGGGGTCAATCTTGCTGCCGCCCCGGGCAGCGCCGCCAGCGTCATATCGGGGCTGGAGGCATCGGGCGCGGGGCTGACCACCGCCATGGGCCTGACCGGCGCGAACCTGGACGCCATAAGCCTCACCAGTGTCGGCAGCCTGTCCACCCTGACCCAGAATGCGGAACTGCACGGCAGCGCGCTGACATCCGGCGCGCTGGTCAACCGCGCCTATGCCAACACGCTTTCGGCCACCGGCGGCACGCAGGACGGCCCGCTGGTCACGACGCAGTAGGAACCAGACAATGGCAAGTACGATCAAGGTCACGGCCAGCGACATTTCCCTGTATCACGTGGCGGCGGCCCGGCTGGGGGACGCAACGCAGTGGTGGCGCATCGCACGGCTGAACGGCATGGACGACCCCGACCTGTCCGGGTTCACGACACCCGTCAGCCTGCTGCTGCCCGGGGTTGACGCATCACAGGACAGTGGCGTGCCGGGGGTTACGTCATGAACGGCGGCCTGAATGGCACGGCACCACCCGTCTGGCGCATGCCGCGTGCGCGCGTGCTGGTGAACGGGGCGGAGCGCGCGGAAACCGGGCTGGAGGAATTCACGCTGGTCCGCACGCGCTACAGCCGCGCCGATACGCTGGACATGACGCTGGCGGTGGACCGGACGCGCATCCCGTCAGGCGGGCTGTGGTTCGACCTGCAGCCAGACGCGCAGGGCGGCGCGCTGCCCGATATCGACATTACGGTGCAGATGCGCGACGCCGCGCGCGACGGGGCGCAGTGGGTGACGGTATTTCGCGGTATCGTGGACCATGTGGGCCTGCTGCCCGCCGCGACATCGGTACGGGTGCAGTGTCGCGACTACCTTGCGAAACTGCTGGACATGCGGGTGCGGGCGGGGTGGCTGAACATGACCGGGGCCGATGTGGTCCGGGCCATGGTCACCGCTGCCGGGCTTGTGCCCGATGTCACCATGACCGACGCCATGGTGGGGCAGTTCTGGCAGGTGGAGCACAAACGCATGTCCGCCACCACCCACAGCCGGTTCCAGACCGCCTTTGACCTGGCCCGTTACATGGCCACCATGGCGGGGTGCGACCTGTATGCCGATGGGACCACCATTGTCTGCGCGCCATGCCCCACCGCCACCACCGCCAATACCCACGTGCTGGACTACACCGACAGCGGCCCGGACAGCCCTGTGGCCATGGGCGCGTACGGCCTGCATTTCGCCCGGGATTATCAGGTGGGACGCGGCGTGATCGTGCATGTCATGAGCTGGGACAGCCGCCAGCGCACGCGCGTCGAGTACTACTGGTCCGCAACTGGCGGCGCGACCACGCCGGGCGACAGCGCGGGCACGCTGCACAGCTTTGCCATGCCCGGTGCGCGGCTGGATGACCTGCGGCGCCTGGCACGGCAGAAATACAGCCAGATCACGGCGCATGCCCGCACCATAACCGGCACCATACCCGGACGGATCACGCTGGCGCCGCGCGATTTCATGCGCCTGACCGGCACGGGCACGACATGGGACGGCACGCTGGATGTGGATGCCGTGACCAGCAGCTTTTCATGGCAGGGCGGCTTTTCCCAGCAGGTCACCCTGCGCGCACGCACCATCACACAGGACGGGGGAACGGATGACTGACACGCGCATGATCGCCGCCGGCATGACCGGCACGCTGGCGCAGCCGGGGTTCGGGCTGGTCAGCGCGGTGGACCCGGTGAACCACGCGGTCAGGGTGGTGGCCCAGCCATCGGGCGTGGAAACCGGCTGGCTACCTTACGCCGCCATGCAGGTGGGCAGCCTGCGCATTGCCTGCGTGCCCGACATCGGCACGCACGTGCTGGTGGTGCATGTCGAAGGCGACGCCGAACATGGCGTGGCGGCCGTACCGGTCTATGACGCCGTGGTCATGCCGCCCGTATCCCCCGCCACGGGCAAGCCGGCCCAGCCGGGCGAGATGCTGGTCATGGCAGGTTGTGGCGCCCCCCCGGCAGATGGCGCCGCAACACCGGGGCAGGCAGCGCGGGACGCGCCGTGGTGGCACCTGACCCCGGATGCAATTCACAGCGGGGCAGGCGGCACGACCGAAACGCTGACCGGCAGCGGCAAGGCGTGGATTGCGGGAGCGGTCACCATGACGCTGGATGGCAACGGCCTGTCCGTTACCGGCGGCCCGATCACGACCGACAGGGACATCACCGCGCAGGGTACCGTAACCGGGCAGACGGACGTCAGGGCCGCAGGCATTTCCGGCCATGCACACACCCACCCGGTCACCAGCGCACCCGGCACGACAGGAGCACCGCAATGAACACAACAGTCACCACGCGCGCCGGCCACCCCCGGTGCGTGACCGCGCGGAACCCAGCCGCCGCCATGCACCGGCACGGACCACGGCATGGCGCGGCATGGGGGCACATGCACCCGCCGGTCATGTCATGAGCGCGCTGTCACATACCATGGGCGGTGACCTGGACCTGTCGGCTACGGGTGGAATTGCCGTGGTCACGGGTGCGGAACAGACCCGTCAGGCGCTGCTGCGCAGGCTGTGCACCAATGCGGCGGCCTATATCTGGCAGCCGGATTATGGCGCCGGACTGCCCGCGCGCGTGGGCACGGTCTTGGATGAAGCCGGCATCCGCGCCCTTGTATTGGAACAGGCACAGGGCGAGGCAGGCATTGACCCGTCGCAGCCCGTTACCGTGACCATCACAAATCCCCGGGTCGGGGCGTACCTGCTGGCCATATCCTACACCGACGCCACGACCGGCACGGTGCAGGAACTTACGCTGGGCACGTAGCCGACCAAACGTGATCGGGCCGGTGGGCGGGGCAGGTGATCCATGCCGGACATCGTGCCGTGGTCATTGCCCGCCGGGTCCCCCTGCATGTCCCGGCCATGCGGGTCCGGTCACGCCTTTACCTACCCTTTCATGCCCACAGGCATGACGGCGCGACCCGGCACGGGAAAGCCCGCCATCCCCTTTCATGCTGCAGCCAGCAGCCCCAGCGCTGTAGCCGACCCGGGCGGCAGGCAGGACATTCATCCGGCGCTTCATACCCATCAGCCTGAAACGCTCATGCGCCGCGCCAGATGGCAGCGCACGGGTGATCCCGACATGATTCCGGCCACGATGCACGCAGGAGCCGGGTGACGGAATGGCCGCAGGAAGTGACATCGGGGCATTGCACCGCCCGGTGCCCATTACCCTGTGCCGATCCCCGGCGGGCGCAGGCGGTGTCGCCATTATTTCCGGCCAGGGGCGGGACAGGGTGGCGGGCAGTCCGCCCCATGCAGGCCGCACCACAACACAGGGATCATTCCCCAACCAGAACGGAGAATCCGGGTGGCCATCACCTTCCAATCCTTCAAGACCACGCTGGGCAACATGGTGGCGGCGGCGCAGGGGGCGTGTCCCGCGCTGCTGGACCTGAACGTGGGGTCCGCAGGCCGCGCCATGCTGGAAGCCGTGGCGGGGCTGGGGCTGTGGTTCCAGTTCATCGCGCTGCAGATCCTGTCGCGCACGCGGCTGGCCACGTCCATCGGGTCGGACGTTGACAGTTTCGTTGCGGATTTCGGCCTGTCGCGCCTGCCGGGAACGGCGGCCACCGGCATGGTCACGTTCACATCGTTCACGCCGGGCAGCCAGTCCGCCACCATTGCGGCGGGCACCACGGTCAAGACGGCGTCGAATGTCGTCTATACGGTGGTGGAGGACAGCACGAATACGGCATGGTCGGCGGCGGACAGCGCCTATATCCGCCCTGCGGGCACGGCCTGCGTCACCATCCCAGTACAGTGCGCAACGACCGGGACGGGCGGCAATGTCGCGGCGGGCGCTGTGTGCCTGCTGGGCACGGCGGTTTCAGGCATCGATACGGTTACGAACGCCGCCGCCCTGACCAATGGCAGCGACGGGGAGACGGATGCGGCCCTGCGCACGCGGTTCGTGTCCTATATCAACAGCCGGTCAAAGGCGACGGTATCCGCGATTGAAAACGCGGTGACGGATGTGTCCGCCGACCTGATCTATCAGGTGGTGGAGAATGTCGATACGTCCGGCGCGACACTTCCCGGCAACGTGGTGGTGTTTGTCGATGACGGATCGGGCGACGTGTCCGACAGCGTGATTGACGAAGTCTATGCGTCCGTGGATGCCGTGCGCCCGGCCGCCGTGTCCATTCAGGTCGTGCGCCCCAATGTGGTGCGCCCGCCCGTGACCATGACCGTCAGCGTGAACGGCACGGGCGACCTTGCCACCGTGCAGGCCACGATCAGCACCAGCATCGCCACCTACCTCAACGGCCTCGCCATCGGGGATGCGGCCAGCTATTCGCGCCTGATCCAGATTGCCTATGCCGCCAGCACGTCCGTCACCAACGTGACCGGCGTGACCCTGGCCGGTGGCACGGTTGACCTGCCGGCACTGACCGGTACGGCCTATCGTGCGGGGACGGTGTCCTTTGGCTGACGTAACGCAGAACGGTTTCGCCCTGCGCATCCGCAGGCTGCTGCCGACCGGCTGGTTTCCATCCGCGCCCGCCGCGGGCGAGGCGGAACAGGCCCCGGTGCTGAATGCGCTGCTGCAGGGTTTCGGCAGCGTATTCACATGGATATGGGCCATGCTGTCAGGCACGGCGGACCAGACCCGGCTTGCCACCATGAGTGGCGCGTTTCTGGACATGTTCGCCGCCGACTTTTTCGGCACCATGCTGACCCGCAACCCGGGCGAGAGCGACGACGCCTTCCGCGCCCGGATCGAGGAAGCGCTGTTCCCCTCATTGGGCACGCGACCCGATGTGGTGAACGTGATTGCCGATGAGGTCGGGCAGGCCGGGCGCGTGATCGAACCGCGCAACGCAGCCGACTGCAAGGGGATTGCCAGCATGGCCAGCCCGGCCATTGGCGGCGGATACGGGTATGGCGTCGCCGCCCTGCGCTACGGGTCACGCGGCGCACCCTTCCAGCTATTCGCACAGTTGCCAACCGGCGACACCAGCCAGCCCGCAACGCAGACACTGGACCGCATTGCCGATGTGATGCCCGCAGGCACCATCGCATGGGTTCAGGACGTGGAGACCCCTGAATAATGGACAGACAGATCGTTTATCCGGCACAGATACCGCTGGACAGTGACCAGTTGAACGCCCAGCGCAATGCGTATGTCGGTCTGGGCCAGCTTGCGGCCATGGCCTATGGCTGGGCCACGGTTTCGGCCAGTGGCTTTGCCTGCATGCCGGGCGGCAGCGGGCTTGCAGTGGTGGTCGCGCCCGGTTCGCTGCTGGCCCCCGGCGTGGTGGACAAAACCGCCTATGGCACGTTGCCTGCCATTTCCAGCGCGCTGGTGCGGCAGTATGGCAGCCGCGATCCCGTCACGCTGGACGTGCCGGGGGCGGGGGCAACCTACAGCGTGTATGTCACGCCCGCCACGGTGGATGCGGATGATACCGTACTGCCGTTCTATAACGCCGCCGACCCGTCCGTGACCTATGCCGGTGCCGATAACAGCGGAAAGACCGCGCCCACCGTGCGGCAGGATGTGGCGCAGCTCGGGATTGGCACGTCGGTGCCAGCGGGCGCGTATCCGCTATGGACCGTGACCGTGCCCGCCGGGGCGGCAGCCATCACGGCAGCCATGATCACGCAGGCCGGTGGCGCGCCGTTTTACGATACCATCCCGCAGTTGCAGGTCAGCGTTGACAGTCGCGTTCCCACGGCTGCCGACGATACGGGTGCGGTCAATGGCAGGGTCAGCGCCCTGTATTACGACAAGGTCCAGCAGCAGCCCGTCGTCTATGCCCCGT
Organism: Komagataeibacter oboediens; assembly: GCF_018491655.1. Taxonomy (NCBI): domain Bacteria; kingdom Pseudomonadati; phylum Pseudomonadota; class Alphaproteobacteria; order Acetobacterales; family Acetobacteraceae; genus Komagataeibacter; species Komagataeibacter oboediens. The sequence goes on along the minus strand of NZ_JABLUU010000014.1, from coordinate 90,097 downwards.
CCGCCACATCATCGGGTCTGGCATTGCTTGTGTCGCAGACGTTCGGCGCGACCGGCTTCAGCACGGTTTCCAATTTCGTCTATCGTGCCAGCGATGGTGCGCTGCAGATCAATGTGGGGTCAATTTCTGCCGGCGTAGTGGCCGACTTCGCTCCTGTCGCATCGGTACAGGCCAACCTGTCGTCCTTTCAGACCACCCAGACCAATACCAACGCCACGCTGTCTGCCGACATCAGCCAGTGCGTGTCGGGCGTTTATGGTGTCAGCACCGCATCGGGGGACAGGCAGGGCAAGGGGCTGTATCAGGCAGGTGGAAGCGGGCGCCCCACCTTCGTCTACAACAACGGCGCCACCGACGTTTATAGTGCGCTGGCCTATTACGCTGACGTGACGGCGCTGTCTGCCACGCTGTCCACGGACATAAGCAACTGCGTGTCGGGCGCTGCTGCGTCCGGGGATGCGCAGGGGCTGAAACTGTATCAGTCCGTTGGCAGTGGACGGCCGCATTTTTTCTATACGGGCGGGGATGAATACCTTGCCACCTATACGGATGTGACAACCGTTCAGGCCAACCTGACATCGTTCCAGACCAGCCAGGCAAACCAGAACAGCACTTTCGCCACCGAGATCGCATCAAAGGTCGGCACCAACATCACGAATGACGGTGTCAATTCACCCATTACCTATCTGGGCCACAATAATGCGTCCGGTGCGCCTTTCGTTATCAGTTCCCTGGCGGGTTCGTACCGGATCATCCCCTCGCGTCCGGGGGCTGGATTTAACTCCATTTCCAACATGAGCACGGACGGCTCCGGGAATATTATTCTTAAGGACAGTTCGACTGCAGATGCCTATGTATATGCCCCAACCAGCACCGGAACGATAGCTGCCAACGGCAATATTTCGGGCGGCTGGTGGGTAAAAACGGGCAATATCCTGCGCCAGTGCCTGAAGATAACTTCGACCACGGTTTCAGGCACAATCCAGATCACGTTCCCTACAGCGTACGCCGACGTTCCGACCGTCTCCGCGGAATGGGCCGATCTCGATGGCAATTCGGCATGGGCCAATGTCCTCACCCAAAATGGGGCGCCTGTAATATCTGCAACAGGCGTGAGCCTATGGGCGCGCGCCCTGGGGCAAGGTGGCGCACTGGCTGATTCCGCCGGGTGGGGCTGGGTGACCGTTGAAGGCCCTGTATCAGGCTAACACCAAGGGAAATTATCATGACAACGCAGAACTACATCCTCTACCGCACCGCTGCCTTCATGTACCAGCCGGGCTATGCCTATACGCAGGGCGCGACGCCTTTTGTCCCGGCAGCACAGGTTTCGTCCCCGGTTGGCGCGGTTGTCGGAACCCAGCAGATGGCCAGCCTGACTGGCGTAACCGCACCCGACGGGTTCGCCTATGCGCTGGATGCGGACGGCAGATACCCGCCGGGCAGCATCTATACACCGTCCACGGAATATACGCTGTCCGGTAACTCCACGGCGACGGCGGGAACCGCCCTGACGCTGACCCTGACACCGGATAATGACGGGCCGGGCACGGATACGACGGTCACGCTGTCCGACGGAAACGCAGGCGGGACGTTCTCGGCCGATACCGTGACGTTCAACGGCTGCACGAACACGGCCCGGACCGTGACCTATACGCCCAAGGCGGCAGGGACGGTCACGATCAGCGCCACGAACACCGGCGGCCTGACCAACCCGGCCAGCCTGAGTGTTGCGGTTGCCGCCGCCACGGCCTGACCGCCTGCACAATCCGCGCCTGCCCGACCGCCCGCGAGGCGGTTTTTTTATGAGAAAATGAATGAGCGAATACATGAACCCGCCTCCCGCCGGGCAGGCTGCTTCTGTGCGATGTGCCACGGCAGAGGAAATGGCGCAGGTGCGAGAGCGACTGGCGAAGGTGGAAGGCGGTCACGACAATCTGCGTGATGGCCTGAATACCTTATCGCGGCAGTTTTCCGACTTGCGGCGCGACCTGACCCGCACCGTGTCCGAAAATGCCGACCAGACCCGGCGTGAAGTGATGGGCCGTGTCGACACGATGGCTGATAACGCAGCGGAACGGGACACGGAAATATCCGGCCGTCTGTCCAGAATTGAGGGCGGTCTGAAACTGACATCGTGGGTGACCATGACCTTCATCGTGCTGGCCACCGGCCTGCTGGGCTGGGGACAGATTGGCGATGCGGCATGGTCGTTCTGCAAGCGTGCATTTGGATACGGAGCATGACCGGCCTGAACCTGCCGCAGTTCAAGGCGGAAATCGTCGTCCCCACCCTGAACGCCATTGGTCTCGGCGGGGATGCCGCGGTCAACCTGCTTACAGGCACTGCCCTTGTCGAAAGCAGTCTGGTCTATCTGCGCCAGGTGAACGGCCCCGCGCTGGGTCCGTGGCAGATGGAGCCTTTCACGGAACACGACATCTGGATCACGTTTCTGCCTGATCCGCGTCTGGGCAGCCTGAAAACGACCATGCAGGCCATGCTGGCGCGGGACATACCGCACACTGACCAGCTTATCACAAACTGGCGATATGCCTGCGCGATGGCGCGGCTGAAATACTACCGGTCGCCTGATCCTCTGCCAGCCGCCAATGACGCGCCGGGGCAGGCCCATACGTGGAAGCGGATCTACAACACATCGCTGGGGGCAGGGGACATTGATGCCAGTCACATCGCCCTGTTCCAGCAGGCCATTGAGGCATGACATGAACACCACCGCAAAACTCGGCGGCCTCGGGGCCGTCATCGCGCTGCTGCTGACCGAGGTGCCGGAGCAGTATGCCTTCTACGTCGCCCTGTTCATCATCGCCTGCGGGGCGTTGACCGCGCTGGTGCCGCCGCCGCATGCGGGCAGCCGGTGGGCCGTGGCCTATCAGGTCATGACCACCATCGGGCTGAACATCGGCTGGGCGGAAAACCACTTCAAGCCGGGACAGTCGGGCGTGCGGGTGCCGCTGGCGGACAAGCCCGCGGCCAGGCAGGCCGTGCAGGCTGCGGGTATTCCCGTCCTCAACCGCAGGGGCGCGCCGGAACCGGCGGCGACAGACTGAAAACAGAAGGGGGATGCGGTCCCGATGCTAGGTGGATGGCCGATGCTGTCCGGGACCGCACGCCTGATCATACGGGACTTTGTGGCAATTATATGAATGGAACCGTTATGATTGCCCGGTTCCATGCTTTTTCTGCCAGCCGCCCCACGGGCGGCTTTTTTTTCGAGATGGAGCAAGACCATGGCCCACCTGTCCCCCGATCCCGCCCGCCGCATGGTGCTGCGCACAGGCTGCGCCGCGCTGGCCGCGGGCCTGCTGGCGGCATGCACGCGCGCACGTTCGGGCAGTGTGACCACCGTGACCCTGAACGTGGCCGACGTGGTGGATTACGGCAATGCCGTCCTGTCATTCGCAACCACCGCAATCGGGCTGACATTCGTCTCCACCGCCATGGGGGCGGCGAACGTGGCGCTGGCGAATGCGGTCATTGCATCACTCAGGGCAGCGCTGGCCGCGTTCCAGTCCGCCGCGGGCGCCAGCATGTCCGTCACCTATGACAGCGCCAGCGTGAAGACGGCGTTCGACAGCATCCTGACCGATGTCGGGAAGGTGGACACGCTGATCATTTCCGTCATTACCGGCACGGCCACCAACCTGACCAGCAGCGTGGTGTCCGACGCAAGAACGGCCGCCGGTGCGGCGCAAACGCTGATCGACCTGCTGAAGGCGATGGTGGACATGTCCGGCCCGCGCCTGCGTGGCATGTCGCCACCGGGCGGGGCGGCGGCGATTGGCGAAATCGCCATCTTTGCGGCGATGCGGGGATGAACGTCCACGCGCTTGCCGGTCTGGGGCTGTTCCTGACCGGCGCTGCGTTTTCGCAGGTGCTGGCCTTCGGCATTGCTGCATGGCGGGAGGGGCGGCGCAGGCGGCAGATTACCGACACGCTTGGCCCCCCGCCGCCTGACTGACGCGGTACCAGATCGGCATGCGGTGGCGCGATCCGGCCCGCACGCCACGCAACCGGCATGGGGGGCGGGCAGTTGTCATGTGCATGACGGTCCTGCCACATTTCGCCTATTCCGCCCCCGGTGAGGGATGGCTGCAGCTGGGGGAGCTTGCACTGGCGTTCGTGCTGTCGGCGCTGGTGGGGCTGGAACGGGAATTCCGGCAGAAAAGCGCCGGGCTGCGCACCTATACACTGGTGGGGGTCGCGGCGGCGCTGTTCATGCTGGTGTCGAAATACGGATTCAACAACATTCTGGACAGTGGCCGGGTCGTGCTGGACCCCTCGCGCATCGCGGCCCAGGTGGTGTCGGGCATCGGGTTTATTGGCGGGGGCGTGATCTTCATGCGCCGCGATGTGGTGCGCGGGCTGACCACGGCGGCGTCGGTATGGCTGACGGCGGCGCTGGGCATGGCGTGCGGGGCGGGGCTGATCGCGCTGGCGGTGGCGACCATGGTCGGGCACTTCATCATCATGCTGGTGTTTCCGCGTCTTGTGCACCTTGTCCCGCGCGACCATGCGGCGCGCTCAGCAGGGCTGTACATATCCTATCCTGATGGGCAGGGGCTGCTGCGCAGCATCCTGATCCGCTGCACCCAGCTGCGCTTTACCATCCACCGCGTCCGCATCGAATCCCCCGCGCCGCCTGCTGGTGACGCATTGCAGGACCTGCGCCATCGTCATCCCGACCCGGCACCCCCGGCGGCGGATGCTGCTGCGGGCCATGCCACGGTCACGCTGTTCATAAAGGTGCGGGGCAGGCGACCGCTGTCGCATCTGGTCGCCGCGTTATCGGATATCGAGGGCGTGATTGGCGTGGAAACCGAAGACGCCGATAACGACCCCGACTGACCCGCCACGGGCCGGTATCAGGCCGGCAGGTCCACCCCGCCGTCGGCCGTACGCGTCACCGGGCCGGTCGCCACCACCGCGCCAATGGGCAGGGGCGCATACAGGTGGGGAAACAGCTGCCCCCCGCGAGAGGGTTCCCACCGCACCACCGCCGGGTCCAGCAGCGACAGGTCCACCGCCACCAGCACCAGCCCGGACCGGCCACTGAAATGCCGGTCCAGCGTGTCGGCCACCTGCGGGCCGGCGGACAGGTGGATGAACCCGTCGGCAAGGTCGACAGGGGATCCGGCAAGGCTGCCGGTACGGGTGAAGGAATCGTATTCGTCGGGCGTCATGATCTTGTAAACGATACGGTCGGTCATGGGGTGTATCCTGTCGTCTGCATGGCGTGACCATAGGCCAGGGGCGCATCCCCGCCAACCGCGCCGGAACCCCCGGCAATGGCGACAGGGAAAAAAAATAGTACCTGAACGGGCTGAAATGGGGTGGCCTTTGCCGCCCCGACGCGGCACCCTAGGGCCAGCCCGACGCCGCAAGCCGTGCCGCGCGGACCCCAGACAGAGGCTTTTCGTTGCGATGCGCCCCCATAACGACAACACCAGCCCGGATGTGCTGCATTTTCCACGCCGCAACATCTTTTCGCCACAGGAGGCATCGCACTACCTTGGCATTGCGCCGTTGCGCCTGCGTATCATGAAATGGCTGCGCTGCGGGCCGAAGCCCATCTCCATCAATCGTGAAACATTCTATACCGAAGCCGAACTGCGCAGTTTCCGCCTCGGCCTGATCCGCGCGGTGGGGGTGGAGGAAAATGGCGGTCCCTACCGCGAACGGTACATGGCCGACACGCAGGGGGAAAAACCGGTGATGGACCCGCTGGTCACGCTACTGTCTGCCAACCTGATCCGGCGGCGGGCGATCGGGCTGTCGCTATGGGGCCTGCTGGTGCTGGGGATCGGCATTGACCTGATCCTGTTCTGACCCACCACGTCATGCGCGGGACAGGGGAGCAGGCATGAAAAAAGGGGCGTCCCGGCATGGGACGCCCCTTTTCGCGCTACGATAGCTGCAGATTACTGCTGCTGACCGTCGTGATCATGCTCACCGTGTTCGCCATGTTCACGGTCACCATGTTCACCGTGTTCGCGATCGCCGTGCTCACGGTCACCATTCTGGCCGTTTTCACCGTTTTCGTTGTGGTGCTTGCCATGATGCTTGCCGTGGTGTTCGCCATGACGGTTCTGGTCGTTACCGTTGTTGTCGTCAGCATGAGCAACAACCGGGAGCGACAGACCAAGAACGGCTGCCAGGATCAGGGACTTTTTCATACTATATCGTTTCCTTAGTTTTAACCGGTTTCTAAAAACCTGCTCTATACATATAGAAGGATAACCAGAAATGAGAAGACCTGTACCAATAAATTATTTGTAACAGAATGCATCATGCCCCTGATCGGGCTGAATATTTACAATAATCCGGTATACTCAGGCTTCATCCGGCATGAAACCCTCATCAGCGCGGATGGGCGATGTTTCATGCGTGCGGACGTAGCCGCGACGGTTCTTCCATGCATGGATCAGGGCTTCGCGCCATTCTTCATGCGGCTCTTTACGGGTTTTTTGGGGGGAAACGGCTTGCGTATTCATGATCCGGAAACCTCTTAAAAAGCCAGCACAAGCGCGGGCAGGAACAGAGTAACAAAAACAGCGGACTGTAAATGTGATAATTCTGTGAATCCGTCCGACCATGCCGAATTCGGGGCGACGGGAACATGTGTTATGGTTCTGTTAAGATATTAAGACGGTCTCTGGGCTAATATTCACGAAATATCACGAATGACAGGAACTTATTCCTGTTCTGCGAATGCTTTCCGGAAACGGGTCCGAAGTAAGACAGGCCGAATCTGTTTGTAACAATATTGGCCCTATCAATCGCCGCTTCGCTTCCCGATATCTTGGGTGTCAATCCATAGGAGACATCATGAAACGTACAATCCTGCTGGCGCTTGCCCTTGGCGCGTCCCTTCCGCTTGCAGCGCAGGCACAGTCCTTCGACCAGAACCAGGGTGGCGAGCACCGTGGTGGCCGTGGCGGCGAAGGCGGCGGATGGGGACAGCGTGGTGGCGAAAGCCGCGAGGGCCAGAACGGCGGTGGCTGGGGCAACCGTGGCGGCCAGAACGGTGACAGCCAGAATAACGGTGGCCAGAACGGCGGCGGCTGGGGACAGCGCGGTGGCGAAGGCCGCGAAGGTCGTAACGGCGGTGGCTGGGGCAACCATGGCGGCCAGAACGGCGACAGCCAGAATGGCGGTGGCCAGAACGGTGGCGGCTGGGGACAGCGCGGCGGTGAAGGCCGTGGTGAAGGTCATAACGGCGGTGGCAACGGCGGCGGCTGGGGCGGTCGTGGCCATGGTGGCCACAACGACAGCGACAGCAGCAGTTCCAACTAACGCAGCGCGCGGGGACCGGTCCGGCCGGGCCATCCCCGTCTGCCTGCTCGTCGCGGCATGAATTCATGCCCGAGCGGGTAGCCGCAATGAAAAAGGCGTATCCTGCCCACCCGCCCCATCATATGGGACGGCGCGGGACAGGGTGCGCCTTTCGTGCATGAATGGATGCGGGCCGCCGGGAACAGGGTGGGCTACGCCCCGCCATGATGGGGAATGGCGATCCGGGCCGGACTGCCGCATGCCATGGCCCGGATGCACCAGCCCTGTCCGCCTGCCGTCATTATGCCAGCAGGGACAGTGTGCCACGCGGGTTTACGCGCAACGTGCGACCGGGGCCATCCACCCGCCGGCGCGTTCCGGTTCATTCATCCATATTACCCGTGGGCGGCGTGGACGAAGATGACGGCGCGGCCCCGCCACCACGCGTGCCGGGAATGTCCGGGTTGCTGGGGTCCTTGCGCGGGCAGGGGTGGGAATGGCCATGCGCGGTGTCCTGCGTCCTGCATGCGCTGTCCGGTGTGTGGGAGGTGGAGGTGCCCCCGTCCCGGGGCATGGTCTCGACGGGCATTCTGGGCGGCGTGTTGCCCTGCGCGTGGGCCGCTGTTCCCATACATAGCCCAAGGGCCAGAAGTGACGCGATATGAAGGGGTCGTGCGATCATTGTCCTGATCCTTGTCCGGTCACGTCGCGGCATGCGGCGTTTCTTTGTAACGCCCGTCATTATTTCCGGTTTTATTTTATATTCATCCCCCGCCGCACGAAAACGGCCCGGTCCGTCCATCCATGCCGCCATATCCGTCGCAACCCATGCAGGGGGGCGACGTTCACCCGGCAGTGCGACAACCGACCGGAGGCACGACATGACACCGGATATCAACGCCAGGAAAATTCGTTACGCCGTGATCGGCGGCGGCCAGATTTCCCAGCAGGCCTTCATGCCCGGCATGGCGCGGGCAGGCAATTCCGTGCTGTCCGCGCTGGTGACGGGCGACCCGGAAAAGGCCCGCAGGCTGGCAGCACGGTACGATATTCCCGCCTGCCATTATGATGACCTGCCGACCCTGCTGCATTCGGGGCATATCGACGCGGTCTATCTGGCAACCCCCAACGCGCTGCACCGGCAGTACGCCGTGCCCGTGCTGGAGGCGGGGCTGCACCTGCTGGTGGAAAAACCCATGGCGACCAGCGTTGAGGACTGCGAAGCCATTCTGGATGCACAGAAACGTGGCGGCGGCAAGCTTATGGTCGCCTACCGCCTGCATTGCGAACCGGGCACGGTTGACCTGATTTCACGCTGTCGCAATGGGGATTTCGGGCACCTGATCGCCTTTGATTCCATGTTCGGACAGAACTTTGCCGAAGCCAACCATCGCGGCCATAGCGGTTACTGGTCCGGCCCGGTGCCCGACATGGGCACCTATCCGCTGAACGCGGTGCGCAACCTGTTTGCCCGCGAACCGCTGGAGGTCCACGCCGTGGGCACCAAAACGCCGGGGCGAGGGTTCAATTTTGATGATACGGTATCCGTCACCCTGCGCTTTGCCGAAGGGCGGATGGCCCATTTCCTTGTCAGTTACGCCTGCGCGCCGGTCGAGAATTTCTCGCTGGTGGGTGACAGGGGCAGCGTCACCGCCGGGCCGTGCTATATGTTCGGCCCCGATGTCGGCATCACCTACACCACCACCATAGATGGCCGGAAGGAAACGCACCGCCATGACCCGGTGGAACAGTTTGGCGGGGAAATCGCCTATTTTTCCGACTGTATCCTGCATGACCGCGACCCTGAACCGGATGGGGAGGAAGGATTGCGCGACGTCCGCGTGCTGGCGGCAGTGGAACGCGCACTGCTGACCGGACAGCCACAGAAACTGGACCCCATGCCGCCCGCCCGCGTCGCCCTTCCCGATCAGGTCATGACCCTGCCGCCGGTGCGTGAACCGGATGTGGCGGACATGATCAGCATCGTCCCGCAATCGGCCTGACCCGATCCGCCTTCGGCCCGGCAGGTGCGTGAGGACTGTCTGAAAACGGCAGGCGGATCAGGGCGGGAGACAGGATTGCGGGTATCGCCGTCTGCAATAAAGACGATATTCCCGAATCCTGCCCCTGACCGGCTGACGTGGTCCGGCCGGTTGGTTCAGGTAATCCGTTACAGCATGGGGCGACCGCCGGTTACGGGAATGATGGCGGCGGTGACGTAACTGCTTTCATCCGATGCCAGAAAGACATAGGCGGGGGCGACTTCCGCCGGTTGTCCCGCGCGGCCCATGGGCGTGTTGCGGCCGAATTCCTTTATGTGTTCCGGCGGCATGGTCGCCGGGATCAGCGGCGTCCAGATCGGGCCGGGGGCCACGGCATTGACCCGGATCCCGCGCGCGGCCAGCATGTCACCCAGCCCCACGGTGAAATTGGCGATCGCCCCCTTGGTCGTGGCATAGGCCAGCAGGTGCGGCGAGGGCGATGTCGCGTTGATCGACGTTGTATTGATGATCGCGGCCCCCGCCGCCATATGCACCACGGCGGCCTGCGACAGGAAGAACATGCTGTAGATGTTGGTGCGGAACGTCCGGTCCCACTCCTCCTCCTCAATATCTTCCAGCCGGTCGATGCTTTTCTGGTGCCCTGCGTTATTGACCAGGATGTCAATCCCGCCCAGCGTTTTGACCGTACGCGCGATCAGGTCCGTGCAATGCGCCCTGTCGGCTACGTCACCGGGCAGCAGCAGCGTCTTCCGGCCTGCCTTTTCCACCCATGTTGCGGTCTGCCGCGCATCGTCATGTTCATTGTAATAGGCAATGGCGACATCGGCCCCCTCGCGTGCGAAGGCAATGGCCACCGCGCGCCCGATGCCGGAATCCCCACCTGTAACCAGCGCCCTGCGCCCCGCAAGCCGGCCGGACCCGCGATAGCTGGTCTCGCCATGGTCGGGGCGGGGATGCATGTCCCGGGTTTGCCCCGGTGGGGCCTGCTGCTGCGGCGGAAAGCCGCCGTCATGTCCGTCCATCGTGCCGGGCTCCCGGTTGTCTTTTCCAGTTCATGCCAAAAGCGGAAAAACGCAGACTGCAGGCCGGGCCGGGCCCATACCTGCAGTTGCGTCCCGTCCGGCCTGCGGCCGGCCTACATGCCGGGCAGGCCGCCGTAATAGGTATCGACCTGACTGCCGTAACGGCTGTTGGTCCAGTCGGGGGACATGTCCTCGGCATAGGCAGGGGCGGCTTCAAGCTGTTCACGCGTCAGGGACACGATATACCCGCCGCGTTCCCTGTCGTAATGCAGCGCCTTCCACGGCAGCGGGTGGTAACTGTTGCCCATGCCCAGAAAGCCGCCAAAGCTCATGACGACATAGGCGACATCGCCCGAATTCTTGTCGACCATGAAATACTTGACCGTGCCCAGTTTTTCCCCCGACGGGGAGTACACGGACGTGCCCTCCACCTGGTCCGAGGAAATCAGGTCATGCCTGCCGGTCATTTCAGGGGATATGGTTGTATTATTCGTCGTGGAACCGTTTGTCATGGATGCTGACATGGAACTTCTCCATACGTGTCATGGACATCGCCCGACGATGGCGACATCCGATGGTATCGGCAGGTCGGGCGGAACCCGGCTGCAGGTTCCGCCCACCCGTTCTACTTACGACTTGCCATGACTGTGCAGGCCGCCCTTGCGTCCGGCTTCCGCCGCACGTTCGGGGTTGTCGGCAAAATTGCCCGCGCCATGCTGCGTGCCCTTCTGGGTGCCGGACGCCGCCGTTTTTTCCGACGTGTGCCCGGTGCCGCCATGGCTGTGCTGTCCGCCCTTGCGCCCGGCTTCCGCCGCACGGGCCGGGTCATTGGCGAAATTGCCGGAACTGTGCTGCCCGCCCTTGTGGCCGGCTTCGGCCGCGCGGGCGGGGTCGTTGGCGAAGTTGCCGGGGTTGTGGGCCGCACCGCCGCCGCCACGGCTGTCGGCCGGGGCCAGAGCGGGCAGGCTTGTGCGTGTGTGCAGGGAGATATGATAACTCATGATCCTCACCTTTTCATATCACAGCGGCTACGCGGGGCCCTTGTTTTTCCATGGTTCCATGACGGATGTGCCAGTGGAAGCGACCCCGGAACTGCGCGCTGTGGGAAGATCAACGGCACATCGCGTCCACGGTTGCGTATCGGGCAAACAAAATAATAAGAGATGGATCATACTTCATGATTCTTAAAAAACCCGTCGGTTCCATAATATAATTACGACCGTATACTTTATAATTCCCGATCACATGGCGCGCGTCCCGTGCCATGTGGCGGTAAATGCGCTGTCGTGCCCGCTGCAGTCATGGCAGGCGGGCGGAAATACACGGCGCGCCGTTATTGCACTGCATCATTACTTTTGTTCCGACCGGAAAACATCATGAACGGAGATGGGCGCGCACTGCGGCGGCACCATCATCTGGCGCGCATGCCATCCGGCGTGTGACAGCCTTATCCGGCACCGCACCACACGCGGGCCGACCAGCATGACCGGACATTACATGATCTGAAATAATAAACACCTTCAGGCGCTGCCTTCTGTCAATAAAGGCGATGATACCTGACGCTTTTCAAAAAGAGTTTTCACCATATACTTCGTACGGTCGACCGCTATTACCCGGGCAGGCTTTTCAGGCCGAGCGTGGCCCCGTCCCGGTTGCGTGCGGGATGAACCGCATGGCGTGTCCGATATGCTGCCGCGCGGGAACCGGCAACGTACGCCGGCCTTCACGCCGCCCGCATCGTATTCACCACATTCATGCGAAACATGTAGCCCGGCAATGGCGACTGTCCCGCGGCATTGCAGGGGGACGCCGCCGCCCCGGCTGAAACAGGCGGCGCCCCGGAACCGGCGGTACCGGCGTGAATACGCGACGTCAGAACAGGCCGTTACTGGTTTTTCAGCGCGTCTTCTTCTTCCTGCCGCGTGGCGAAGGGTACTTCCTGCCTGTCATCAAGTTCGTTCATGCTGCCGCCGGAATTGCCAAGGTTTTCCTCAAGGAAGGCTTCCTCGACCGGCTGGCCGTTTTCATCAAGCGGCACGGGAGAGTCCACGGGAATCTGCCCCGCGTCGGGGTTGCTTTCCATCCCGATCAGCTCCGACGCCGCTTCCTTGTACGCATCCGGCCCGCAGCCCGGCCTGCCATCGGCTTCCCACATTTCCTTTGCCTTGGCGGCGATGCGCGCCTGTGTCTCGGGGGTGGTCTGCAGCGGGTTGTCCATTGTCATCATCCTTGCACAGTGACCTGAAAGGGGCATCAGGCCCGATCTTGCATACCCATCCATAGCGTAATCGGGCACGCCCCGTTACCCGCAACGCGGATACCAGCCTTTCGTCCACAGGCCATGGCGGGAGCAGGCACGCGAAAACCGGGACAGGCCACGCCGCGGGTCAGTCCAGACCTTCCTCGCTACGGGCCTTCTGTGCTGCCGGGCGGGCGAACACCGCATCACGCAGGGCGCAGGCGCGGGGATAGGCCGACAGGTCCACCTGCAGCGGGTCAGCCCAGCTCAGGATCACGGCCATCAGCGCATCCGCCTGCGTGAAGCCTTCGGGCAGCAGGTGCCCGTTGCCGCAGGCCGCCAGCATGGCCTCAACCTGTCCCAGGCGGCGCGGGATCAGCGTATTCAGCAGATGGTCGCGCGTCACATCCGGCAGGCCGGGGGCGAACAGCGCGCCGAATGCGCCGTGCACGTCCTCGCAGAATCCGATGGCTTCGAGCAGGCGAAAAAACGCCACCGAGTCCGGGGACGGATGCATGGCGACATTACCGGCCTGCAGCCCGATATAGGTCAGCACCGCGACATTCTGCGTCAGTACCTCGCCCGGCGCGATTTCCAGCGCAGGCACCGCGCCACGCGGGTTGATCTTCAGGTAATCCGCGCCGCTGGCGGTTGTCTTGGCCTTCAGGTCCACCCGTTCAAGCGTGTGGGGCAGCCCGGTTTCATTCAGGATGATGTGGGCTGCCAGCGAACAGGCGCCCGGCGTATAATACAGCTTCATTGCAATGGCCTTCCATGATGGCGCGCCGGGCGAACGACGCCCGCCCGGCCGGGCAGGAGCCTGACATACACACGCGGCCCTGAAAAGCGCATGGCTGCACGCCGCAGCCCCCGCGCGGAACCTGACAGGGCATGACCGGCGGCATGGGCAGGGAACCAACCCGACACCGGCGCTGTTTGTGCCAGCAGGGGCAGGGCGCGGTCTGCGCGCGCCTGCCGTACGTAAAGGGGCCCAGCCGCCATGACCTTTCCCTTCGAAGCACTGGCCGCCTGCCGCGCGGAACTGGAAGCGGAAGCCAGCGCGGGCGACGCGCAGGCAACCTTTCCGGCCGCGGGGCTGCAACGCCTGCGGCAGCTGGGGGTGCTGGCGGCGGCGCTGCCGCGCGTGCATGGCGGGCTGGGCCTTGGCACGGAACCGCACGGGGCGGCGGGCCTGCTGCACATGCTGCGGCTGGTGGGCCAGGGCAGCATGGCGCTTGGCCGCGTGGTGGAGGGGCATGTCAACGCCATCCGCCTGGTCTGCCTGTACGGCACGTCCGCGCAGGTGGCCCGCATTGCGCAGGATGTGCATGACGACGCGCTGTACGGCCTGTGGGTAACCGATGGCGCGACCCCGCTGCGCATGGAACAGGCCGCGGGCGGGCTGATGCTGCATGGGGGGAAGGCCTTTGCCTCGGCCGCGCGGCAGGCGACCCATGCGCTTGTCACCGCACGGGCGGAACGGGATACGACCCGGATGCTGCTGGTGGCGCTGGATGAAGGCCGCACCGTGCAGGCCGGGGGCGCGGGCCTTGCGGGCATGCGTGGGGCGGGCACGGGACAGTGCGACCTGACCGGCATGGCCGTGCTGCCGGCCGCCATGGTGGGGCAGCCGGGGGATTACCTGCGCCAGCCCGAATTCTCGGCCGGGGCATGGCGGGGCATGGCCGTGGCGCTGGGCGGTATCGAACGGCTGAGCGCGCTTCTGCGCAGCCAGCTTGCCACGCGTGGCCGGGCGGCGGCCCCCGCGCAGCAGGCACGTATTGGCCGGGCCCTGATCGCGGCGGAAACCGCCCTGCTATGGACCCGCCGCGCCGCCCGGATGGCCAGCGGGCAGGACCAGGTGGATGCAGGCGACATTGCCGCCACCGTCAACCTTGGGCGTCTGGCGGTGGAACGCGCGGGGCTGGAGGTGATCGAACAGGTCGAACGCGGGCTGGGGCTGTCCGCCTTCGTGCGTGGCAACGTGGTCGAGCGGCTGGTGCGCGACCTTGCCACCTACCTGCGCCAGCCCGCCCCGGACGAGACATTGTGCGAAGCCGCCGCCTGGTTCACCCACCGCGACCTTCCCCAGCCGGACGTCCGGCCATGAAGGCCGCCACCATGCATGCCGCCCTGCGCGAGCTGCCGCTTGCCCCGCTTTCGGCCATTGCGCCGGGCACCGTAATGGTCCTTGCCCCGCACCCCGATGATGAAAGCCTGGGCTGCGGGGGGCTGATCGCCGCCTGCTGTGCCGCGGGCATGCCGCCCGTTGTCGTCATCATGACCGATGGAGCAGCATCCCACCCCAATTCGCGCCAGTGGCCCGCCCCCCGGTTGCGGGCAAAGCGCCAGCAGGAAGCCCGCAATGCGGTGTCCTGCCTTGGCCTGCCGCCCAACCGGCTGGTTTTCCTTGGCCTGCCCGATGCCGCCGCCCCGCATGACGGTCCGGTGTTTGCGGATATGGCGACGCGACTGGCCCATCTGGCCACGGCACGGGGCTGCACCACGCTGCTTGTGCCATGGCGGGCGGACCCGCATTGCGATCATGAAGCGGCATGGAAAATGGGCGTGGCGGTGCAGCGCCTGTGTGGCGCAACGCTGCTGGCCTATCCTGTATGGGGATGGCTGCTGCCCGATGACATGGATCTGGACCACACCCCGCCACGGGGCCTGCGGCTGGACATCACCGCCCACCGCGCGACCAAGGCCCGGGCGATCGGCATGCATGAAAGCCAGTACGGCGGCCTGATTACCGATGACCCGGACGGGTTCCACCTGCCTGACCGCCTGCTGGACGCGCTGGTGACGGATTACGAGGTCTTTGTCCAGCCATGAGCCCCCCAAGCTGGTCACGGACAGTTTTCGAACGCCTGCACAGACGCCGCCCCGACCCGTGGGGCGTGGGAACGCGGGCGTATGAACATGACAAATACCGCCAGACGCTGTCGGTGCTGTCGGGCAGGCATTTCAGATTCGCGCTGGAACTGGGGTGTTCGATCGGCATGATGACGGCGCGACTGGCGCGGCGGTGTGAACGGGTGCTGGCGGTGGACGTGGCCGAGGCCGCGCTGGAACGCGCGCGCCGCCGCTGCGCGGGGCTGAATGGGGTATCGTTTTACCGGGGGCAGGTGCCGGACGGGTTCCCGCCGCTGCCCGCGCGGGCGTGCGACCTGATCGTGGTGTCGGAAATGCTGTATTTCCTTTCCCGCCGTGACATCCGCCGCCTTGCCGCCCACTGCCTGCGGGTGCGGCAGGCAGGTGCCCCGATCGTACTGGTCAACTGGACCGGGCCAACCGATACGCCCTGCACCGGGGATGAGGCCGCCCGCCATTTCATAAATGCCTGCCGCGCGGGCGGGCTGCATGTGACCCATGCACGGCGGTACCCGCGCTACCGGCTGGATGTGGTCAACGGACCGGATAGCGCGCCCCCGGTAACGGACCCGACGTAAGGCAGTGCGCACGACGGCGTGGCCAGCAGGCCGCGCACGATCCGCCGCGCCTCATCAATGTACATGGGCAGGTCAGCCCGCCGGACGGGCATGCGCCGTAGTTCCGGGCTGAGCGTCTCCAGCCTGTCCCATGCCATGCCCATGAACCGGCCACGCGCCATATGCGCCACGGTGGCGACCGGCAGGCGCAGCAGGGCCGCAAGCCCGTCCGCCGCGTCATGCCACGCATCGCACCCCGGTGGCAGGCCCCGCAACCCGCGCAGTGCCGCCCGCGCCCGCGCGCGCCGCAGGCAGGTGCGTGGGGGTTCAAGGCTGTCATCCAGCATCTCGTCCTGCCGCACCATGCGCCGCGCCATGGTATCGGCCATGCCGCCACGCGCCCGCCCGTCAATGCGGCCCGAAACGCTGACCATGACATCGGGCGCATGGCGGATCGTGGCATCCACCTGCCGCAGGGCGCGGATGAACCCGCGATCTTCACCCAGCGGCAGGGCAGGGATACCCCCGGCGCGCCGCCATGCGGCCACGCGCACGGCAATGCTGGCGCCGGAATGTTCCGTATGGCGTGGCCATGGATCATGCGGGTCGGGATCGCTCAGGTCATGGATACGGTCCAGCATGGTGGCATAGGCGGTTTCCATCCGGTCATCATCATGCAGGTGCGCGGGAATGATCCGTGCGTCTGCCGGGTCGATCAGGGCGCGGCCACAGACCGCATCGGCACCCGCGTCAAACGCCGCAAGGATATTGGCCAGCCAGTCGGGCGCGACGCGGCCATCGGCATCGGTTGTCAGCACGATGCCGTCCGGTTCGGCCAGGGCCGCGGCAATCTGCATGGCCGCACGCCGGGCCGTACCCGCATGGGCCACGGGCGGGGCATAGCTGCGTTCGGCCACGATCACGCCGAAGGGCAGGGACGTGGCAAGGGCGCGGACCGCGCCACGCGTATCATCGGTACAGTTGTTGAGCAGCAGGACCACATGGCCCGGACAGGCCCCCTGCTGCGCAGCAAGGGCACGCAGGCAGGGACCAATACGCTGTGCTTCGTTTCGCACCGGAATCGCCACGACGGGGGGGCGGGCAGGCGGCATGGGGCACCTGTTGGAAAGGGAAACGGTAAACGCCACGCAGGCCGGAACAGTTGCAGGCAATATGACAGAGTGTTGCCCACGGCCACAGGCACCGTTTTGGGGCCGGATCACGCGCGGGCGTGCTGTCGCGGCTGTCGCGACCCGTCCGGGCCACGCGGTTGCCCTTGCCATGCATGTGTCATGCGCGCACAGGCAGGCCAGTTATGCAACACCGTGCAGATCCCGCAACTGATGGCGAAAATTCACGGCAGGCGCCCGGAGACATGTATTGCGTTTCAGGGATGGCACGAAACAAGTCATTGATAAAAATTGTTTTTTGTGTCGCCGTTTGTCCGGACAGGCGGCGCTTCGGGACGGTTTTTGAAACATGACTGCCCGATGCCGTCCGGGCGTCCCTTCCAGACGGCAGTTTTCCGGTCCCGGACAGTGGGGCATGCCTGCGCGGCAGGTGTCGGCTGACATGGGGAAAGGTTCCCTGTTAACGTATTTTTTATTTATCCGGTTCCGAAGTTTATAAACTATACTTCATAAAATATTGGAAATAATAACGAATACTCCCTGTCATGAATATTATTTTAAATCTTATCTGTTCATAGTTTGTAAAAAAACACTGTATCTGTCGTTTCAGGCAGATGCCGCATGACCCCATGCCGGCCCGCCCGTTACCGATCCCGCCGGAGTGCTGCCCCATGCCCGTCACGCCCAACATGACCCGCAGGCCCTAGTTCCGTCCCACGCGCGCGTGGGACTGTAAAAACCGATCAATGCAATAAAAACCGCATGCCAATACTGTGGGGCATTCCCGTAGTGCTGCGCGGTTATTCGTAATACAGGGAATGATCCACCCCATGAACGCCATCGTAGTGACCGCACTACGTCGGCCCTATACCTTCGTGGTGCTGTCGATCCTTATTGTGGTCTTTGGCATCATGTCGGTATTGCGCACGCCGACGGATGTGTTCCCCAACATAAAAATTCCGGTCGTATCCGTTGTCTGGACCTATGGCGGCATGCTGCCGGAGGAATTCGCAGGACGTATCATATACAATTACGAACTGATGGTGACCTCGACCGTCGAGGGCATCGAACATATGGAAAGCAGTTCGTATTACGGGCGCGGCATCGTCAACATATACTTCCAGCCCGGCACCGATATTGGCAAGGCGGAAGCGGAAGTGACCGCCATTTCACAGACGGTCATCAAACAGCTGCCCGAAAACATCCCGTCACCCATGGTGATGAGCCTCGACGCTTCCTCCGTGCCGGTGCTCACACTTCAGGTTACGTCCGACAAGCAGACGCCATCGGACCTGTTCAAGCTGGCGATGATCCGCGTGCGCCCGTTGCTGGTGACCGTTCCGGGCGCGGTGGTGCCGCAGGCCTATGGCGGCATGGACAGTTTTGTCATGGTGGCGCTGAACCAGCAGCAGCTTCAGGCGCACCACCTGTCGGCCATGGACGTGCAGAACGCCCTGCGCGGGCAGAATATCGTGCTGCCCGCGGGCGACCAGAAAATCTCGGCCACCGACTGGATGGTGCAGACCAACGCCACCCCGCGTTCCATGAAGGAACTGGGTGATATTCCCGTCAAGCGCGTGGGCAATGCCGTGATCTATGTCCATGACGTGGCGGAGGTCTATCGCGGCGGCCACCCGCAGACCAACCTCGTGCTGGTAAAGGGCAAGCAGGGGGTGGAAATCGTCGTGATGAAAAGCGGCGACGCCTCGACGCTGGATGTCGTGGCCGGGGCCAAGGCACTGCTGCCGCGCATACAGAGACTGCTGCCGCCGGATGTGAAGGTCAGCATACTGGGCGATGCCTCTGTCTTCGTGAAGGATTCCATTTTCGACGTCGTGCGCGAAATGCTGACGGCGGCGGCCCTGACCGGCATGGTGGTACTGCTGTTCCTGGGGTCGTGGCGGCCGACGGTCATCATCGCCACCTCCATCCCGCTGGCGATCCTGTGCGCGATCATCGGCCTGCACTGGGCGGGGCAGACGATCAATGTCATGACGCTGGGCGGTCTGGCGCTGGCGGTGGGCATACTGGTGGATGACGCCACGGTGATGATCGAGAACATCGACGCGCATCTGGAAATGGGCAAGACGCTGGAACCCGCGATCATTGACGCGGCGAACCAGATCGTCATTCCCACCTTTGTCGCCACCACCTGCATCTGCATTGTCTGGCTGCCGCTGTTTGGCCTGAGCGGGGTTGCAGGCTGGCTGTTCATGCCCATGGCCGCAGCCATCATCTTCGCCATGATCGCGTCCTTCATCCTGTCGCGCACGCTGGTGCCGACCATGGCCAAATACCTGCTGGCCGGTCACAGCGTGGCGGGGCATGGGGATTCCCACCACTGCCAGCCGCAGGTCCATAACCTGCAATACCCCCGGCGCCTGCCCGAACGCTTCCAGCAGGCGTTCGAACGCGGGTTCAACAATTTCCGTGAAGGGTACGCGGGCGTGCTGGAACGCGCGATTGCAGGGCGCAGGCGCTTTGTTGCCGTGTTCCTTGGCGTCTCGGTCTGCTCGCTGGGGCTGTACCTCGTCGCGGGGCGCGATTTCTTCCCTGAAACCAAATCCGGCACCATCCAGATGCACATGCGCGCCCCGCTGGGCACCCGCATTGAAGTGGCAGGGCGCGAGGCGTCACTGGTGGAAGACCGGATCAACCAGCTGTTCCCCGGCAAGGTGGAAAGCATGATCGAAAACTGCGGCCTGCCCGAAGGGGCGCATAACCAGGCCTTCATTCCCACCCCCACCATCGGCACGCAGGACTGTGACATCACCATTGCGCTGAAGGATGAGGAAACACCCGTATGGAATGACCGCACCATCCTGCGTCATGACCTGTCGGCACGGTTTCCCGGCACGGTGTTCACCTTCCAGCCTGCGGACCTTACGGCAAAGATCCTGAATTTCGGGTCGCCTTCACCCATCGACATCCAGATTTCCGGGCCGGACCTGCGTGACAATTACGATTATGCCCGCCTGCTGGTAAACCGCCTGCGCGCAGTCCCCGGTGCCGCCGACGTGGTGATCCAGCAGACCATGAAAACGCCGACACTGTTCGTGCAGGGCAACCGCACCTTCGGGCAGGCCACCGGCATGACGGAAGCCGACCTGGCCAATAACGAACTCATGACCCTGTCGGGCAGCCAGACGGTAGACCCGCAATACTGGCTGGACCCGGCCACGGGCATTACCTTCCCGCTGAATGTGTATGTGTCACAGGATCAGCTGACGCATTTCAACAACCTCATGACCATTCCGGTGGACAAGGGCGATGGCGACCCGCAGGGACGGCATATGCAGCTGCTGGGTGGTATCAGCAATGTCAGCGCCACCGGCACGCCGGGGCAGGTCTCGCACTTCAATTCCATGCCGGAAGTGGACATCTATGTCTCGGCCGAGGGCGCGGATCTGGGGCAGGTCACGACCGGCGTGCAGCACGTTCTGGACCAGACACATGACAGGGTGCCCTCCACCGCCGCCGTGGTGGTGCGCGGCCAGACCGAAACCATGCGCCATGCCTATGTCGAACTGGTGTTCGGGCTGGTGGTGTCGGTGCTGTTGATCTACCTGCTGATCGTGGTCAATTTCCAGTCGTGGCTGGACCCGTTCATCATCATCACCGCACTGCCTGGCGCACTGGCGGGGATCGCGTGGGCGCTGTTCCTGACGCATACGCGGCTGTCGGTGCCGGCGCTGACCGGGGCGATCATGTGCATGGGCACGGCCACGGCCAATTCCATCCTTGTGGTGTCCTTCGCCCGTGAACGGATCGAGGAACATGGTAATGCCCTGCGCGCCGCGCTGGAGGCAGGCTACGGCCGCATCCGCCCGGTGCTGATGACCGCGCTGGCCATGGTGATCGGCATGGTGCCCATGGCCATGAGCAATTCCCAGAACGCGCCCTTGGGCCGCGCCGTCATTGGCGGGCTGCTGGTGGCCACCGTGTCCACGCTTCTGTTCGTGCCGTGTGTTTACGCAATCCTGCACAACCGTCCATCCCGCATCCGGGAGGAAATGAACTGATGTCCACCCAGAAAAACCGAAAAGTCGTCATGCTGGCCGGTGCCGCCGTTGTCGTGGGGTGGTGCGGTTACCTGCTGGTCGGGCGCGTGCAGCATGCAGCCGCCCTGCGGCGGGAGGCCGCTGTCGCCTCCGTACCCGATGTCATGGTCATCTCGCCCCGGCGCGAGGCACGCCATGTCAGCCTGGACCTGCCCGGCACGATCGATGCGTGGTACCAGGCCCCCATCTACCCGCAGGCGTCCGGTTACGTGCGCATGTGGTACAAGGATTACGGCGCACGGGTGGCCGCGGGCGACGTGCTGGCCGAAATCAACACCCCCGGCCTTGATGCGCAGTTCGCGCAGGCGCAGGCCGACCTTCAGTCGTCACAGGCGAAATACGACCTTGCGGTGGTGACGGCCCAGCGCTGGCGGCTGATGGGCAAGTCACAGGCGGTGTCGGGGCAGTCCGTATCCGTGCAGGACGCGAACGAGAAATCCGCCGCTGCCGACCTGGAGGCCGCGCGGCATAACCTTGACCGTTATGCCGCCCTTGAACGCTTCAAGATCATTGTCGCCCCGTTTGACGGCGTGGTGACGCAGCGCGACATCAACGTGGGCGATTACGTGCACGAAGGCGGCGGCAACCTGAACGCCACGGGGGCGGCCAGTGAACTGTTCAGCGTGGCGGATACGCACCAGATGCGGCTGTTCGTCTCGATCCCTGAAAACATGTCCTACATCCTGCAGCCCGGCCTGCAGGCCAGCGTGCAGGTGCCGCAGTTCCCCGACCGCCGGTTCGAGGCGAAGTTCCTGACCGTATCGGGCGGCTACGACCCCGACACCCGCACCAGCGTAAGCGAGTTCGTGATCGACAACACCGACCATGCCCTGTGGCCCGGCACCTTTGCCGCCGTCACCCTGACCGCGCCCGAACAGGCCGCCCACCAGACCATTCCCACCGGCGCGCTGGTGTTTCAGGAACACGGCATGCAGGTGGCCGTGGTGGATGGGCAGAACCATGCACATTTCCACGATATTACCGTGGGCCGCATGGGCGACGGGGCGACGCAGGTGCTGTCGGGCATATCCCCCGATGACCGGATCATCGACAACCCGCCTGCCGACCTGCTGGATGGCGAGAGCGTGCGCGTGGTCCAGCCCGTGGCCGGCTACAGCAGCGATACCGATGAAAAGGACGATGAATGATGGCACACACCATCCGCCGCGCCGCCGGCATGGGGGGCGCATGCGCCATGTCGCTGCTGTCACTGGCGGGATGCGACCTGGCCCCGGCCTATCATGCGCCGAACTACATCATTCCCGCCACATGGCAGGGGCAGGCCCCGTTTGGCGTGGCCCGTCCCATGGATGACGCCATTCCCGCGCAGTGGTGGGAAAGCTTTGCCGACCCGCAGCTTGACATGCTGGAAACCACCGCCATGGCCCATAATGGCGACCTGCAGGCCGCCAGCGAACGCTTCCTGCAGGCACGCGCGATCGTAAGCGAGGCACGGGCCGACCTGCTGCCGCATTTTGGCGTGGCCTTTGGCGGCAGCAACAACAAAAGTTCGGCCGAGCGGCTGTTCCGCTACAAGGGGCCGATTACGGATTCCGACGAATTCTATGGCGGCATGGCATCGTGGGAACCGGATTTCTGGTCCGCCATCCGCAACCGGGTGCGGTTGCAGAAAGACTATGCGCAGGAACAGGCGGCGGAATACGCCGCGGCACGGCTGAGCCTGCAGGCCGAACTGGCCAGTGACTATTTCACCCTGCGCGGGCTGGATGCTCAGGCGGCGATCTATACGCAGTCGATCCGGTATTACCAGGACTCCCTGCGCGTGACCCAGACACGGCTGGTGGACCAGGCGGCATCACGGCTGGATGTGGCGCGCGCGCAGAACCAGCTGTACACCACGCAGGCCCGCCTGCTGGACATCCAGGCCCAGCGCGAGGTGATGGAACATGCGGTGGCCGTTCTGGTCAACGTCGCCCCGTCGTCGTTCCACATCGCGGCGGACCCGCACCTCAACGCCACCCGTTTCGCGCTGCACGCGCCCCTGCCGTCGGCCCTGCTGCAGCGCAGGCCCGACATTGCCATTGCCGAACGCCAGATGGCGCAGGCCAACCGGGCCATCGGCATAGCGCGCGCCGCGTTCTACCCGCATGTGTCGTTCCAGATGAACGGGGGGTTTGATGACAATGGCTTCAACCTCGCCAACCTTGCCAATTCCATGTGGTCGTATGGCGCGACCGTGACCATGCCGGTGTTTGAAGGCGGGCTGCGCCGCGCGCAGCTGCAGCAGAGCTGGTCCGCCTACCGTGAAACCCGCGACCATTACCGTGTCACCATCCTCAACGCCTTTCGCGATGTGGAGGACGGGCTGTCGCGCACCAACCGGCTGGATGGGGAAAATGGCCGCCTGCGCGCCGCCGTCGGCGCCGCAAGCGAGACACAGGACATTACCATGAACCTGTACAAGGGCGGGCTTGCCACGTACCTTGACGTCCTGATCGCGCAGGTCAGCACGCTGGACGCCCGCATACAGCAGGCCGAAATCCAGACCCGTTACCTGCAGGCGCAGATCGGCCTGATCCGTGGATGTGGCGGGGGATGGGACGCTGCCAGCCTGCCCGCGCCCAATCAGGTCTTCGGGGTTGATCCGCTCCAGTATTCCGGTCTGCACAACGCCCCGCCCGTGGGCGGCGTGCCCGCCCCGCACAGCCACGGGCCCGACCCCGACGACAACCTGACGCAGCCGGTGCTGTCCCCCGCCGTGGGGCAGTAAGGGGCCGCATCAGGGCAGCCTGCCGTGCGTGCCGCCCATGCTCACATGGGCGGCATTCCCCTGAAGCGTTCGGGACAGCGCGCCATCACGATGCGTCGCGCGCGGATGCGGCGGCGATGTTGCGGTCAACCTGATCCAGCAGCGCCGCATGCTGCGCGCCCCAGCGGTAGAGCATTTCCAGCGGTTCGACAAAGCGCTGTCCCAGCGCCGTCAGCCGGTATTCGACCACGGGCGGCATGACCTGCATGATCTTGCGGTCCACCAGTCCCATCCGTTCCAGGTCGCGCAGGGTCTGGGTCATCATCTTTTTCGACAGGCCGGGCAGGGCGCGCTGAAGCTGGCCGGGGCGCGAGGCACCGCCACACAGGTGCAGCGTATGCACGATCATGGTGGTCCATTTGCCCGAAAACAGCCGCAGCAGACGGCGCGGGGCACAGTCCTGCGCGAATGGCGCATGGCGGTAGGCGTCGGGCAGGGGGGCGATATCCATGGGCGGCCTCACGGGAACGTTCAGGTAACCAGGGCACGAAAAGGTGCCGGATTGTCTTTTATGGCGTTACCCGACAGCGTGTGAAGCCCACGTCATTCATGGAGGAAAAGATGTCCCACAGGGCGCTTGTCATCGGTGCGACAGGTATTGTCGGCCAGAACCTTGCCAACCGGCTGGTCGCGGAGGGCTGGGGCGTTTACGGCCTGGCGCGGCGGACCGAAAACCTGCCCGGCACAATAATACCCGTCGCGGCCGACGCGCTGGACCCGGAATCCCTGCGCACGGCGCTGGCCGGTATCGTGCCGACGCATGTATTCTTCACCACATGGACACGCCGCGACAGCGAACGTGAAAACTGCATTGCCAACAGTGCGATGCTGCGCAACGTGTTTGCCGCCCTGCCACGCCCGCACGCGCTGGTGCATGCCAGTCTGGTGACCGGGCTGAAACACTACCTTGGCCCGTTCGAGGCCTATGCGCAGGGT
The DNA here is from genome assembly GCF_018491655.1 of Komagataeibacter oboediens. Taxonomy (NCBI): domain Bacteria; kingdom Pseudomonadati; phylum Pseudomonadota; class Alphaproteobacteria; order Acetobacterales; family Acetobacteraceae; genus Komagataeibacter; species Komagataeibacter oboediens. The sequence continues at coordinate 65,212 of NZ_JABLUU010000014.1, read as the reverse complement.
GCGCCGCCACAGACGCCGTTCCGTGAGAGCATGCCGCGGCTGGCGGTGGAAAATTTCTATTACAGTCAGGAAGATGTCCTGTTCGAGGTTGCAGACCGGCTGGGTATTCCATGGACGGTTCATCGCCCGCACACGGTCATCGGGTATGCGATCGGCAACCTCATGAACATGGGTACGACACTGGCGGCCTATGCCACGCTGTGCCGCGAGACGGGGCTGCCCTTCGTTTTCCCCGGATCGCCCGCGCAGTGGAACGGTCTGACGGACGTGACCGACGCCCGCCAGCTTGCCAGCCAGATCCTGTGGGCGGCCAGCGGCCCCGCCGGGCACAACCGGGCGTTCAATGTGGTCAATGGCGACGTGTTCCGCTGGAAATGGCTGTGGGGCGAACTGGCCGCCTGGTTCGGCATTGACGCCGCCCCCTATCCCGGTCACGCCACGTCACTGGAACACATGCTGGCGGACAGGGGCGGACAATGGGCGGACATCGCCCGCCGGCACGGCCTGCGGGAAGAAGTGCTGCACCGTCTGGCATCGCCATGGCACACGGATGCCGACCTGGGCCGCCCCGTCGAATGCGTGACCGACATGAGCCTGAGCCGCAAACTCGGCTTCACCGGCTACCGCTACACGCCTGATTCCTTCTTCGACCTGTTCGACCGCCTGCGCGCCGAACGCTATATTCCCTGACCGCGCGGACTGTAACCGCTGCTACCGCAGCACAGTCCGCCTGCCGTGTCCGGATGCGCCCGCCCGCTTCAGTGACGGGCGCATCGGGCTCATGCGGTCCGTGGCCATGAACGGCATCAGGGAAACACTGTCTTTTCGCAAAAGACAGCGTGCGGAAACTGTTCCTGTATCTTTCTTAAAAATGCCGTCTGGCAAAGCTTTTTTCGGGAAGCTCTGAAAGACATCGCCTGTTTGAAAAAAGGCGACACCCAAAAAACTTTTTTCTGTTCTTCATGAATGGTGTCTTTAAAAAAAATCTTCAGTGATCATTCTGAAATGAATCAGTTACGGAAATAAAATTTTATGGGCGCTGCCTATTTTAAATAAAGGCAGCGTTACTGAAATATGTTTTCATAAAAACCATCACCAGAAACGTCTGGTTACACGCAGTATATGACGACAGGCTCAGCCATTTTCACTACGGAACTTTGAAATGATGCGGTAGATGGTCGCCTTGTGTACGCTGAACTGTTCGGCAATATCCGCAATCGGCAGGCCGTCCTGCGTTGCCATTTTGTATATTTCCGCATTATCCGCCGGGCTCAGCTTGGACGGGCGGCCCATATGGATGCCACGCTGGCGAGCCTGCATGCGGCCTGCCGTCGTGCGTTCGCGGATCAGCGCGCGTTCAAAATCGGCGATGCCTGCAAATACCGTCATGACAATACGGCCTTCGGGTGATGTCGTATCCGCCCATGGTTCACGGATGGAACGTAGCCCCGCACCCTTCTGCCGCAGGCTTTCCGCGATCTCCAGCAGGTGCTGTGTCGAACGGGCAAGACGGTCAAGGCGATAGACGATCACGATGTCGCCCGTACGGGCGACCTGCAGAAGGCGTGTCAGCCCGGGGCGTTCCTTTTCTTCCTCCGGCAGGGGGTCTTCATAAATGGTTTCGCAGCCTTCGTCATGCAAATGCCACACTTGCTCCTCAAGTGTGCACTCGTCCGTACCTGCACGCGCATAACCGATCAGCATCTTATCTTCAGATCACAATTAAATTTCAATTACATATGTAGTCAAAAATCGAACAACTGAACAGACATCGCGGCGATGTCACAAGACGTTCACATTTTCTTCTCATGGCAGGATGCAGAGCTAAGGAATAAATTCCCAGTATTCAATTAAAAAAGCATTTATTCCCTAGGGTCGAAATAAGTTGCATTACTGTTGCAATATATGTATAAGCCCAAAATTATCGAAACATTAAGACTTTTGCGAAATCAGGATAACATAATTAATGGGACGCCGAACGGACGATGAACGTCGAGTCCTGACCAGTCGGGATACGGATCAGGAAATTCGCGGTGGTTTTTTTGTCTTGCGGCATGCCCTGGTGGAGGTCGCACGGAATGCGTCGGCGTTTCACACCCATCACCATGCATCCGAACGCCCGGTGGTCGGGGCGGATAGATGGCTGCGTGCATCACTGAGCGATATCGCCAGCAGCTGCCAGCGCGACTATGTGCTGCGTGGTGGCACGATGGAATTTGAAAGTTCCGGCACGCTTCATATCCTGTGGGTGCGCATTGCGGTCAGGGCAGGCGGGGGCCATCTGATTTTTGGCCCGAAATTACCGGATTCCGGCCTGCTGCTGGTTGATGTCACGCTGGAGGAGGACGCCCCGGGCGCCGTCTCCATCACGTTCCGCGATGTCGCCAGCCTGAGCGTCACCTATGACGCCGAAACGGATATCACCCTGATCGGGCTGCTCAGTGGTGCCTCGAACGAACTGGACTGCAATGCATGGGCCGTAGTCCGGTTTCTGGGAAATGTCTGTGGCCTGCCCGATGAATGCAGCGAGGCCATACCCGGACAGCACGGCGGCGCGCCGCTGCACATCCGGCACTATACGGCCGGCGAAACGCACGAAATCTGCATTGTCGTGAAAAAATAGAAATTCCTGAATACTGTTGATGGACATGAACCAGAACACGCCGCTTTTCCTTCGTCCCCATCATTCTTTATCCGGAACAAATGCGCTGCAGGTCATGCATGGCGCGGCGGACGCCATTGTGGTGATTGACGAACGCAACAGGATCGTCTTCTTCAACGCCGCGGCCGAAAACCTGTGGGGATATACGCAGTCCGATGTGATCGGGCAGAATGTCAGCATGCTGCTGCCTGCGGGCATGCGTGCCGACCATGATGCCTTCATCAATCGCAACCGCAGTACCGGCGTCAATACCATTATCGGCACATCGCGCGAAATCCGGTTTGAAAACAGGGCAGGGGAGTACGTGGCGGGCGAACTCGCCCTGTCCATGGTCACGCTGCGGCCTGACAACCGGAAATATTACATGGCCACCATCAAGGACATGACCGGCGATGGCCGCCGCCGGAACCTGCAGGGCCTGCAGAACACGGTATTCCGCGCCCTTTCAACCGACATGACGATCCAGGATGTGGCTGACCTGATCTGCCGCGAGACGGAAACATTCGTACCCGACACCGCCGCCGTGCTGATGCTGGTGGCCCCGGACGGACGTCTGCGCATCCTGTCGGGTGCAGGGTTCCCGCGCCGGTATGCCGCCGCCCTTGAAAACGTCACGCTGTCGGACGCCGACCGCGCGATCCTTGTCCGTGACCCGTCCCGTGCGGGGGCGATGGTATGGGAAAGCTATTACTCGCTGGCCCTCTCGCTCGGGCTGCATCACTGCCGCGCCACGGCCACCGTGTCACCTGCGGGGAAGGTGACGGGCATCTTCGCACTGTTCTTCCGCAATCCCGGCCCGGTATCCGACTGGGCGGAAACGGTTGTCAGCGGGTGCGTGCCGTTCTGCGGCGTGGTGATCGAACAGTACGAAGCCCGCCAGCATATCGCGCAACTGGCCAGTTACGATCCGCTGACCGGTTTCCTCAACCGTTCCGCAGTGCAGGCTGTCCTTGACAAACTGGTGGGACAGCCGGGGGACCACCAGTTTGCCGTGCTGGTACTCAATGTTGACCGGTTCCGTGACATCAATGAAGCCCTCGGGCACGCCAATGGCGATGTGCTGCTCAAAACACTGGCCACCCGCATGCGCGCGCTCACGCGCCACGACCATGTCCTGTGCCGTTCCAGCGCCGATGAGTTCATCATCGTCCTGCCCGAAACCCGTCAGGACGAAGCGATGCGCCGTGTCCACACCCTGCTGGACGGACTGGCGCAGCCCGTCAACGTCAGCGGCAATCACATCACGCCGTCGCTGAGCGTGGGGATCAGCATGTTCCCCGATACCGGGCCGGACAGTGAAACCCTGATCGGGCTGGCGGAAACCGCCATGCGGCAGGCCAAGGAAACCGCGCGCGGCACCTGCCGCATCGCAACGCCCGCCGGGCATGGCACGGCGCGGGGGCGGCTGCTGGCGGGGCCGGCGCTGCGTGAAACGCTGGCGCGCGGGCTACTGCACCTGCATTACCAGCCGCAGGTCCGCGCGCGGTCGGGACAGCTTTATGGCGTGGAGGCACTGGCACGGTGGCACCACCCGCTTCTGGGCAATATCTTTCCGTCGCGCTTCATGGCGGTGGTGGAAGAGACCGGTCAGGCCGAAATCATCGGCACATGGTCGCTGGAGGAAGCCTGCCGCCAGATCGTGGCATGGGAACGCGACGGGGTTCATGTGCCGACCGTTGCGGTCAACCTGTCCGCCGGGCAGTTCCGTGAACGCAGCCTGCCCGAAACCATTTCCCGGATGCTGGACGCCCACGACCTCGGGCCGCAGCGCCTGACGCTGGAAATTACCGAAAGCGTCATGATGGATGAAAACGAGGACACGATGGCGGTCCTGCGCGCCATTCGCACGCTTGGGGTCGGCCTGTCCATTGATGATTTCGGCACCGGCTTTTCCAGCCTGTCACGGCTGGCGCGCCTGCCGCTAAGCGAAATCAAGATCGACCACAGCTTCATCATGAACCTTGAACACAATGCCAATGCACAGGCGCTGACAACGGCGGTGGTTGGCATGGGCGGCATGCTGGGCATGACGGTGGTGACCGAGGGGGTCGAAACCGAAGCCCAGAAGGCGCTGCTGGAAAACCTGCAGTGCGACGTGATGCAGGGCTACCTGTTTTCCCGGCCACTGGCCGCCGCCGAACTGGCGCGCTGGGTCCGTGACCGGCAGGAACAGCAACATGAAATATAAAAACTGAACAGATTCATACAGTCATAATAAAAAAGGTGCGGAGATGGGTAAGGAAGTTTTCCCCGTAACAGAAGAGAATGTCAATTCCGGCATCTGTATGGACATGCTGGAACAGGCGCGCGATGGCGTCATCATCATTGATGACAGGAACTGCATCGTCTTTTTCAACCACGCGGCGGAAAAGCTGTGGGAATATACGGCAGACGAGGTCATGGGCCGCAATGTCAAATGCCTGGTACCGACGGAATACCGCAGCCAGCATGACGGCTTCATCGCGCATAACCGTGAAACGGGCATCAACCGCATTGTCGGCACATCGCGCGAGATCACGTTCGAAAGCAAAAGCGGCGATTACGTTTCGGCCGAGATGTCCATTTCAACCGCGCTGATCGGGCCGGACAAGAAACGCTACTACATGGCCTTCATGAAGGGGGTCACGGAAGAAAGCCACCGCCGGAAACTGCTGGACCTGCAGAACACGGTCTTCCGATCCCTTTCGGGTGACATGCTGATACAGGACGTTGCCGACCTGGTGTGCCAGGGGGTGGAGGAATTCGTGCCCAATTCGGTGGCCGTGCTCATGCTGCTGACATCGGACCATACGCTGCAGATCCTGTCCGGGTCGGGGCTGCCGCGCCGGTTTGCAACGGCGCTGGAACACATGACGCTGACGGAAGCCGATATCACAGCACTTGCCAATGATCTGGATGAAGCCAGTTCGGTGGTATGGGAAAGCTATCGCTCGCTGGGGATCTCGCTCGGGCTGCATGACTGCTGGGCTTCGGCCATCAGGGCGCCGAACGGAAAGATATCGGGTATTCTGGCACTGTATTCGCGCAACCAGCACAAGGTCGCGGAATGGCCACGGAAAATCGTGTCGGGCGCCGTGCCGTTCTGCGGTGTCGTGATCGAACAGTATGAGGCCCGTCAGCATATTTCGCAACTGGCGAATTACGATCCGCTGACCGGCTTCCTCAACCGCACTTCGCTGCACAAGGTGCTGCGGAACATGATCAGCCAGCCGGGCGACAACCACTTCGCCGTGCTGCTGCTGGACCTTGACCGCTTCCGCGACATCAACGACGCTCTGGGACATGTGCAGGGGGACACGTTCCTGAAGGTCATTGCCGAACGGCTGAAAAAGCTGTGTCGCAGCAACTATGTCCTCAGCCGCTCGGGCGGGGATGACTTTGTCATTGTCATTCCCAACGCCACGGCGGACATGGCGGTCGATTTCACCAAGACGATCATCAACGCCATGCAGCGCCCGCTGGATGTCGCGGGCAACCAGCTTTCCGCATCCTTCAGCACGGGCATCGCAACCTTTCCCGAGAACGGGCCGGATGGTGAATCCCTGATCAGCCATGCCGAAGTGGCCATGCGCCAGGCCAAGAAGGAGGCGCGTGGCAGCTACCGGCTGGTCAGCACGATCGACAGCAAGGATGCGCAGGACCGGCTGGTTCTGGGCAGCGCGCTGCGGGATTCCCTGTCCAAGGGGCTGCTGAACCTGCATTACCAGCCCCAGATCGAAGCCCGGACGGGGCAGATATATGGCGTGGAGGCCCTGGCGCGGTGGAACCATCCCACGCTGGGCAACATCTTTCCCTCCCGCTTCATTGCCGTGGCGGAGGAGACGGGACAGATCGAGGCGATCGGCCGGTGGTCGCTGGAGGAAGCCTGCCGCCAGATCGTGGCATGGGAACGCGATGGCGTGCACATACCCGTCGTATCGGTCAACCTGTCGGCGGCGCATTTCCACAACCGCGGCCTTGTGCCCATGATTGCCGCGCTGCTGGACAAATACGGGCTGGCGCCTGAACGCCTGACGGTTGAAATTACCGAAAGCGTGATGATGGAGGAAAGCGAGGAGACGATGAATGTCCTCGCCGCCATCCGCAAGCTGGGGGTGGGCCTGTCCATGGATGACTTCGGCACCGGATTTTCCAGCCTGTCGCGCCTGACCCGCCTGCCGCTGACGGAAATCAAGATCGACCGCAGCTTCATCATGAACCTTGAACACGACGCGAATGCGCAGGCCGTCACCACCGCCGTCATCGGGATCGGCAACCGGCTGGGCATGACGGTCGTGACCGAAGGGGTGGAAACGGAAGCGCAGTACGACCTGCTGGAAAGCCTGCACTGCGATGTGCTGCAGGGCTATCTGTTTGCCCGCCCCATGTCGGCCACCGACCTGGAAGCATGGGCCCGCCAGCCCCGCCTGCTCATGCCCGCCATGACCAGAAAGCCCGATCAGGGCCAGTCCTGACCAGCCACAACACGACTGCCTGCCGGGGGAAATATATCCCCCGGCAGCCGGCCCGCAGCATGCGGTCCTGCCACGGCGCACCCGGCGGGGCAGGGGACCGCGGGACTGCTCACCCGGAAATCCCGTTTTTTATCAAACTATCCGCGCCATGGATCATTACCCTTCATGAACACGCCATCGCGGCCCACGCCGCCACCGGGCGGGGACACGGCCTGCCGGACAGGCAGGACGGGCCGCCATGGCGCCCCCCGGACCCATGCATGAAGCGGAGACACCACCATGAACAGGACAGTCCTCATTACCGGCGCCGGATCGGGTTTTGGCCGGGAAATCGCCCTGCGGCTGGCGGCACGCCAGTGGACGGTCATCGCAGGCGTGCAGATCCCCTCGCAGATATTCGCCCTGCATGCCGAAGCCGAACGGCGCGGCGTGCAACTGCAGGTTGAAAAACTGGATGTGACCAATGCGGCGGACCGTGACCGCTTCAGCGAAGTGGATGTTGACGTTCTGCTCAATAACGCGGGCATTGGCGAAGGCGGGTCCATGGTGGACATACCCGAAGCGGCGTTACGCCGGCAGTTCGAGGTCAACGTGACTGGCCCGGTAATGCTGACACAGGCCATCGCCAGACGCATGGTAGCGCGCCGGGCGGGGAAAATCGTTTTCATGTCCTCCTGCGCGGGACTGACCTCGGACCCGTTTACCGGGGCCTATTCCGCATCCAAACACGCCATCGAGGCCATTGCCGAAGCACTGGGCAAGGAACTGCAGGAATTCAGCGTGGCGGTGGCCACCATCAACCCCGGCCCGTTCCTGACGGGGTTCAATGACCGGATTTTCGATTCATGGAAAAACTGGCCCACCGAACGGGAGGATACGCTGTTTGATTATGAACGGATCGCCTATCCATACAAACAGTTCGATATCGAACCCGTGGTCGAGACGACGATTGGCGTGATCGAAGGCACGATCGACAGCTACCGCAATGTTGAACCGAAACAGAATGCCGCCATGCAGCGCCAGCAGATGGATGCTGCATGGACCAGAAAATCCAGCGAGAACCTGGGCAGGCGCTTCGCAATGGTCCAGACCGCCTACGACATGCAGCCCGCCACGCCGGCGGATGAATAGCGGACAGCCCGCCGGACAGTCGGGCAGACACGCCCGGTGCAGGAAACCGCCACCCCGCAACCCGTCAGGGACCGGTTTGCCCCCGGCCACCCGCAGGTAGGTGACGGGGGCCACATATCCCCGCCGGGACGACCGGGGCAGGGCGCTGGTGCCATCCTCCCCGGAACATGGGCTGGATACATACCTCACCTGCCCTGCGCGGGCATGGCCGCTGTCCGGTTCAGGCCAGCTGGTAGATCACGCTTTCCCACGGGCGCAGCGCTATGGTGCCGTCCGTTACCGGGGCCGGGGGCGTCATGTTGCCGATCAGGCACTGCGTGGCACGCAGCCCCGCGGGCAGGGTGAAGGATGCCGCGCTGTCGGAAAAATTCAGCACGACCACCGCTGCCGTCCCGCCATCACGGCGGGTATAGGCATAGACCTGACTGCCGGGGGGCGAGACATCCCCATACCGCCCGGCTGACAGGCAGCGCCATGCCCGGCGCAGGCGGATCATGGCGCGGTAGAAGGACAGGACGGAATCCGGGTCCGCACGTTCCGTCCGGACATTGACCTGCCGGTAATTCGGGTTGACCGCAAACCACGGCCTGTCTGCCGTGGTAAAGCCCGCATTGGGTGTGTCATCCCACTGCATGGGCGTGCGGGCGTTGTCGCGGCTGACCTGGGCCAGGTTGCGCAGGAATTCCGCAGCCGGGACGTGGCCCGACAGCACCTCGTTGCGCCAGCCATTATGGGCCTGCACGTCGTTATAGTCCTCGATCCGCCTGAAGGGGAAATTGGTCATGCCGATTTCCTGCCCCTGATAGATATAGGGCGTGCCCTTGAGCGACAGCATCATCGTGGCCAGCAGCTTGGCCGACCGCGCGCCATATTCCGGCATGCCGGAGCCATAGCGCGAGGCGGCACGGGGAAAGTCGTGGTCCTCCAGATAGACCAGCGGCCAGACATGCGGGTTGTCGTTGAAGGCGTTGTCCGCATTGAAGGCGCGCATGTCATCCAGCCTGCATGGCAGCTTGCGCCAGCCATCCGCATCCTTCAGTTGCAGGTCAAAGCGGAAGGCGGAGGTGATTTCCCCCCGCCGGTCATCGGTCATGTTGATGATCGCATCATGCGACGCCCCCCATGCCTCGCCCACGGTATACAGGTCGGTCCCGGCAAAGACATGAGTGTACATGTCATGCAGGTAGCCATCCAGCCGTGGACCCACTTCGGCAAAGGATGCCTGTCCTGCATGCTGTCCGGGCGTAAAATCCCCCATGGCCTGCGGCTTCGCCAGACTGGTGATCGCATCGAAACGGAAACCGCTGACCCCCCTTGCAGCCCAGAAGCGCAGGATGTCATACAGTTCGGCGCGGACCTTCGGGTTTTCCCAGTTCAGGTCAGGCTGCTTGCTGACAAAGGTATGCAGGTAGTACTGCCCCGTCGCCGCATCGAACTGCCATGCCGATCCCGCGCCAAAGGCCGCCTTCCAGTTATTGGGCGGCCCGCCATCCCGTCCGTCGCGCCAGATATAGTAATCCCGGTACGGACTGGTGCGTGAACTGCGGCTTTTGACAAACCATTCATGCTCGTCGCTGGTATGGTTGAACACCATGTCCAGTATGACATGAATGCCGCGCGCCTTTGCCCGCGCCATGAAGCGGTCGAAATCCGCCATGGTGCCGAAATCTGGCATGATCCGGCGGTAATCGCGCACGTCGTAGCCGTTATCGGCATTGGGGGAGTCAAAGCAGGCGGCAACCCAGACCGCCCCGATGCCCAGATCGGCCAGATGGTCCACCCGTTCGGCCATGCCCACGAAATCCCCGATCCCGTCGCCATTGCCATCGCAGAAGGAGCGGGGATAGATCTCGTATGCCACGACATCCTTCCACCATGCCGTGGTCGTGCCGGCACGCGCCCGTGCTGCGGCGGGTGTCAGGAACAATGCGGTTCCAAGCAGGCGGGTCATATCCCGGCGGGTCAGGTCCATGTCGTGCGTTTCCTGTCCTGATCAGTTATTGTGTGGTGCAGCCGAGCCCGGCAGGCGCTGGCGCAGGCTGTCGATCGCCATGGCAAAGGCGGTCAGCAGGTCCGCATCAACACAGACCGTCCCGCCCGACAGGCGGATGAAGCCTTCGGTCATGGCGTTCTGCACCATGCCTTCGGAATGCACGATCAGGCCATCGGCATCTTCCATGCCGCCGCTGCCGCCTGTTCCCTGCCGTTCACGCAGCGCATCGCCCCATGCCCGGCTGCGGTATTCCGCCACCTTGCGCGGATAGGGCCGCCCGTCCACGGTGTACCCCGCCAGCATCTTGCCCTGTGCCGCCATGTACCCGATCTCGACCGCGGTGCCGGGGTCCATGTCGGCTGCACGACGGAAGGGGTCCAGACAGAACACGCCCGCGTCGCACCCGTCCATCAGGTCACGGTCAAGGCGGGCGATCAGCAGGCTGGTTTCCGCACCGGGGGCCAGCGCGTCCACCTCGGCCTGCCCGTCAAAGGGGCAGACACCTTCCAGCCCGGCGGCGGTGCAGATATCCTTCATCGCGCGGAACAGTTCGGCGGCTGCGGGTCGGAAAACCGTATCGCCCGCCAGATAGATACGCGGCGCGCGGGTCGTCTTGGGCTGGGTGGTCATGTAGGATCCTGCCTGTTCGTTATGGATGAATAATAATAAATCCGTTCCTGCCTGTATCGCCTTTTCCGCCGGGCCGTGGTCCCATTGGCCGGAATGCCACATGCAGGGATGCGTATTTTTTCCATGGAGCCATCATGAAAATCATTATCGACACCGACCCGGGGCAGGACGATGCCCTGACCATCCTGCTCGCGCTGGCCAGTCCCGAGATCGAACTGCTGGGCGTCACCACGGTCGCGGGCAACGTGCCGCTGGCCCAGACCACCGAAAACGCGCTCAAGACCCTCGACCTTGCAGGCCGCCCCGACATTCCGGTGCATGCCGGCGCCGACCGCCCGCTGCTGCGCCCGGGCGTGACCGCAACCCACGTGCATGGCCGCACCGGGTTTGAAGGTGTCGACCTGCCGCCACCCGGGCGGCCTGCAACGCCGGGACATGCGGTGGATTTCATTATCCGCACGGTCATGGACAACCCGCCGGGCGCCATCACGCTGTGCACCATTGGCCCGCTGACCAATATCGCCCTTGCACTGGCGCGTGAGCCACGCCTGCGTGAACGGATCGGCCGGATCGTGATGATGGGCTGCGCCTTTTCCGAAGTGGGGAACATTACCCCGGCCGCCGAATTCAATGTCTATGTCGATCCCCATGCAGCGGAAATGGTGTTCGCCTCCGGTGTGCCGATTGTGGTGTTCCCGCTGGATGTGACGCATCAGCTGCATACCAGCGCGGCCCGGCTGGAACGCATTGCGGCCATTCCCAACCGGATCGGCCCGGTCGTCGCGGCATGGCTGCGATTTGAAAAACGCTTCGAGGCCACGAAATACGGCACGGATGGCGGCCCCCTGCATGATCCCAACACGGTTGTCTGGCTGCTGAAGCCCGAACTGTATCGCGGGCGGCAGGTCAACGTACAGATTGAAACGGGCAGCCCCCTGACCATGGGCATGAGCGTGGTTGACTGGTGGGGCGTAGGTACCGCGCCCCCCAATGCCGTGTTCATGCGCGAGGTGGATGTGGAGGGCGTATACGACCTGGTGGTGGAACGCCTGTCGCGGTTCTAGCGCCGGGTACGGGCGGCGGGATGTCCCTGCCGCCCGGCCTGGTTGGTCAGCGCGGCCGCAGGGCAGGGCGTTCGACATAGCGGCCCGCGCCGCGTGTCGCGCGCAGATCGCCATCGTCCCACACCAGTCGGCCCGCGCTTATGGTGCGGCGGGCAAGTCCGGTTACGGTCATGCCTTCATAAATGTTGTAATCCACATTCTGGTGGTGGGTGCGCGCCGAAATGGTGCGCGTGCCCTGCGGGTCCCACAGCACCAGGTCCGCATCCGCGCCCACGGCAATGCAGCCCTTGCGCGGCAGCATGTTGAAGATCCGCGCCGTGTTGGTGGAGGTGATTGCCACGAATTCTTCCGCACTCAGCCGCCCCGTCGCCACGCCATGGTGCCACAGGATGCTCATGCGGTCCTCGATGCCGGGAACACCATTGGGGATATGGGTAAAATTGGTGCGGCCCTTTTCCTTCTGCCCCGCACAGAAGCAGCAGTGGTCGGTTGCGGTGGTCTGCAACTGCCCCGATGTCAGGCCCGCCCACAGCGCATGCTGGTGGTGTTTCGGGCGGAAGGGGGGGCTCATGACAAAGCGGGATGCGGTCAGCCAGTCGGGGTCTGAATACACGCTGTCGTCAAACACCAGGTGCTGCGGCAGGACCTCGCCATACACGCGCTGTCCGCGCATGCGGGCGTCGGCAATGGCGTGGGCCGCCTCGGCGGTGGAGACATGGACGATATAAACCGGCGCATCCAGCAGGCCGGCCAGTGCGATCACGCGCTGGGCTGCCTCGCCCTCCACCATGGGCGGGCGGGATGCGGGATGCGCGTCCGGGCCGGTGCGGCCTTCCGCCAGCATCTGCGCCTGCATGTAGGCCACGGCGTCGCCATTTTCCGCATGGACGGTGCACAGCGCGCCCAGTTCCCCCGCACGGCGGATGGAATGCAGCAGTACGTCGTCATCCACCATCAGCGCATTCTTGTACGCCATGAAGTGCTTGAACGAATTGACACCGCACTCATTCACCAGCGTTCCCATGTCACGATGAACCTGATCGTCCCAATGGGTCACCGCCACGTGGAAGGAATAGTCGGACGCCGCCTTTTCCGCCTTTACCCGCCATGCCTTCCATGCCTCCAGCAGTGACGTGCCGGCGTCGGGAATGACAAAATCGATGATGCTGGTCGTACCCCCCGCCAGTGCTGCCGCCGTACCGGTATAGAAATCCTCGCTGGCGACCGTGCCCATGAAGGGCATTTCCATATGGGTATGCGGGTCGATGCCGCCGGGCATGACCAGCAGGCCGTCCGCCTCCACCACCGTGCACCCGGCGGGCGTGTCGATTTCGGGCGCGATCGCGGCAATGCGCCCGTCATCGCCGCACAGTATGTCGGCCCTGAACGTCCGTTCGGCTGTGACAATCGTACCGCCCCTGACATGAAGCATGATCGTCTTCCTCCTGTTCTGGTATTGCGCATTCGAAACGGGGTTGTCATTCCATATCGGGACCGTATTGTTATTCTGACTTGGCGGTCAAGATTATATCTTCCCGCGACGGACCAAAAAGGAATCCCCATGCCGGACAGTATCGATCGCATGGACAGCCACCTGGTGAACGAGGATCTTGCCCCCGTGCGGGCCCGAAGCTGGGGATGGTTCGATTACGTCTCGTTATGGATGTCCAACGTGCACAGCGTGGGCGGATACGTGACGGCGGGCAGCCTGTTCGCTGTCGGGCTGCCGGCGGGGGACGTGTTCATCGCCCTTGTCGCCGGTATCATGATCGTGCAGGTGATCTGTAACCTGGCGGGACGGCCCAGCTTTGAATCCGGTGCGCCCTATCCGGTCATGGCGCGCATGGCCTTTGGCGTGCGCGGCGCCGTGGTGCCCGCGCTGGTACGCGGCGTCATTGCGGTGGGGTGGTACGGTATCCAGACATGGCTTGCGTCAAACGCGGTGCTGATCCTGCTGCTGCGGCAGTGGCCCGCGCTGGCGCCATGGGCGGACGTGCGGCTGCATGGCCTGCTGGGCCTGTCCACGCTGGGGTGGGGGGCATTCCTGCTGCTGTGGGGCATTCAGGCGGCGGTTTTCTGGCGCGGCATGGAAACGATCCGCCGGTTCATCGACTGGGCCGGGCCGGTGATCTATGTCGTCATGATCGCGCTGGATGGCTGGCTGCTGTGGAAGGCGGGTGGCCACATATCGCTGGATGTATTTGACGCGCCGCCCCACGGCATGGGGTGGCGGCTGCTGGGCATTGTCAACGCCATGGCGCTGATCGTGGCCTATTTTTCGCCCATTGCGCTGAATTTCGGGGATTTTGCGCGGTACGGCGTCAGCATGCGTGACATCCGGCGCGGCAATTTCTGGGGGCTGCCGGTCAATTTCTTCGGTTTTTCCGTACTGACGCTGGTGACGATCGTGCTGACGCGCCCGGTCTTTGGCCGCGTGATCCTGGACCCGGTGGAAACCGTGGCCCAGATCGACAGCCCGACCGCCGTGGCCATAGGGGTGCTGACCTTCGTCACCGCCACGGCGGGGATCAATATCGTGGCCAATTTCGTCTCGGCCGCGTTTGATTTCTCCAATCTCGCACCGCACGCCATAAGCTGGCGCGGGGGGGGACTGATCGCGGCCGTGGGCGCGCTGGTGGTCACGCCATGGAACCTGTATGCCCGGCCCGAACTGATTCACCTGACGCTGGACATACTGGGCACGTTCATCGGGCCGCTGACGGGCGTGCTGCTGGCGGATTACTATGGCGTGCACAGGGCGCGCACGGATACCGCCGCCCTGTATACCGCCAGCCCGCAGGCGCCATACTGGTACCGCAACGGCGTCAACCTCACGGCCATGGCCAGCCTGCTGTTTTCGGTCCTATGCGGGCTGGGGCTGGTGTTTGTTCCCGTATTCGCACCGGTGCGCAACCTGTCGTGGTTCGTGGGCTTCGGCTGCGCGGTCGCAAGCCACCTGGCCCTGTCACGCCCTGGCGCACGCGGGAACTGACCGTCCGGCCATGCGTACCGCCCGCAGCGGAAGCGGGACAGAAATGTCAGGTGGCGGCGCGCCGGGTCCGGGCGGAGCGCACAGTGGTACGGCGGCGTCCGGGTCGGGTCTTGATTGTGTCCTGCACGGGCGGCGGGGCGACGGGATCGGGCAGGATGGACGTGGCCAGTTGTATGATGGTCCGGCAGCCTGCTTCAAAATCCACCGTCGTCAGGCGGGGCTTGTCCAGCACGGCGGCCATCTGCACCCCCATATCGGCATAGGCCTGCGTCATCGCCCACAGGCAGAACAGGAAATGCGTCGGGTCCACCGTCCCGATCAGGCCCGCCGCATGCCATTTTTCAAAGACCTCGCGCCGGTGTTCGACATGCCGGCGCAGGGTATCGACCAGAAAGCCGTGAACATACCGGCCACCTGACAGGATTTCGTGGGCGAACAGGCGCGACCCCTCGGGGCGCTGGCGTGAAAACGCCATCTTGGATCGGATGAAACCTTCCAGCCCCTCCCGCGGGGATCTGTCGGCAGACAGCCATTTGCTGGCATCGCCCAGCCAGTCTTCCAGCAACTGCTGCAACGTGGCGCGGTACAGGTCTTCCTTGGTACGGAAATAATAGTGGATATTGGCCTTGGGCAGGTTGCTGGCCTCGGCAATATCGCTGACCCGCGTGCCCGACAGCCCGTGGGCCGCGAATACCTTTTCCGCCGCGTCCAGGATCTGGCGCGTATTGTTCTGGCGGGGCACGCTGGCGCGCGTTTTGCGGGGGGAACGTGATGTCTTGGACAGGGGCATGGGCAGGACAGGATTACCGTAAAAGGAAAAAATGGTTGATGGTGGCCCCCAACTTCTCAAGCCGGGCATTTCGCGTCAATCCATTCCATGACGGGATTCCCGCGCGCAGGACCGCAATGGGCAGGACAGGCGTGCGTGGGCACCATTTCATACTTATACAAATAAATGCACAGCCATATATCATTCTTTATACGAGATAATCGCGACCAGGACACGATTGAGGAAAAAACCTGATCATATGGTCAGAAAAAACATTGCGGAGCGTTACCGAACGCCCCTAAGGTTGATCCCAACACACAGATGCTGGAGCGATCATGCCGCAAGGTCCCGATATAGCGCCCGGACGTCTTACCGATGTCGAACTTGCGCTTAATTTTTCCGATGCCCATCCCCCGCTGACGCACGCACAGGCCGTTGTCGAGGCCGACCGCTGCTTCTACTGTTACGACGCACCGTGTATCGAGGCCTGTCCCACCGGCATCGACATCCCGCGCTTCATCCGCGCCATTGCGACGGACAACATGGCGGGTTCGGCCAGAATCATCCTTGAATCCAACATCCTTGGCGGGTCCTGCGCACGCGTGTGCCCGACCGAGATCCTGTGCGAACAGAAATGCGTGCACAACACGCGTGAGGAAGGCCAGCCCATCCGCATCGGCCTGCTGCAGCGCCACGCAACCGACTGGCAGATGGATCATGGCGGCCAGCCCTTCACCCGCGCGGCCCCGACGGGCCAGCGCATCGCCGTTGTCGGCGCGGGGCCTGCGGGTCTTGCCTGCGCACACCGGCTGGCCATGCATGGGCACGACGTGGTGATCCATGACCGCCACGCGCTGGCGGGCGGGCTGAACGAATATGGCGTCGCCGCCTACAAGCTGGCCGATGACTTCGCCCAGCGCGAGGTGGATTTCCTGCTGTCCATCGGCGGGATCACGTTTGAGGGCGGAAAGGTGCTGGGCCGCGACATGACGGTGGCCAGCCTGCGCCGCGAATATGACGCGGTGTTCCTGGCTGTCGGCCTTGCGGGCGTGCGTTCGCTGGGGATCGAGGGGGAAGACCTTGACGGCGTGATGAACGCGGTGGACTTCATCGAGGGCCTGCGTTCGGCCAACCGCCAGACCGTGCCGGTCGGCCGCCGCGTGGTGGTGATCGGCGGTGGCAACACCGCGGTCGATGCCGCCGTCCAGGCCCGCAGGCTGGGTGCCGAGGATGTGACCCTTGTCTACCGCCGGGGCGCGGAAAACATGTCCGCCACGCCGGTGGAACGCGAATGGGCGCAGACCAACGGCGTCACGGTCCGGCTGTGGGCCGCCCCGGTCCGGCTGGTGGCGCGCGATGGCGTGCTGGACGGGATCGAGTTCGCACGCGGCCGCATCGGCCCGGACGGGCGGCCTGTATATGACCCGGATGATACGTTCGTGGTGGCGGCGGACATGGTGCTCAAAGCCGTGGGGCAGACCTTCATGCCCGACCCGCTGAACGGGGAAAGCATTGCCATTTCCGGCGGGCGCATCATGGTGGATGCAACGGGCCAGACCACCATGCAGGGCGTCTATGCGGGTGGCGACTGCACGCCGGGCGAGGACCTGACGGTCGCCGCCGTGCGCGACGGGCGCGACGCGGCAGAGGCAATTCACGCGGCCTACATGGCGGCAGGCAGGTAAGGAAACCGGATATGGCTGATCTACGCACGAATTTTGTTGGCATCCGCTCGCCCAATCCGTTCTGGCTTGCCTCCGCGCCGCCTACGGACAAGGAATACAATGTCCGCCGCGCGTTTGAGGCGGGCTGGGGCGGCGTGGTCTGGAAAACGCTGGGGGAAGACCCGCCGGTGGTCAATGTCAGCTCGCGTTATGGTTCGCTGGACTATAACGGCACCCGCATGATCGGGCTGAACAACATCGAACTGATTTCCGACCGGCCGCTGGCCACGAACATTGCCGAAATCAAGTCCGTCAAGCGCGACTATCCCGACCGCGCGGTCGTGGTCAGCCTGATGGTGCCCTGCGTGGAGGAAAGCTGGAAAGCGATCCTGCCCATCGTGGAGGAAACGGGCGCTGACGGGATCGAACTCAATTTCGGCTGCCCGCACGGCATGTCCGAACGCAACATGGGTGCGGCGGTCGGGCAGGTGCCCGAATACGTGGAAATGGTCACGCGGTGGTGCAAGCAGAACACCCGCATGCCCGTGATCGTCAAGCTGACGCCCAACATCACCAACATCCTCATGCCTGCGCGCGCGGCCCTGCGGGGCGGGGCGGATGCGGTATCGCTGATCAATACCGTCCAGTCGGTCATTGGCGTTGACCTCGACCTCATGGCCCCCATGCCGGTGGTGGATGGCCAGGGCACGCATGGCGGCTATTGCGGCCCGGCGGTCAAGCCCATCGCGCTGCGCATGATTGGCGACATCGCCCGTGACCCGGAACTGGCGCGCCTGCCCATTTCAGGTATCGGCGGGATCGGGTCGTGGCGGGATGCCGCCGAATTCCTGGCCATGGGGGCGACCACGCTGCAGGTCTGCACGGCGGCCATGCATTACGGCTTCCGCATTGTCGAGGACATGACCGACGGCCTGTCCGCATGGATGGACCAGAAGGGATACGCCACCATTGCCGACGTGACCGGGCGCGCGGTCGAACGCTTCGTGCCGTGGAACCGGCTGAACATGAAGTTCAAGACCATTGCGAAGATTGACCAGGACGCCTGCATCAAATGCGGCCTGTGCCATATCGCGTGCGAAGATACCTCCCACCAGGCCATCGCCCGCAGCAAGGTGGACGGGGAACGGCATTACGAAGTGATTGATGAGGAATGCGTGGGCTGTAACCTGTGCGCGCATGTCTGCCCCGTTGATGAGTGCATCACCATGCAGCCGCAGCCGGTGGATGGCGTGCTGACATGGCCCGAACACCCCAGCAACCCCGCCCGCGTAACCGTAGGGTCGTAACAGGCCAGCAAAGGGTGCAGCCCGGCATGGAAGGAAGCTTATGACACAGCATACAACCGCGACACATGGCAGCAATCTTGGCATTGACGGGCAGGCCCTGTGGTCTGACCTTATGGAAACCGCCCGGTTTGGCGGCACGCCAAAGGGCGGGATCCGCCGCCTGACACTGACGGCGGAAGACAGGCAGGTGCGCGACTGGTTCGTGCGCACGTGCGAGGCACTGGGCTGCACGGTCACGCATGATTCCATGGGCAACCAGTTCGCCCGCCGACCGGGGCAGGATGACAGCCTGCCGCCCATCACCATTGGCAGCCACCTTGATACGCAGCCCACGGGCGGCAAGTATGACGGTATCCTTGGCGTTCTGGGTGGCCTTGCCGTCCTGCGCGCGCTGCACCGGTCCGGTTACGTGACCCGCCACCCGATCGAACTGATCAACTGGACGAACGAGGAGGGGTCGCGCTTTACCCCGCCCATGATGTGTTCGGGCGTCTTTGCCGGCGTGTTTACCGAACAGGAAGTGCTGGACAAGCGCGACCGGGCGGGAAAGCGCTTCGGTGATGAACTGGAGGCCATCGGCTATCGCGGCAGCGAACCGTGCGGGCAGCATCCGGTCACCGCGTATTTCGAACTGCATATCGAACAGGGTCCGATCCTGGAAGCCGAGGAAAAGACCATTGGCATTGTCACCGGCGTGCAGGGCGCGCGGTGGTACGAGGCCACGGTCACGGGCAAGGACGCCCACGCCGGTTCCACCCCCATGCCCATGCGCCACGACGCGCTGCTGGCCGCCGCCCGCATGATCGAGACGGTCAGCGAAGTGGCCCTGTCCCATGCGCCCACTGCGGTCGGCACCGTGGGGCTGATTGAAAACCGACCCAACAGCAACAACGTGGTCCCCGGCGAGGTGTTTTTCACCATCGACATGCGCGACCCCGATGATGCGGTCGTGCGCAGAATGGAAGAGCAGCTGTACAGCCAGTTGCCCGAAATCGCGCAGCGCAGTGGCGTCACACTGGATATCGTGCGGATCTGGGACGCACCAGCCGTGCATTTCAACCCCGCCTGCATCGACATGGTCGAGGCCGCGGCAGTGGAAAGCGGCTACAGCGCCCGGCGTATCGTATCCGGCCCCGGCCATGACGCGGCCTACATGGCGCGCATTACGCCGACGGCCATGATCTTCGTCCCCTGTGCCGATGGCCTGAGCCATAACGAGGCGGAAAGCATTACCGAACAGGATGCGACGGCCGGGGCGGATGTCCTTCTCCGGGCGGTGCTCAAGGCGGACGCAGCCTTCAACAGCAGATAATCGCGCCATGCCTGTTCTCGTCCTGCATGGGCGGGGCAGACATGATACGCACGATGATCAGGCCGGTCCGCCCTTATGGGTGGACCGGCCTGAATGCGTCTGCGGGGTAAAAATCCGGGTATGGGCTTTTCCCGCAACACGGCCGCGGGGAATACAGTCCGTCAGAACGGGCGGTTTTCAGAAACGCCCCCCGGAAAATATGGTGCGGGCAGAAGATGTTTTTTGGTGACGCGTTGTTCAGGACGATTCAGGACACGCCGCCTTTTTGAAAAAGGCGGCACCCAAAAAACTTCTGTTGTTTTGCAAAAATCAACTGCCGCGCGGCAGATCAGGGCATGATGATGCCGGCTATGGCCGCACTCATCAGGTTGGACAGCATGCCACCCAGCACGGCACGCGCGCTTTTATGGGCAATTTCCTCACGCCGGTCCGGGCACTGGCTGCCAAAGGCCGCCACGGCAAGCCCCAGCGAACTGAGATTGGCGAACCCGCACAGGGCGAACGACGCAATGGCCGCCGCCCGGGCTGACAGACGGCCTGCCTGTATGTCCGGCCCCAGCCGCAGGTAGGCGACGAATTCGTTCAGCACGACCTTCAGCCCCAGCACCGATCCCACCGCGTCGCATTCACCCGCAGGCACGCCCAGCATCCATGCCAGCGGCGCCAGCAGCAGGCCCATGATGTATTCCAGCGACAGTGCGGGCAGGCCGACATGCCCCCCGATACCCTGCAGCATGCCATTGACCAGCGCGATCAGACCAATACACGCAACCAGCATGGCCGCCACCGCCACGGCGGTCTGGGCGCCCTTCATCGCGCCTTCCATCACGGCTTCGAAAAAGGCGCGATGATAGGCGGCACGCCCGGCATCTATCGGGCTGACCGGGCTGTCCGGTGCGCGGGGTTCCAGCATCTTGGCGAACATCAGGCCGCCGGGAATGGCCATGAAGGACGCCGCCACCAGATAGTCCGCCGGAATACCCAGACCGAAATACCCGACCAGCGTCGCGCCGGAAACGGACGCCGTGCCGCTGCACATCACGCTGGCCAGTTCGCTTGTGCTCATGGATGCAAGATAGGGACCAAGGGCGACCGGCAGTTCGCTCTGGCCCACGAAAATGGTGATGATGGCGCCAAAGGATTCAACCGGCGACGTGCCCAGCAGCCACTGCAGCCCACGCCCCAGCAGCCGGGCAAAGGCCTGCATGATGCCAAAATGATAGAGAACGGCAATCAGCGCGCTGACATAGACCAGCGAAGGCAGCACCTGAAACGCAAAGACATAGGATCCGTCGGGAAACAGGTCATGCATGCGGGGACCGACCAGCCCCCCGAACAGGAAGCGCGCGCCCTCGCTGCCATAGGACAGGACCTGGGTCACCATGTCCGATATGGCCCGCAGCGCGGCCTGCCCCGACGGCACACGCAGCACCAGCAGGCCAATCCCCGCCTGCAGCAGCAGACAGGCGCCGATAATGCGCAGGTTGATGCGTTTCCGGTCCGTGGAAAACACCATGGCAACACATATCAGGAATATAATGCCGATAAAGCCACGGATATGCATGAGGAAACTTTCAGGCCGCAGAAACGCAAAATGGAATTTTCTGACTATTTAGTTAGGTTATCGTAACATCATGCCGCCCATCGTCAAGCATCTGTCTTGTCCCGCACGCATATTCCACGCACCGGGCGAAGGGGCGGGCAGGACCGTATCCATCACGGGGCACATCTGCCCGTAAGCGCATGATGCGCCGTGTCCTGCCAGCGTAATGGGAATTACGGCTGCATCAGACAGGCAGCATGGCAATGCTGCAGGCTTTCCCTTCAGCCTTCATGCCATCAGCGAACACCCGCATAGATAGAACGGCATGATCTCCCCAATGGCACATACCGGTCAGCCAGTCCTGCGCAGGCAGGATCGACAATGTCCGGCCCGGACCGCCGGAGAGGACATGGTGGACAGTACGCCGCAACCGGGCCAGATTACGGGTAACCTCTGATTTTCAGTCCATAATAAAAATAACAAACATTCGTAATAAAAGGAGAAGCCAGGCATGAACCGGACAATCGTGGTGCAGCCCCCAGGCGGGTTCGCGAATGTGGTCATGACGGATCAGCCCGTGCGCGCGCCCGCCGCAGGTGAAATCAGGGTGCGCCTGCATGCCTCGTCGCTGAATTATCATGATTACGCCGTTGTGAGCGGCATGTGGGGACCGGCCGTGCCGCGCATTCCCATGGCGGACGGGGCGGGCGAGGTAGTGGAAACCGGGGCAGGGGTCACGGAATTCGCGCCCGGCGACAGGGTGGTCAGCACGTTTTTCCCCACCTGGCTTTCCGGTGCGCCACAGGTCATCGGGTTTACGACCGTACCGGGCGACGGGGTGGACGGATATGCGCGCGAATACGTCACCGCCCCTGCAACATCATTTACCCATGCGCCCCGCGGATGGACGCACGCGCAGGCCGCGACACTCACCACCGCAGGCCTGACCGCGTGGCGCTCCCTGTTTGTTGATGACCGGATCAGTCCGGGCAACACCGTTGTGGTTCAGGGCACGGGCGGGGTGTCCATATTCGCTCTGCAGTTCGCCAAGATGGCGGGCGCAACGGTGATCGCAACGTCCTCCAGCGGTGCCAAGCTCGACCGCCTGCGTGAACTGGGCGCGGATCACGTGATCAATTACCGCGAAAACCCGCAATGGGGGAAAACCGCATGGGACCTGACCGGCGGCAGGGGGGTGGACCATGTCATTGAAGTGGGCGGCCCGGCAACCCTGGCGCAGTCAATGGAGGCGATCAGGGTCGGGGGGCATATTTCCACCATCGGCATCCTGAGCGGCGTTTCGGGCCATCTGGAAATCGTGTCCATGCTGCTGAAGCAGTTCCGCCTGCAGGGGGTTCTGGTCGGTAGCCGGGCAGACCAGCAGGCCATGGTGCGGGCCTTTGACGCGCACGCCATCCGCCCGGTCATTGATCGCGCCTTTCCGCTGGAAAACATTGTGGACGCGTTCCGCTATCAGGAAAGCAACCGGCATTTCGGCAAGATCTGCCTGGAAATCCAGTAATACGGAAAAACTGCCCCTGCATGGTCAGGGGCAGTCACCGGCCTGCCTTCTGGCGGCATGAAAAACCCGGGCCACGGGCGTGACCTGTTCTCGCTGAGGATCAAGGGTTTCATCAACAGAAAGCCGGTTCATGTACCAGCATGACACCGCCGGTAGAGGCGCCCGGGCCTGTACCGCGCGAAGGCATACCCGCCATGGGCGCATGTCATGTCGCGGGGCGGGGCGATGGCGCCTGAAAGGGGTTGTGTGGTATGGATCGCCTGTTTCTTTCGGAACAGATGCAACCAGAGGACCGGACATGCCTGACGTATCCCCAAGGCCCCAGCACACAGGCGGACGCCCGACACCTGAAGTGTCGGCGCAGCTTGACCGGCAGGTCCTTGAGGTTGCGACCGCCCTTTTTGTCGAACAGGGATATGCCGCCACTTCGCTGGAAAAGATTGCCCGCGTCATAGGATGCAGCAAGGCCACGCTGTACCGTCGCTATTCCTCGAAAGAGGACCTGTTCAAGGCCGTGGTGGCCGAACGGGGCCGGTTGCTGCTGCACGAAGCGGGGGCCATGGAGGCATCGTCCAAAGACCCGCTGGTAGCAACACGTGAAATTGCCCGGTTCTTTCTGGACTTCATGCTGCGGCCGGAAACGCGCGAAGCCTACCGGATTGTCATTAGCGACGGGCACCGCATTCCATTCGTTGCCGATGAAATGATGGTCACCATCGTGGAACCCTTCGTAGCAACCATAAGCCGCCTGCTGCGTGTAGCAGCGGACGCGGGACGTATTGAATCCCACGACCATGAGGAAATGACGCGCGTCCTCATGAGCCTGGTGATCGGATGGCCGTTGCAGAACACCATGCTGGGCCAGAACCGGATGCAGGATGCCGCCGCACGAAAAAAGTTTTTTGACAGGGCATGGGGGATTTTCCTGTCCGGCATATGCACAAACGCCAGCGCCTGACCTACCTGCCGCATTAATCCCCTTTTGGGGCATTCGTAAGTAAATCAGGCTGAGCAGACCCGCCCGCCAGGTTCATGGCATGAATGACTATGGTCCCGTATCCATGCACCAGACATGCTGACCCACAGGTTGCGGACCGTCCAGCCGGCAGAATGTCTGCCCGGTGCATGTCTTGGTGCGCCAGCCTTGATTCATCTGTCAGATAGACAGGGCGACCGGTGGCGGGGTTAGCGCCCCCGCAAACGGGGTGCCGGAATGATCCGGCAGCCCGCACCTGATATGAAACTTTCAGGCTGCCGCGTCACGCCGCGCCATCGTGCATCGCACGCAGGCATTCGTCGCCGCTGGTGACGAAACCGAAGCACTGCCGCACGTTATAGACCGTCGCCTGCGCACAGAAATCGGGCGATGTCGTGGCGGCGCAGTCCTCCAGCAGAATGCAGTCATACCCAAGACAGCTTGCATCCTGCAACGTGGCCATGACGCACTGGTCCATATTGACCCCCGCGAACAGCAGCGTGTCCACCCGCAGGTTACGCAGCACGCTGTCCAGCACCGTGTCCCAGAAGCCGCTCATGCGGTATTTGTCCACGTGGAGGTCACGCGACGCATCAGCCGCCAGTTCATCCACGATGCCGGCACTCCAGCTGCCATGTTCCAGCACGTGGGCATCATGCACCGGGAGCGCCCCGCCAAGACCCACGCCGTGTCCCTCGGGGTCATAGACATGCAGCAGGGAAGGGGGAATATTGGCCAGATCCTTCCGGTTGCCCCAGTTCACCCATATCACCGGCACGCCTGCGCCGCGCAGGGCGGGCAGCAGGCGCGACAGTGGCGCGATTGGCGCGCGCGCGGGCGTGATGTCCACCCCGATCCCCGCCAGCCAGCCCTCGGGGTGACAGAAATCATTCTGCATGTCGATCACGATCATGGCCGTCCGCGCCAGGTCAAGCGTGACCTGCTTGGGCGGCGCGCTGAGCGTGACTAGACGCGGCGTGACGGGGGGGCGCACAAGGTTGGCGGTGGTGTCGGACACCTGCCAGCGGTTACGGGTGTTGCAGCCCAGCGGGTTCATCGGGTCTTCCTTCAGCCGCACAGGACCGCACGGTCCTCATCATCCAGTTCGACAGGCGTGCCGCGACGGATCAGCGCACCGAATTTTTCATCCGGCACCATGACCGTCAGGGTATAGAGCTTTTTATCGCCGGTATTTTCCACGATATGCTCCGACCCCGGCTTGACCAGCAGTGCATCCCCCTTGCGCAGTTCGGTGGCCTGCCCGTTGCACAGCGCGCGGCCCTGTCCGCTCAGCACGAAAAACAGTTCATCTGCCGCCCGGTGCGTGTTGGGCGGTGTCTTGCCGCCGACCGTGAAGATTTCCACAACGGCGACGCAGGTCGTCCCGCCATCCTTTTCATCAAACAGCAGCACGAAATAGTTGCTGTCATTGGGTGAAATGCGACGGGCCTCGATCTGGCCGACCGATCTCTTGTAAAAGGCGTTCATGTCATTCTCCGGCTGGTGAAAGGGGAAGATGCAGGCATGTGCCGCCATCCCCGGTCACGATGTGTACGGTGGTCACGGTCATGTCCGGCAGGGCGGCGTCACATGGCGCGACACCCGTACCGGGATTGAGGGGAAAGGCCGGAAAGCATGACAGGGAAACCGAAAGCCGCAGGGCTTCGCCCGCTTCCACCCGCGCACAGGTGGCACGCATGGGCACGGTGGTCTCTCCCGGTCCGGCCCTGGCATAACCTTCCGCAAGGGTATAGGCCTGCCCCGCTGCGCTTATGCGCGACAGAACGGCATGCAGGTCAAAGGACGGATGCGCGCTGCGCACCACAAACCGGCACATGACCTGACCACACAGCAGGTGCGGCGCAGTCAGTGACGGGGTGGTGAACGTCGCGATGTCAGACCGGGCATCCGTCCGGCTGCGGTCAACCGGGCCGACCGGCATGCCAAAACTGCCGCCCTGCGCCGGGGCGGGCCGCCATGGGTCAAGGGTCAGGGACTGCGGCACATCTGCATCCGGCCGGATCTGGCCTGCGGGCACAAGCCCCCCGTCGCGCGTATCAATGGCGGCACGCCCGGTTCCGGACAGGTGGAACATGGCCTGAGGTTCCGGCAGGTCGGCGCCATCGCGCCAGACATGCGCCCCCATATCAAACAGGCGCACGGGCGCGTCGGGCGTGGCGGGGGGACGGTCTTTCAGCCACTGGTCGAACCAGCGGACCTGCTGCTGGTCGATATCGGTTATGGCGTCATTGCCAAAATCCAGATCCCCGGTGCGCCGGTCCCACGGGAAATGCCCCCATGGTCCCACCAGCAGCCGCGCCGGAACATGGCCCGACAGCGCCCGCCATGCCGCCAGCGTGCCGGGCAGGTGGCTGTCGTACCACCCACCAATCAGGAAAACCGCCGGTTTACTGGCAATGATCGCGTCCACATGCGCGGCGGGCGAGATTGATGCCCAGTACGGGTCATCCGCCGGGGTATCCAGCCATGTGGTATAATGGCTGTACCGGCGCAGCAGGTCGAGAATGGGCGGCCTGACAGGTGTCGACCCGGAAAAGGACATGCCGCGCGATGCCGCGAACAGGGTCGCCTGTGCTGCGTGGTCCCCGGCAAGACGCGCGGTCTCGGCCGCAAGCTGTATCGCCCACCCCAGGTTGGCGCGCAGGGGAAAGGCGTCATTTTCATAGGCCCAGTCACGGCGCAGGTCCCAGCCGATCATGGCTGGTGCCAGCGCGCGCAGGGCAGGGCAGTCCTGGGTCGCGGCCAGTAGCTGGTTGGTTCCCTGAAAGGAAAACCCGAACATCCCGACCCGCCCCGAACTGCCTGGCAATCCGGCAGCCCAGTTGACCGTATCGACCCCGTCCTGCGCTTCATACCGGAACAGGTCGAACGTGCCGCCGGATTCACCACGTCCGCGTGCGTCCTGCATGACCACGATATACCCACGTGCCGCGTACCATTCCGGCGGCGCATAGCACAGCGATGTGCCGATACGCCGGCCATAGGCCTGCCGCATCAGCAGGACGGGAAACGGCCCGTCCCCTTCGGGCTGCCATATGTCGGCCACCAGCACCGTCCCGTCGCGCGCGCACATGCGTTCGGTGCGCGGCGCGGCCACGGCGTACAGCCTGTCCGTCATGCCGGGGTTTCCTGCGCCACCGGGGTAAAGCTGCGCATCTTGCCGGGATTGAGCAGGCCCATCGGGTCATTGCGCTGCTTGGCCGCCAGCAGTTCCGGGGCGATCTGCTGGCGCGGGCTACCGTCCTCCAGCGTATAGACATGGGGGTTGGCCACGCTGACCCCATGCGCGCGGAACAGGGCGATGATCGCATCCAGCCGGTCCTGCGTGGTGAACCGGAATACCGGCAGGCCCGCGCAGGCGATCTGGCCGCCAACATTCATGAACTCCAGGTGGAACATCACCTCCTCACCCAGCAGCCGCGTCATCGTATCCACGCTTTCAAGCATATCCTGCGCGGGATGGAGACATTGCAGGTAGGTAAAGGAGCGGTCCTTCTTCAGCACCTGCAGGGTCGTGTGGTTCCACGTCAGTTCATACAGCGGCATCCGCGTGGGGTCGTCCTCGGCCTCATGCATGGCGGCGCGGTAGCATATGCTGCCATTCTGCTGGCGTGCGAGGTCGTCTACCACCGCCACGGCTGCAGGCGCCACCATGGCAATGACGATCGCATGGCCCGGCGGCACGACATCGGATAGATGCGGGAAATAGGGGACAAGCCGCGCGTCGATCACGCTGACCAGTTTCCTGTCGATGCCCGGCTGCATGGCCAGTGAGCGCCCGAACGCGGTGGCCGCGGCAAAATCCGCAAAGCCAATGGCCAGATCCTGCCATGCGATCACCGGCTCGACCGGTACGTCCACTTCCGTCACGATGCCCGTGGTGCCATAGGCATGCTGCAGGCAGAACACCTCCCTGTCGCGCAGGTCCTGTACCTCGGGTTCGGCTGCGAGGGAGACAAGCCGCGCACCCAGCAGGTTGCCCGGATTGCTCAGCCCGCCCCATCTGACCGAACCGATGCCGCCGGACCCCCCGCAGTAGAAACCACCAATCGACGCCGTGCGCTTGGTGGAGGGGAACATGCGGATTTCCAGCCCCTGCCCACGCAGTTCACGGTCAAGGGCAAGGATATTGGCACCCGCCTGCACCCGGGCCACGCCGTGTTCCACCTTCAGCACGCGGTTCATTTCGGTCATGTCCACGATCACGCCCTGCTGCAGCGGTACGGCCTGACCATAATTGCCCGTGCCCCCGCCGCGCACGGTCAGGGGAACATTATGCCGCCGCGCCGCCCGGGCTATGTCCAGCACGTCATCCGTCGTGCGGGGCATGACCACCGCCTGCGCCGCCAGCCCGTGCAACCGCGCCTTCAGTGCCGGGCTGTACCAGTAGAAATCCCGGCTTTTGCGCTTGACGATGGCAGGCTCGGTCTGGGCCGCGACATGCGGCAGGTCGTTGAGGAACGTATCCAGGGTCATATGCGTCTCTCCTATCCCCGATCGGCCTAGCGCCCCAGGTCCGGCGTGACCGGGCGTATGCGCTCCAGCGGGTAGCGGGCGACTTCCGCCATCAGTTCCAGAAAGCCCTCGATGTACTTGTCCGCAACCAGCCTGCCTTTTTCCGCAGTCGCCCCCGATGCATCGCCACATGCACCCGCGGGGTGAAGGTCATGGGCATGCCAGCCGAACCCCACGCGGCCTTCGGCCTGCAGCCACTTGTATTCCCTGGCCATTTCTTCGGGCCATGACACGAAGTTTTCCGCCCGCTCCATCCGTACCAGGTCGGGGCGCAGGTAGCACATGAGCGACGTTTCGACATCGCCGCCATGAATGCCGTATTTCAGTTCCTGCGGGGTGAACAGCCCCTCGGGGCAGCCGAAACGCCCCCATGCCACGCACACCACAAACAGGTTGTGGGTCCGCCGCAGTTCACGCGCCACGATGTCGAGTATCTGCGGCTGTCCCCCATGGGAATTGAGCAGCACCAGCCTGCGCACACCCGCGCGCGCGACGCTCGCCCCAAGGTCCAGCAGCACATGTAGCAGCGTATCAGCCGACAGCGTCAGCGTGCCGGGGTAGGCAATGTGTTCGTCACTCTTGCCCACGGCCTGCAGCGGCAGCGCCGTGATCGGCAGGTCGACGGGCGCGCGTTCTAGCGCACGTTCCAGCAGCCCCGCATTGATGCAGCTGTCCACGCTGACAGGCAGGTGCGGCCCGTGCTGTTCAATCGCGCCCACGGGCAGCACCGCGACCGTATTGTCCGGCAGCTCACGGAACTCACGCGAGATCATGTCCTGCCAGTAGCGACGGGGAAGGGTATTGGTCATATCAGGTCAGATTCCGAAAAAAAGGGGAGCAGGCGTCATGTGACCGGGCGCATCCAGCGCCCGAGCAGCAGGCGTTCGATGGTGGTCATGCCACCATGCAGAACCAGCCCCGTGACAGTGATGAGGAAAAGGGCGGCGAACATGCGCGGTATGTCCATCTGGAAGCCTGATTGCAGGATTTCATAGGCCAGTCCCGCGCTGTTGCCCCCCGTACCGGCCACGAATTCCGCCACGACCGCGCCGACAAGGGCCAGCCCACTGGCGATCCTGACACCGGCCATGAACATGGGCAGCGCACTGGGAATGCGCAGCCGCAGCAGCATCTGCATGCGCGTGGCCTTGTGCATGCGGAAATAGGCCTCCAGCCCCGGATCAACGGAGCCAAGGCCGATCAGCGTGTTGGAAATGACGGGAAAAATGGCAATCAGCGTGGCGCACAGCACCAGCGCCATGGACGTTGTCTTGACCAGCACGATGATCAGCGGCGCCACCGCCGCGATGGGGGTGACCTGCAGGATGATGACATACGGCATGAAACTGGCCTGCAGCAGCCTGTGCTGCACCAGCACGACCGCGATGGCCGTGCCCAGCAGGACCGAAACCAGCAGCGACACAAGGGTGACATACAGCGTGCTGCCCAGCGCATGAAGCAGCATGGGCCCGTTGGCATACAGCGAGGCCACGATATCGGACGGCGCCGGGAACAGGTACGTGGGAACGGCAAACAGCCGGCAGGCCGCCTGCCATATCCCCAGCGTGCACAGCCCCACCAGCACCGGTGCGAGCAGGCCCAGCCGTGCCGCATTGCGCGCGTTCATGGATTTACGCCCTCCGCGCCGGCAAAGGTTGCATGGGTTGCCTCCGTCAGCATCTGGCTCAGGTCGCGGCACATATGGGCGAACCCGTCGCTCAGCCGGAATGCGTCGTCACGGCGGATGGCGGGGTCGATATGGTATTCACCAAATATCCGCCCCGGATTGGCCGCCATGACAATGACACGCGACGACAGGAAAACCGCCTCGTACAGCGAATGCGTGACAAAAACCGTGGTCAGCCCGTTTTCGTAGCACAGGCGCGCCATTTCCCCATCCAGCCGGTCGCGGGTGAATTCGTCCAGCGCGCCGAACGGCTCATCCATCAGCAGCAGGTCGGGCCGCGTCACCAGTGCGCGCGCGATGGAGGTGCGCATTTTCATGCCGCCCGACAGCTGCGCAGGGTAATGCCGCAGCACATGGCCCAGCCCGACCTGTTCCAGCGCGGCACGGACCTGCGGCGCAGCGGTGGAGACGGGCACGCGTTCCAGGTCCAGCGGGAGGCGCACGTTATCTTCCACCCGCGCCCATGGCATGAGTGTCGGGTCCTGGAATACGAAGGCCATCCTGTGCCCTTCGGACCCCACATGCGTGAAATCGCGTCCCCACCACCGCACCAGCCCGGCCGTGGGCGGGTGGATGGAGGCAATGACCTTGAGCAGCGTGCTCTTGCCACAGCCGGACGGGCCGATCAGGCTTATGAATTCACCGGGCTGGATTTCCAGGTCAACCGGGGCAAGCGCGCGGACGCCACTGCCAAAGACCTTTTCGACCCCCCACAGGCCAACGACCGGGCTCATGCTACGGTCGTGCTCAGATGCGACACGAATTCGGTCGTATAGGCCCTGCGCCACGCCGGTGTGTCGGGAAACTGGCCATCAGCCGTGACAAGGTCATGCAGCGCCGCCCACTGGGCATCATCCATCATGCCGATCACGCTTCCTTTTTCCCCCAGCGCACTGATCCGGCGCAGCGCATCGCGCGAATAGGCAAGCTGGGCCGCCGACATGGACGGATTGTCAACGACGATATCCCTGTCCCCCGCCGTCGCATCGCCGTACAGGTACGTGTTCCACCCCACCGCACTGGCGCGCAGGAAGCGGGTCACGTCGTCCCCGCGCCGGGCAATGACATCACGCGTGGCCAGAAGCACGTTCCCGTATGTGCGATAGCCGGAATCAGACAGAAGCAGGTAATTGAAGGGGATGTTCTTCTGTGTCGCGGCAAAGGGTTCGGAGGTTACGAAGGTCTGGATCGCCAGACGCGGGTTCATGACGAATGGCTGGATGTTGTAAGTATAGACACCGGCCTGCGCGTCCGAAAAACCAAATCGCGCGCGCAGCCACGGCCAGAAGGTGGCCCGCCCCTCGGTATTGATCAGGATGGGGTGCCCCTTCAGCTGGTCAAGCGCGGTAATGTCCTTGTGCACCATAAGGCCGGTCACGGATTTCTGGAACGACGTGCCTATGGCCACAACCGGCAGGTCCTTTGCCGCGGCAAGCAGCGCAAGTTCCATGCTGCCGATCATGATGTCGGCCTGACCGCCAAGCAGCAGCTGCATGTTGTTGACCTGCGGCCCGCCCATTCTGATGGAGACGGGAACCCCGGCCTGCGCATACAGGCCGTCGGCCCGGGCCTGGTAAAAACCACCGTGTTCTGCCTGGGCATACCAGTTTGTCAGCAGCCGCAGCGTCGGCTGGTCCGCCGCTGCGGGGCGCGGGCGCATGAACATGGTGGCCATCATGGCGCCGCCGGCCGCCAGCATGCTACGTCTGCCTATGCCCTGATGGTGCATCGTCTTCCCCATTAACCCGGACGGCTGAATTTACAACGGCAGCGTAACATTATAGAATCGTATTGATAAAGCGGTATTTTTAACATGTCGTGTTGCTTAACTGGCATCATGCTGTTCCATTGCAATCGCGGCCGGATGCGGGATTAATGATACGATTCCGTTCTGGACAGGCCGCGCGCAGGGGCATGGCAGGCAGGCGGCATGGACCCGGGACATAATGATGGATCTTGCACTTTTCCCCGATAATGACGCCTACGTACTGGCCGATGCCACACTGCCCGCAGCCGATGGCAGCCTGCTGCGCCGCAATCTGGTCATCGAAGGCGGGCGGATCGCCGCCATATCCGAACGCGCGCCCGATACGGCCCTGCCGGTGGTGGCGCTGGATGGCGCCATGGTCTGGCCCGCCATGGCGGATATCCACACCCATCTGGACAAGGGGTTCATATGGGACCGGACCCCCAACCCCGACGGGACCTTCATGGGGGCGCTGCAGGCCGTCAATCAGGACCGCGAAGCTTACTGGAGCACGGAAGACGTACGCCGCCGCATGACATTCGCGCTGCGCTGCGCATACGCGCATGGCACGCAGGCGGTGCGTACCCATCTGGACACCATGGGTACGCACGGGCAGCGGGTGTGGCCACTGGTCCGGGACATGCAGGCGCAGTGGGCGGGCCGGATCGCGCTGCAGGCCGTCTCCCTCGTCATGCCGCAGTCCTACGCAGGGGAAGACGGCGAACGCATCGCGCGCGATGTTGCCAGCACGCCGGGCGCGTGTCTTGGCGCGGTGCTCATGCACGACAACGCCACGCCGGAACATCTGGAGCGCCTGTTCGCACTGGCGGAACGCTTTGGCTGCGGGCTGGACCTGCATGTGGACGAAAACAACGTGCGCGGCGGCACCGCCCTGCAGACCGTGGCCGAGACGGTCATGCGACGGCGCTTCAGGCTGCCGGTGCTGTGCGGGCACTGCTGCAGCCTGTCGGTGCAGGATGCGCCGCATCAGGCCGAGATCGTGAAAAGCGTGGCCGATGCGGGCATTGGCATCGTCAGCCTGCCCATGTGCAACATGTACCTGCAGGACCGCACGCCCGGCCGCACCCCGCTGTGGCGCGGCGTGACAATGGTGCACGAACTGCACGCGGCGGGCGTGCCGGTCATGTTCGCCAGCGACAACACGCGCGACCCGTTCTATGCCTATGGCGACCTTGACATGGCGGAGGTATTTTCGCAGGCCGTGCGTATTGCGCATCTTGACCATCCGTTCGGCGGGTGGTGGCAGTCCGTGTCCGTCACCCCTGCGCGATGGATGGGGCTGGACACGACGCTGCGGGCCGGCAGCCCCGCCGACCTGGTAATTTTCGCGGCCCGGGACATGAACCAGCTTGTCACCCGGCCCACGGCGCCACGGGCCGTCATACGCCACGGAAGGGCGATCGATGCACGCGCGCCCTCATACGCCGAACTGTGACAGGTCGCGCAAGCGTCCGGCCACACCCCTTTTTCTTTTGCTACCAGTTCTGAAAAATGGATAGACCATCATGAAGCCAATCGGAAAAAGAACCCTGCTGGCAGCCACGATGCTGTGCCTGCTGCCATTTGCCCATGCGGGTGCTGCGGACAGCCAGCCATCGTTTCTTGTAAAGAACGCTTATATATTTTCCATGTCGGATAAATATAAGAAGCCCTTTACCGGATACATGCTGATCGACGCCAATGGCACGATCCTGTCCGTTGCGCCCGGCACACCCGGCGCGGGCATCCATGCCACGACCACGCTTGACGCGCATGGCCACTGGATCATGCCGGGCTTCATTTCCGCCCACAGCCACCTGTGGCAGGCCGCCTATCGTGGTCTGGCGCAGGACAAGACGCTGCCGGGATGGATTGACGCGTTGTATGACAAGGCTGCCAGCCGCGCGCAGGCCGAGGATTTTTACTGGTTTACGCTGGATGGCGCGCTTGACCACCTGCAGCATGGCGTGACGGCAGCCTATAATTTCAATTACGGCAATCACTGGGGCCAGCCGAAAACCGAACGTGACAACGTGGACCACCAGCAGTTCCGCGCGGAAATGGATTCCGGCCTGCGCTTCGTACACGGCATCAACCCCACGGCGGACGCCGCCGACCATTCGCTGGATGGCGCGCGCCAGCACCTGCGCGGCTTCATTGACTGGTCAAGGGCGCAGCCTGCCAGCACCACATTCCTGTCCGTCATGCTGAATGGTACCGTCGCCTTTCAGGACAGTCCGGCCCATGCCCAGTCGGAAGCAATGCTGGAAGCGGCCCTGATGAAGGAATTCGGGGTCAGCAACCAGACCCATTACCTTGAACCGCCCGATACCATCGCGTCCGAACAGGCGGTCTTTCCCTATTTCGCGCAGAGCGGGATGATGGGGCCGAACCTGATCTTCGGGCACTTCATCCATACCACGCCCGAAATCCTGTCGCAGACAGGCCATGCAGGGGCCGCCATGTCATGGAACCCCCTGTCCAACGGGCGGCTGGCCTCGGGCACGGCTGACATTCCCACCTACCTCAAGGACGGCATCCGTGTGGGCATGGGCG
Source organism: Komagataeibacter oboediens (assembly GCF_018491655.1). NCBI lineage: Bacteria > Pseudomonadati > Pseudomonadota > Alphaproteobacteria > Acetobacterales > Acetobacteraceae > Komagataeibacter > Komagataeibacter oboediens. Next base: position 30,667 of record NZ_JABLUU010000014.1, on the reverse strand, counting down.
AAGATGGGGAGGCGAGTGCCGATCTGGCCGATCCGTTCGAAAACATGCGCACGGGGCTGTACGCCATCCGCGACAAATACCAGAGCGCCAGCATCATGAGCCCCTATGACGTGCTGCGCCTGCATACGGTTGGCAGCGCGTCCGTCCTGCAGGTTTCCGACCGCCTGGGCAGCCTTGAAGTAGGCAAGCTTGCCGATTTTCTTGTGATCGACCCGACGCATCTCGCACATGTGTTTGATCCGTACGCAACGCTGGTCCTTGCCGCGTCCGAGCGGGATCTGGAACAGGTCTATGTTGGCGGCAGGCTGGTGGTGGACCACGGCAGGGTGCTGACGCAGGACATCAGCGCGGTGGAAGCGCAGGCCGACCGGCGCGTGGCGGCATCGCTGCCGCACCATGCCGGTCGCCATAAATAAGACGCTGCCTGAAATCAGCTGATTGATAAAAAACAGATAAAAGTTTGCGGGTGTCGCCTTTTCCCAAAAAGGCGACGTCTCCCGAAGCTTTCCGCAGATTTACCGGACGTTTCGCAAGGCGGCTTTCCAGACAGTCCTCAATAAAAAAGCTGTATGCTTCCGGGTGCCGTTTTCCAAAAGGCGACGTGCACGGCTCCGGACAGCCATGCAGGGCAGGGGAAATACTGCCTCCAGCCCCGGCAGGCCGATACGGGCAGGTGTCAATTAAAATGCAACAGCGTGTGGCCGTCTTTGTGTCTGGCGCAATCTTGCCGCATCTGTAACGTTTACCGGTCCCTTCACCTGATGTGATGATCCGGCCATGCCGGACGCGTGGCATGGTCCATGGGCAACCGGGAACGATCAGGGGCGGCAGCGCCGTTGTGCCGCTTTCGGATGCATCCGGATTTCATGGTGGGTGTGGTCTGGAAACGAAAGCGAAAGTATTTGATGGCTGACCAGAGGCGAAGCAGGTTTCCTGCCGGTATTTTTACATCTGTCATGCTTGCGGGCGCGGCCTGTCTGCCCATGGCCGCGCATGGCGCGACACCTGCGCAGGAAGTCAGGTTTGTTGTCGTAACTAACTGGGAAAATGGCGCGGATAGCGGCGATGAACCCGGTGAGTACCAGAACTGGGTTGAACGCGAACATCTGGATGAAAAAGTGCCCGTCCGCGGTGTGCCCGACGTGGTCCGCCGCAACAGGGCAGGGCTGTATGGCCTGGTGCTGCGGCACGGCGTAACGGACCTTGCGGCGTTCGTCCTTGATCCGCGTTTCGACTTCCATCACACCTACTGGCTGTTTACGGGCATTTCGGGTGTTGACCCCAATGCGGCCTCGGTCGGGAGCGTTGCATGGGCGCGCTGGGTCGTGGATGGTGATGCCCTGCGTGAAATTGATGACCGCACCATTCCCAAGGACTGGCCTTACGGGCTGTACGCCATCGGCGCATCGCGCCCCAACACCCTGCCCGAAGCGCCGAACCATTATGGATCGGTGACGGATGTGGCGGAACTGACACGGGCGTATCCGCTTAACCAGGGGCTGGCGCGCTGGGCATTCGCACTTAGCCAGCGGGTCAACCTGGCCGATGACCCGGCCATTGCCCTGCGGCGCAAGGCATGGACGGGCTTCGATCAGGCCCGCAAGCCACCCTTTGTCCTGATGGGCGAGACACTGGGCGCGGAACGCTACTGGCATGGCGCGCCGCGCAACCGCTGGGCACAGGACTGGGTCAGGCTGTGGACACACGGGCAGGGCAAATTCGTCATGACGAATGAGGAAAGCCAGACCTACCAGCGTGAAATGCGCACGCTGGCCACGCTGGGCTTTGTCGATCCCGACCGGATCATGGTGCTGCGTTCAGGCAGCAATTTCTCGGTCCCGCCGCCGGGCGTGCCCGTGACGCAGTCGATGGGGGATGAAGGACCGGGGCAGTCACTGGCGTTTGACAATAATGAACGGGCAGGGGAGCCGGTGATCGAGGAAATCCTGTCGAACTGGAAAAAATACCGCGACAATGTTCCCTCATGACAAATCTTCTTAATAAATACACATAAGTGCTGGCGGCAGTGGTTTAACAGGACCTGCCGGATGACCGGGACATTCCATCCGGCAGGCACACCGATGAGGAGGCAACGTCACGATGAGCAGCAGGTCTTCCGATACGCGCGCCAACAGGCGCACGCCGGTCTGGTGCATTGGCGCCGCACTCCTCGGCCTGTCCATGTGTCCCGACCGGGCGCATGCATGGGGTATGGAAGGCCACGAAGCCATTGCGGCACTTGCATGGAAATACATGACGCCGGATACCCGTGCGAAGGTTGATGCCATTCTCGCCACGGATCACGACACGCTGACCGCGCCGGACCTTATGTCACGCGCAACATGGGCCGATAAATGGCGTGCCGCAGGACACCCGGAAACAGGGCCATGGCATTTCATCGACCTTGAGATCAACCACCCCGACATGGCCGCCGCCTGCCAGACCCCGGCGCAGGGCGGGGGACAGGCCTGCGTCACAAGCCAGCTTGAACGCTTTGAGCATATCCTGTCCAACCCAGCTTCCACAGACACGGACCGCGTGCTGGCGCTGAAATATGTCATTCATTTCGTGGGGGACATGCATCAGCCCCTGCACGCGGCGGACCATGACGACCGGGGCGGCAACTGCGTGCGGATCAGCCTGGGCGGCCCGCGCACGACCAATCTGCACAGCTACTGGGACACGGCGGTGGTCACGGAAATAGACCCGGACGCCCGGCATCTGGCCGATCGGCTGTTCGACCAGATTTCCGTCACGCAGAAAGATGCATGGCAGGCCGGCACCCCCACGCAGTGGGCCATGGAAAGCTTCGGCCTGGCAAAGACATACGTATATGATTTCAATTCCCCGGCCGGGTGTGACGCCAACAGCGCGCCCCTGTCGCTGCCTGCGGGGTACGACGCAACGGCACGCACGGTCGTGACGGAGCAACTGGAAAAAGCCGGCGTCCGGCTGGCATTCGTCCTGAACCGGGATCTGGCGGATGCAAGCGTTAGGGCCCCACGGTAACGGGATGGCCTGCATGCCGTGTGCGGCGCATGGGCGGCCCGGCGGCATAAACCGTATTTTCCTGCAATCCCTGCGGGAAACAGAGCGGTTTTCATGTTCATTTCAAAGAAGGGCGATACGCCGTGATCCTTTTTTCAGACAGCATTCTTTCGCGCAATACATCCCGACATGGCCGCCTGCGCTGGCTGGCGGGCTGCGCCATGGTCATGGCCGGCCTTGTCGCAAACGGCAACGTGGCCCGTGCGGATGACAGCACGCAGCGGAATTTCCAGATCGTGGAAAGCGTGCCGGAAAATTCCCTGTACGGCCAGCCCGGCATCGCCCGCACCAAGGATGTCTGGCTGGACATGATCCACCACGCCCAGCATTCCATTGACGCGGCGGTTTTCTATATTACAGACAAACCCGGCCACAGCATGTCCGACATCCTCGACGCCCTGACGGAACGCGCCAGGGCGGGCGTGCAGGTGCGTATCGTGGTGGAGCAGTCCTTCCTGAAGGAAACGGGAAGCGTTCTGGAAAAACTGAAGACCATTCCCAATATCTCGACCGCCATCCTGCCCGGCCATATGCTGACGGGTGGCATCCTGCATGCCAAATACATGGTTGTTGACAATAACAGCGTATTCGTGGGCAGCCAGAACTGGGACTGGCGCGCGCTTGAACACATTCATGAAATTGGCGCACGGATCGACAATGCGCCGATAGCACGCGATTTTGAATCGGACTTCAACATGCTGTGGATGCTGGCGCAGGGCGCGCCGCTATCCAATGCCTATGCCAAATTCGCGGCGACACCGGATTTCGCGCCCGTGACGCAGGCCAACCCGGTTATCCTGTCCGACGGGACACAGCCGCTGATTGCCTTTCCCGCCTTCAGCCCGGCGGTCATGATGCCGTCCTCCCTGACGACCGAGGAAAAGGCGCTGGTGGACATGATCCACGGCGCGCGCAAGACCCTGCGCCTCCAGGTCCTGACCATGAGCGCATTCAACCATTACGGCGCGCGTGGCTACTGGCCGGTACTGGATACGGCCCTGCGTGATGCAGCCGCGCGGGGGGTGGAAACCCAGATCATCGTGTCCAACTGGTCACTGTCCGAACCGATGCAGTCCTATCTCAAGTCATTGTCCGTCCTGCCGCATGTCACCGTCAAATTCAGCACGGTTCCCGACATGCCGGGAGAGAAGATACCGTTCGCGCGGGTTGAACACTGCAAATACGCGGTTGCGGATGACAATGCGGTCTATATCGGGACCGGCAACTGGGAACCCAGCTACTTCACGACAACGGTCAACGCATCCATTTTCGTGCATGGCGCGTCACCCGCCCGGGACCTGAACGCCATTTTCATGCATGACTGGACCGGGCCATACGTAACCCAGCTTGAAGCGGGCAAGACCTACGCCATGCCAAAGCGCGACTGACCCGGGCACACAGGCATCTTTCATCCACATTACATGGATCTGCCGCATGGCGACACGGGCAGGCTGCCCTGACGCCATGTGACACCCCAACCCGCTTGGCACGTCCTTTTTGTAATGATAAGGAAATGAAATGAACGACAATCAGGTGGTGACATGCAGGAACGGACGTTAGCACGCGGGCTTCTTACGGCTGTTTTTGCCGCCGCCACCGGCATGCTGGCAGCATCGGCGGCGCAGGCCGCCACCCCGTCGGTCACGGCACCTGTTGGCGTGATTTCGGGCATGACGCAGGGGAATGCGGATATTTTCCTTGGCGTTCCGTTCGCCGCCCCGCCCATGGGGCAGGGCAGGTGGCAGCCATCCACGCCCCTTGCGTCCTATCCCGCTCCCGTCCGGGCCACGACCGCACGCATGGGCTGCGCCGCCCCGATCAGCGCCGATGTGGGCGAGACGGTGAATGAGGACTGCCTGTACCTCAACATCTATCGCCCGGCGGGCGTGGATGCGCATGCCAGCCTGCCGGTAACCGTCTTCATTCATGGTGGTGGCAACCAGACCGGCACGCCCGCCAGTTATGACGGGACGGAATTCGCCACGCGCACCCATTCCATCGTGGTCATTCCCACCTACCGGCTGGGGGTTTTCGGTTTCCTGGCCCTTGGGGGGGAACGGGGGCAGCCGCAGGGGGACCTGGCGCTCAGCGATATCATATCGGCGCTGAAGTGGACCCACGACAATATCGCGGCATTTGGTGGCAATGCCACGGGCATGAGCGTGGTGGGCGAGTCAGCCGGGGCTGCGAACATATGTGACGTGCTGACGGCACCTGCGGCCCACGGGCTTGTCACGCAGGCAATCATGCAGAGCGGCTTCTGCCCCGGCCGCCCCACGCGCGCGGTGATGGAGGCGATCGGCACGGCAACGGCACAGGCGGCAGGCTGCACGGGGCCTGACCCGCTGTCCTGCATGAAACGCCTGCCGGTTCCGGCCCTGCTGGCGGCATGGAATACGGTATGGCAGCAGCCAACCGTCCGGCTGAAGGACGGGACATCCGTCTCCCGCCCCCTGTTTCCGGTCACGCCGTCCGGCAGCACACTGCAGCCCAAGCCAGTGGACGCGGCAATCCGGGCGGGCGCCGTGGGTTCGGTTCCCGTCCTGATCGGCTTCAACCGCGACGAATTGCGGACGTTCCTTGCCGGCTATTATCCGCTGTCAACCGACCGGTACCACGCGCTGCTGAAGCAGGATTACAGTGGGTTCGCAGCCGACCTGCAAAAGGAATATCCCCTTACCCCGGGACAGGACCCGGTCTATACCCTTTCCGCCCTGCGCACGGACCAGATGCTGATCTGTCCCGCGCTACGGGCCGCGGCGGTGCTGAATGGCCCGACGCATGTTGCCGTCTATGAATTTGCCGACCGCACCGCGCCGCCCTTCCGCTCGCTGGCCATGAAACTGCCGGATGCGCCGGGATTTGACCGTGGCGCGTCCCATACGGCGGAACTGCTGTACCTGTTCGGTTACAAATCCGTCGCGGGTCCGCTATCCCCAGTGCAGCAGGCGCTGTCCGCACAGATGATGGATATGTGGGCCACATTTGGACGGTCGGGCACGACCGCGCCATGGCCGGCATGGACCCCGCAGGCCCCCGATGTCACGGTGCTGGCGCCGCCGGCCGATGGGGGGATCCGGGTCGAGCACGACGTGGCGACCCGTCACCATTGCGGGTTCTGGGGCCGCCACCCCGCCATTCCCAACAGCCTTTTCCCGTGATCGCGCGTCACCCGCGCCGGACACCCGATGGCGGGCATGTGACGCGGGTCCATCATACCCAGACAGGAAAGTCCCCGCCGTTCATGAATGCTGAACCCTTTATCGTGTCCGATGTCCGCGTGACGGCACGTGCCCGCAGCCGGACATCCGCATTCCTCCGGCAGGCCTGTGGAACCCGGACCCTTCTTGCCGCCCTCGCCATGCTGACATGGGGCGCTGCCGCCCATGCGGCGACGGGGGCGCGCTGCACTGTCCGGGCGGGTGCGGGGGAAACGGTGATCGACGCCATTCTCCTTAACGACACGCCCGACCCAAAGCCGGGGCGGGTCATCATCGACGCCCACGGCATCATCCGGTGTGCCGGTGCCACATGCCAGCCGACCGCGCCACATCCGACCATCATCAGTTGCCCGCAGGACAGCCTTTCACCCGGTTTCATCAACCCGCATGACCATATCGACTTTACAGGTGATGCGCCGCTACCCGATACGGGGGAACGGTTTGAACACCGGCATGAATGGCGCAAGGGCCTGGACGGTCATACCGAACTGAAAGGTGCCGATCCCGACACCAGTCCGGAACTGATCGCATGGGGCGAACTGCGTTTCCTGATCAGTGGCATCACGGCCATGGTCGGGGGCAACATGGCGCCTGGCCTTGTGCGGAACATGGATTTCGCCACGGGCCTGGAAGGGCTGCCACAGCACGCCGTAACCTATCAGGTCTTTCCGCTTGATGACGGACCGGGGATCATGCGCACGCATGACTGCAATTACGGGAACCACCCATCCACCCCCGCCGATGTCGCGGCCACGCCCGCCTTCCTTGCCCATGTGGCGGAAGGCACGAACGGGGCGGCCCGTAATGAATTCCGCTGCCTCAGTTCCAATACCTATGATCGCACGCCACAGCAGGGCGGTGGCGGCATCAGTCAGGACATGATGCAGCCGGGCATGACCATCCTGCATGGGGTGGGGCTGGGCGCGAATGATTTTGACCTGCTGCACAACCGGGGGATCAGCCTTGTCTGGTCACCACGCAGCAATCTTGCGCTGTACGGGCGGACCGTGGACATTCCCGCCGCCCGCGCCCGTGGCGTAACCATTGCCCTTGGCACGGACTGGCTACCCTCGGGGTCCATGAACATGAGCCGGGAATTCGCCTGCGCCGTGCATTACAGCCACGACCACCTTGCCAGCGCTCTGTCATCACGCGACCTGTGGCGCATGGCGACGCAGGGCGGGGCCGCAGCCGTACATGGCGACAGCGTAATGGGCGCGATCGCGCCGGGCCACGTGGCAGATCTTGTCCTGTTCCGTCCGCAGGGCCAGACACCGTACGACGCGGCGGTCCAGTCCACACCCGGTACCATCGACATGGTCATGCGGGGCGGGCATGTCCTTTATGGCGATCGCAAGATCATCCGCCGCCTGCATCAGCCCGGCTGTGAAAAGGTGGGTATTGACGGGCAGGCCAAGGCGCTGTGTATCCGCACGGACCAACGTTTTTCCTTCGCGACCCTGAAACGTGACATGACGCGGCGACATATCTATCCGCTGGTCACCACCGGCACGCCCCCAAATGAGCCCCCCTGTGAAACACTGGAAGAAACCCGCGCACGCCTGCCCAATGCGCGCCTGACACGCCCGGAATAAAAAGTTCCGGGTAATGTGCCTTCTTTAAAAAAGGTGACATCTCATGAAAAGATGGCACCCGGACACTTATAACTCCGTCATATATTGTAAGACATCGCCAGCCACGCCGTCTTACCGGTTAACAAAATAGAAGTCTTTGGATGTCGCCTTTTTTCAAAAAGGCGACATCCAAAGCTTTTTGAAAAAAGCTTCACCAAAAACGTTCAATCTGTTTACAGAATGTTTTGTAAGCCGGGTTTTTCAGACAAAACAGTCTTTCATGCTTTCAGGGGGCGCAGTACAGGCGACGTGGCGGCCGGATCGGTAATGCCGGACGCCCCCGTCGGGACCAGTCCGGCCAGTTGTGTCAGCGTATGGCGTTCGTGGCGGACAGACACGCCGAAATCATACCAGCCACTGCTGGCCGCAAGCCCCATTTCATGCCGGATCGTTGCACCGGCGGGTACGGTCAGGTGAATGGCATGCTGATGGTAGGCATTATCATGGATCCGCACATGCCGCGCATGGTCGCTGTGATTGGTCAGTTCCAGCACAAGTGACTGGCTATCCCCCACATGACGGGCCGCAACCCTGATGGAGGATGGACCGGCACGGTGAAAACGGCGCAGGAACCCGTTGGGGCCGGTCACGCTCCAGACATCCACGCCATGCGTCGACAGCGCCAGCGTGTCGGTCAGGCTGTCGCCCGCACCCACCGTATGGCGGCGCGGCACATCGTCAGTATGTTCATGATAGACATAGAAACACGCACCCAGCGCACCGTGGCTGGAAAATTCCAGCGCCAGTGCGCCTGCGTCCGTGCCCATGGTTTCGTTTACCGCCAGATCGTAAGACGTGGGGCGCAGCGGACGGGTGCCACTTTCCTGTATACCCATATCCCCGGCCGCGCTGCGGGCCGGAGGGGCCGGATCGACACGGTGGCGGGCCTGTTCCACCTTCTCACGGTAGTCGCGCGTGTCAGGCAGTCCGCCCAGGCGCGTCTGTCCCGGGGCCGAGAAATCAAATGCCGTGGTCAGGTCGCCACAGACGGAGCGCCGCCACGGCGTGATGTTTGGCTCATCCACCCCGAAACGGGCGGCGATAAAACGGATGACCGATGTGTGGTCGAATACATCCGAACAGACAAATCCGCCCGTGCTCCATGGTGAAATCGCCAGCATCGGCACACGCGGCCCAAGACCGTAGGGCAGGTTATCAACCGTATAGGCCTGAGGTGAGAAATCCATGAGCCGGTTGTGGATTTCACCCCGGGTGCTGACCGTGCTGCGTCCCGGCAGTACCGGGGTAGGCGGCTGCGGCGGGGGCATGTGATCGAAATAACCATCATTTTCGTCATACATCAGCAACAGGACGGTCTTTGACCATACGTCCGGGTCCGCCGTCAGGGCATCAAGAATGCGGGCGATGTAGGCCGCGCCATAATCCGGCGTCCAGCGCGGATGTTCGGAATAGGCCGCAGGCGGCAGCAGCCACGATACCTGTGGCAGCCGGTGCGCCAGCACATCCGCGCGCAGGTCATCCAGCGTACGGCGCGTCATCGCACGTGCATGCAGGGACGACCCTTCGGGCGCATGAACGAAATTGCGGAAATTCATCAGGATATTGGTCCCGAAATTCCCGTTTTCCAGATCACGCCCTTCCAGCCCCTGCTGGTAAACCTGCCATGACACGCCGGCCTTTTCCAGCCGTTCGGGGTAGGTTGTCCATGTAAAAGGCGGCGGCACGTGACCATATGCCGCCCGGTCCACCCAGTCGATGTTGTCAAGGATCGGGCCACCGCCCGTCCCCTCGGCATCGACCATGCCGGTCATCAGGTAAAAACGGTTGGGATGGGTCTGGGTGGGGGTGGAGCAGAAATAATGATCACATACCGTAAAGGCATCGGCCAGCGCATAATGGAATGGAATGTCATCCCGCGTGTAATAGCCCATGGTCATGTCGGTCTTGTTCGGCGGCCAGCGGTCATTGCGCCCCGCGTTGATGGCCGCATGGGTCGGCTTCCAGCTATGGTCCAGGTCCACCACGCACTGCGCACTGGTCGAACGCGTATCCAGATGGAACGGCAGGATATCCCCATGCCCCGCCTTCAGCCGGGGCTGGAACCAGACGGGCCTGCCATCGGGCCGCAGCACGGGATGCCGGTCATTGATGCCACGCACGCCATTCAGGTGGCCATAGTAATGGTCAAACGACCGGTTTTCCTGCATGAAGACGACAACATGCTCGACATCTTCGATTGTCCCGGTCCGGCGGCTGGCGGGAATGGCCAGCGCACGGTTGATGGAAGACATCAGCATGGCGGACATCGCGGAACCGGCGCCTCCCTTAAGGAAAGACCGGCGGGAGATGCGTGGCATGAACTTTCTTCCTTCTGCTATGGCTGTATCCGTACCGCATCCCGGCGCGGCGGCGCCGCATGAACAGGACATGCCCTTCCGCCCCGCCGCGCTGACGTGAAACCACCACCCGTCATCCGCCGGGGCAGGGCACCGCAGCACCCTGTCGCGCGGAACGTTTCAGTCTGAAAATCCCGCTCCATCGCCTTGCCTGACAGCCAGGCTACGGTACATGTCATGCCCCCACCAGCAGGCCGATATTACCCGGCCTGCGCCGTGACCGGCCACGTGGGAACATGGAAACGGGCGGGGCAGTTGTCCTGCACATCCGGTGATGGCAGGAAGCCCGAAGCGGCGGGAAAGCGTCCGAGCCCCCTGGGGTCAAGCGTGAACCACAACTGCGCCAGGATCGGCTGGCCCTGTGCGTCCGTGTTGCAGCGGAACTGCAGTCCTCGCTCGGGCAGGGTGCCGTATGTCCTTTCGAACAATCCGATCACGTCGGCCTTGCTGATATCGCGACCGGCATCATGGTCCAGCTCACGCCCCACGGGACCTGCGGCAAAACGGTCGCGCAACGTGCTGGCCACGGTAAAGAACCGTTCGGCATTCATGCCGAAGCATTGCACATGCTTGGTGTATTCATGGGTGACAAGGCTGGAACGGGTATGGGCCACCGTACCCGACAGCCGCTTCGACAGCGCGGGGGACAACTGCGGTGGCGTATCGTCATGCTGGTAAATGTCACATCCCTTGATCCACCACTGGGTCACGGGCAGGCCCTCACGCATCAGGTCGGACGGGCGCGAGGCCCATAGCCCATGCAGCCCGATCAGCGGCGCATGCGGCTGGTCGGGCTGGCAGCTTGGCCCGTGCTGATCCGTGCAGAAGCCGGGCTGCCATGTCAGCGCCAGCGTATAATGCCCGAAATCACCATGCCGGGTCACGGGTATCGACAGCGCGTCCGTATGGGTGGACGGCGGCGTATGCGCGCATCCGGCCATAAGGCACAGGGCCGGGACAAGCGCGGCCAACGTCGGATGCAGGCCACGAAGGGCGGTCAGGGCACGGTACGGCATGAGGGGTTATTTCCCGGTGGAATGCAGGTCGAGGGCAGTCGTCAGGTCACCCAGCGGATGACCGGTCGCCGCCTGTATGGCACGGTCACGTACCGTCAGCCCGTCCAGCGGGCGCAGGTGAAAGCGTTCGGTCAGGAATTTCAGGATCGAAGTCGTGTCCTGCACCGTATGGTCTACGTATCCACGCCGCGCATAGGGGGAGACGATGATGGCGGGAATACGTGATCCCGGCCCCCACCTGTCGCCCTTTGGCGGGGCGACGTGGTCCCACAGGCCGCCGTTTTCGTCATAGGTCACGATTACCAGCATGTGCGGCCACTGGGGACTTTTCTCCAGATGGTCGATCAGGTCGGCGATATGCTGGTCCCCGGACTGGATATCGGCATAACCGGAATGTTCGTTCAGGTTGCCCTGCGGCTTGTAGAACGCGACCTGCGGCAGGGTGCCGTGGTCAATCGCGTCGATGAACCGCGCGCCTGCCAGCCCGCCATCACGCAGGTGCGCCTGCCGTGCCGCAGTGTCGGGGGCATAGTTCAGGTAATAGTTGTAGGGCTGGTGATGGTACTGGAAATCGGGGGCGGGGTAATGGTTGCCGTGGTCCAGCACGTCCTGCCAGGCACCTGAATACCACGCCCATGTAATGCTGCGCTCGCTCAGCCGGTCGCCAATCGTGGGTTCGGTCTGGGGGGGAAGGGTTGTTGGGCTGCCGGGGTCGGCAAAGCGTGCATCCTGCCCTGCCGCCGCCGGGTTGCCGCTGGGCTGATAGGCAGGCTGCATGGTGTTGACGGCGTGGAAGTCCGGCGTCAGGTTGCCATCACGGACGAACTTGGGCACCCCGTCCAGCGCCGAATGCGGGGAATTGGACGCGACCACCAGCGCCTTGCCCGACGGATCGACCACCGAGATGACCGGATGCGCCGGGCTGGTGTCAGCCTGCGGATAGAAGGGCGCGCACGCACAGGCCAGCCACTGGTGGTTGAGGAACGACCCACCGAACGCCCCCATGAAGAAATGGTCCGCCATCGTATACTTCCGCGCGACGTCCCACATCCGCATCCTGCTCCCGTCCCAGTAGCTCATGGGCATGGCGCCGGAATCCGCCCATGCCACGAACATGTCGTTCCGGCCGCCGTTGATCTGCATCTGGTTTTCATAAAAACGATGCCAAAGGTCGTGGGTCAGCGTGCTGAGCGGTACGTTGAACCCCTTCGGGTCATCCACGCGGAACGGCTGGTTGGGCAGGTGGGCACTCATGGCCTGCGTTACGGCGTTACGCACGCCCCGACCGGTCAGGCCGCCCCAGACGGGGGGAAGTTCGCGCATGATCGAGCCGTCGCGGTCACGCTGGGCAAAATCGGAAAGGGGCCTGCCCGCGAACGTATCCGCACCGGGAAAACCGTTATACAGGTTATCGAACGAGCGGTTTTCGGCAAAGATGACCACCACGGTCTCGATCTGGTCCAGCGGCCCTGCTGCTGCAGCCTGCACCGGCCCCGCCGGAAGGGCGGTCAGGACCGTGCTGGCAAGTATGCCAAGACCGAGCAGTCGCCCACTGCCACGTGCCATGAAACGGAAATGTTCGGTAAGAATGCGTCCCGGCATGAATCCCCGATCTGCTCGACTTGGGTTATTGTACGGTCTGGATCATAACGGGAAAATAACAGACAGTGCAATCAGCCGATGGGCCATAATTCCACCCGGCGGCCATCCGCCCCGACGCGCCGCGCATTCCGTTTGCCACCCGGCCGTGCCGTGCTAACGGTCATGACGCTTTTTTGAAACAGACCTTCCCCGACAGGTACGCCGCCCGTTCATGCAGACCCCATCCGATCCCAATTCATCACGTGCGCTGCACCACCAGATCGCCCAGGATCTGACCAGCCGGATCGGCCGGGAAGAAGGCTATTGCGACCGGCTGCCTTCTGAAGCGACGCTGTGCCGGATCTACGGCGTCAGCCGCGTGACCATCCGCCATGCACTCCAGCATCTGGAAAATGCCGGGCTGGTCTGCCGCAGGCAGGGCAGGGGCACGTTTGTCGTCCCGGCGGCAGAACGCACGACAGCCCCGCAGCCTGACCCGGTCATGGGACTGAGCGACATCCTGCAGGCGCGCGGCATGAAGGTGGAAACGGAACTGCTGGCGTTCGGACTGGAACCCGCACCGCCGGAGGTCATGGCGGCGCTGGAACCCGACGGGCGGCAGGCCCTGCTGCTGCGCAGACGGTACCTGATCGACCACGTGCCGGTCGCGCTGACGGAAGTGTACTATCCGCCCGCCTTCCGGGCGTTCATTTCCGAACATGATGCCCGTGTCCATTCATCGCCCCGGCTCATGGTGGATCATATCGGCCTGCGGCTTGGCCGTACCCACCTGACGGTGGACGTAACGGAGGCCCGGCATGCCCTGGCGGCCGAACTGGACCTGCCATGCGGCAGCCCGGTCATGGTCATGCGCCGCATAACCTGTGATGACGCGGGCACGGCGTGCGAGCACAGCACCCTGCTTGCCCGGCCCGGCATTGCGCGGCTGTCCATCACGGCCCATGGCGGCAACCTGCCCGATACCGACTTCGTACCCCGTGACCCGTGGCCGCCTGCCGGGTAGCCCTTACGGAAAAAGGCTGCATTCGGTTGTTGATTGTCCACCGAAACGAATATAAGACAAGTTAATACAAGTCGCATGCCACCATGGCACGCGCCACGGTTGCCGGAGTGTCAATGAAGACAAATCTGCTGGAACGCCTGTTTCACCTGCGGGCAGCCGGAACCACCGCCGGGCGGGAAGTCCTGGCCGGGCTGGGCACGTTCGCGGCCATGGTCTACTGCGTTGCAGTCAATCCTGCCATCATGAGCAACGCGGGCATGGACCGCGCCAGCGAACTGACGGCCACCTGTCTGATCGCCATCATTGCGTCCGCCACGATGGGGCTTCTGGCCAACCTGCCGCTGGGTCTTGCGCCCGCCATCGGATCAAACGTGGTGTTCGCCGTTGTCATGGTCCAGCAGATGGGCGTGCCGTGGCCCGCGGCGCTGGCCATCGTGTGCCTGACGGGCATCGTGTTCATGATCCTGACGGTGACAAGGGTGCGTGAACGCATGGCCGACGGCATGCCCGACTGCCTGCGGGTGGGAATTCAGATCGCGGTCGGGCTGACCATCATGTTCATCGGCCTGCGCAATGCAGGTTTCGTGGTGGCCAACCATACGACACTGGTCACCATGGGCGCGCTGTCCAGTCCCGCCGTCATGCTGACATTTGCCGGGCTGGTCATTACCCCGGCGCTTGTGGCGGCCGGCGTGCCGGGGGCGCTGATCATCTCGATTGCGGGGCTGACCGTCATCGGGCTGTTCGTGCCGGACGGGCATGGCGGGACGATCACCCACTGGCCCACGCGCATGTTCGCCATGCCCGTCTGGCCATCGGCCACGGCATTCCACATGGACCCGGGCTACATCTTCCACAATTTCTTCTACGTCCTGCCTGTCATCATCTTTTTCCTGTGCACGGAACTGTTTGGCACGCTGGCCAACCTGCTGGGCATTGCCAGTGCGGGGGGCATGCTGCGCAAGGACGGATCGATCCCCAATGCCACGCGGGCCTTTGCGGCTGATGCAGCCGGGACGATCCTGGGGCCGGTGCTGGGCACGGCGGTTGTGGCGGTCTATCTGGAATCCGTGATCGGGGTGCAGATGGGCGGGCGCACCGGGCTGGTGGCCGTGGTGATCGCGCTGGGATTTGTCGCGGCCCTGTTCCTGTGGCCGCTGTTCATGATCATCCCGCCACAGGCGACCACGCCTGCGCTGGTCATGGTCGGGATCCTGATGTTCGGCGCCATATCGCGGCTGGACCTGAAGGACATGACACAGTCCGTACCCGCCATCATGACCTTCATGTTTGCGGTGCTGACAGGCAACCTGCTCAACGGCATGGCCTTTGGTACGTTTTCCTACATCGTCATGAATGTCGCGGCCGGGCGGTGGCGTAACGTCACGCCCACCGCGTGGGGCCTCGGGCTGATCATGGCGCTCTTTTTCATCGTCAGCATGAGCATGCGCCATTAACGCACGGCCATGTGGCGACCCATCCTTCCATCATGAAAGAACAGGACATATGAGCTCACCATATCCCGACCTGAATGATCCAGCGCTGCGTGACCGGGCCGTCCGGGCGGCACAGGGGCAGGAGGCATTCGATACCCTGCTGGTCAACGGCCGCGTAGCCGACGTGGCGACGGGTGAGGTCCGCGATGCGGATGTTGGGCTGGTCGGCCCGCTGATCGCCAGCGTCCACCCGCGCGGCACCTTTCGCGAAGCGGGCGAGGTCATCGACCTTGGCGGGCGCATTGTCGCACCCGGGCTGATTGACTCGCACCTGCATATCGAAAGTTCCATGGTCACGCCACGCACCTATGCCGGCGTTGTCGTGCCGCAGGGGACGACCACCATCTGCTGGGACCCGCATGAAGTGGGCAACGTGGGCGGGCTGGAGGCGGTGCGCTGGGCCATTGCCGCATCGCGCGGGCTGCCGCTGCGCATTATCGTGCTGGCGCCATCCTGCGTGCCGTCCGCACCGGGGCTGGAGCGTTCGGGGGCTACGTTCGACGGCACGGCCATGCAGGAAATGCTGTCCTGGCCGGAAGTGGGCGGTGTGGCCGAGATCATGGACATGCGCGGCGTGCTGGCGCGCACCCCCCTCATGCGCAGCATCACGCAGGCGGGGCTGGACAGTGGCAAGCTGGTCTGTGGCCATGCGCGCGATCTGGCAGGCAAGGGGCTGCAGGGCTTCCTTGCGGCGGGGATTGAATCCGACCACGAGATCACCAGCGAGGCCGACCTGCTGGAAAAGATCCGCGCGGGCATGACGATCGAACTGCGTGTCTCGCACGAGGACATCCTGCCGCAGGCGGTGGCCCTGTTCCACAAGCTGGGATACGTCCCGCAGACCGTCACCCTGTGCACGGACGACATCTTCCCCGATGATCTGGTCAGCCGTGGCGGCATGGCGTACATGCTGCGCCGGCTGGTACAGCTCGGGCTGGACCCGGTCCAGGCACTGCGGGCGGCGACGCTAAATACCGCCATGCGCCTGCAGCGCCGTGACCTTGGCCTTGTCGCACCGGGGCGGCGGGCCGATCTGGTTGTGTTTGACGACCTGACGGAATTCCGGGCGCATCACGTCTTTGCATCCGGCCGCCACGTGGCGGAAAACGGGGAACTGTGCGAAGCATTGCGGCCCGATCCCGTTGCCGCGCCGACCGAGACCATGAAGCTTGCGCTGACGACGGAGCAGTCCTTTTACATCCGTGCCAGCGGAACCCATGCCCGCGTGCGCACCGTGGCAATACCCCGTACCACCCGGTGGGGTGAACGTGATGTTGCGGTGAAGGACGGCCATGTCGTCATTCCTGAGGATGCGGCGCTGATGGCCGTGTTCAACCGCTATGGCGCATCCGACGTGCCGGGCCTTGGCATTCTGGAAGGCTGGGGGGAATGGTCGGGCGCGGTCGCGACCACCGTGCTGCATGACAGCCATAACCTGGCCGTGATCGGCCGGGGGGAAGCGGACATGATGCTGGCCGCCAATACCCTGATCAAATCGGGCGGCGGCATGGTGGCCGTGCGGGACGGCAAGGTGCTGGCGCATCTTGAACTGCCGGTCTGCGGCCTGCTGTCGGCTGCCGCGCCAGAGGAGGTCGCCCGCCAGTTCAACGCCGTGCGCGACGCCTGTGCATCCGTCACGACATGGAACGGCCATACCGCCGTCATCAAGCTCATGATCGGTGCAAGCCTTGCCTGCAATCCCGGCCCGCATGTGACGGATATGGGCATTACATCGGGCATGACCGGAGAAGTCGTGACGGACTGCGTGCTGGCCTGATGCGTGCATCCGCCGCCGGGTGGACAACCGCCCGGCGGCGGATTGCATGTCCTGATTACAGACGTAGCGCCTGATAGGCGGCCAGGGTGGTCAGGTCGGGATAGGTAAAGTCCACTCCCGCCTGCCTGCTGGCGGCATGTACCGTGTTGGCCAGCAGGATGCCCGTCGTCATCGGGCCGACACCATCGGGGACAGCCGTAATGGCAGCGGCCTGCTGCGCCACGGCAGCCGCATTGATGTCACCCACCACACCCGGCCTGCCGGTCGGGTCGGCATTGATGCCAATGTCAACCAGCACCGCACCGGGTGACACCCATGCCCCATCCACCAGCCCGGCATGGCCGGCAGCCGCGAAAATGACCTGTGCCCGACGGGCATGGTCCGCGATGTCACGGGTCCGGATATGCACGATTTCCACCGTCGCCCCCCGGTCGAGCAGCTGCAACGCCAGCGGGCGGCCAACACTGGCCGATGCCCCGATCACGGCGCAGTTCACGCCGGCAAGATCACCCAGCATCCCTTGCGCCAGCATCACGGCCGCCGTGGCCGTGCATGGCAGATAAAGCGGTGTTCCCGCCATGACCCGGCCCAGATTGAGCGGCTGCTGGCAGTCCACGTCCTTGTCCGGGTCCATCTGCGCCATGACCTGCGGCACACTTGTGCCAGCAGGCAGGGGCAGCAGCACGATCATGCCATTGACCCCTGGCGTGGCCGACACGGCCGCGACCTGCGCACATAGCGCCGTGCCATCCATCCGCGTATCCAGCGGCACCTCGTGGCAGGTGATGCCGGCCTGCGCGGCAGTGGCGCGGATGCGCGCGGCATAGGCCGCACTCCCCGCGTTTTCAGCCGCGCGGACAATAGCCAGCACGGGCGGTGCACCCGTCACCTGCGCCGCGCGCCCGGCGGCGGGACGCAACGCGCCCAAAAACGCATCCAGTAATGGGCGGCTGTCGATAATACGCATCATGATGATGTCTCCCTACAGGGCAGTGGCAATGTAGCGCGCGCATTTCTGCAGGTTTGGCACGATGACGCCCAGCAGGTGGTCCATGTCATACTGCCCGTCGGGATAGACAATGCCCAGCGCCCCGACCGCGTCATCCGTCTTCAGCCCGAAGGCGGGCACGGCAATGGCGCAGAAACCCCGGTCATCCGCGTTGGTCATATGGGCAAATCCCCGGGCGCGGATGGTGGCAAGAACAGGTGCCAGCGCCTGCCTGTCAGGCATGGACAGGCCGCAGGATGGGGAAGGGACGTCGTCCGCCGCACGGAAGGCCAGCGTGGCCTGCCCCATGGCCGTTGTCGCAAGCGGCAGGCTGCTGCCGATGGTATAGCCTGCTGTCTCGATCTCGGCGGAGGTCGGGGCATGGACGACATAAATCAGTTCAGGGCCCGACAGCAGCGCCAGCGAAATCGGTTCCCCCAGCATGACGGATTCCTCACGCAGGACAGGGCCGATCAGTTGCCCCACCGAACGGCTCTGCAGGAAACCCAGGCCCAGCTTGAGGGTCTGCGGTGTCGGCATGTAGAGGGCGTTGTCCACCGTGACATATCCCAGCGTTTCCAGCGTGCGGACCAGCCGCCGCGTCGTGGCGCGGGTATAATTCAGCTTTCGGGCCAGATCGGCCATCGTCATGCCTTTTCCGCCCGCATCGAATGCGCGGAGAACGGCCAGCCCCTTGGCGAAGGTCAGGGAGGTTTCGGGATCGGCTTCGGTCATTTCAATCCGTCAGGACAGGTGGGAAGGGAAACCGCAACCAGCAGGCATGCGGGCGGCAATGATGCAGCTTCGAAATAATGTCTTGCGCGAGAAAATCATATCTGACTAACATAAATCAATAACGAACTTATGTTCGATTTTCGAACACATTCTTCCACCATGTCGGTCAGGCTGCGCCATGAAAGTACACGTCATCTATGCCCATCCCCTTACGGACAGCTTCAACGCCGCCCTGCATGAACTGGCGGTACGCTCGCTCAAGCAGGCCGGGCATGAAGTGGATGACCTTGATCTTTATCGGGAAAACTTCAATCCGGTCCTGAGCGCGGAAGACCGGGAGATCTATCATGATCCCGCCATCAACCAGAAGCACGTGGCCAATTACGTGCGCCGCCTGCAGACGGCCGAAGCACTTGTGCTGTGCCACCCGGTCTGGAATTTTGGCTGGCCCGCCATCCTCAAGGGATATTTCGACCGCGTCTTCCTGCCTGATGTGTCGTTCAAACTGATCGACGGCGTACTGTCGCCCGGTTTTTCCAACATCCGGCGCATCTCGACCATCACCACCTATGGCTCCCCACGGCACCGGGCGTTCATCCTGGGTGATCCGCCGCGCAAGAACGGCACCCGTTTCCTGCGCGCGGTCATGAACCGCCGGGTCAAGGTGGATTATCTGGCGCTTTACAACATGAACAACACCACGCTGGCAGCGCGCGACCGTTTCATGGGGCGCGTCAGGGACACCATGCTCAGCTACTGATCGCACTGAAACGGCGGAACGATGATGGCCAACCTTTTCAACCTCGACCTCATCACGGCACGGCTTATGGACAGCGCCCGGCAGCGCGCGGGGGAACTCGCGCGCCGGGGTGTGACACCCGCGCTCGCGCTGCTCAGTGTCGGGGCCGATGAACCGAGCCGCCTGTATATTTCCCGCAAGGTGGAAAACTGCCGTGACGCGGGCATTCATGTCGATGCGCACGACCTGCCGCCCACCATCGGGCAGGCCGCGTTACTGGAGCATATCGCCCGGCTGAATGCCGACCCGCTGTATCACGGCGTCATGGTCCAGTTGCCGTTGCCGCCCCACCTGGATGAGCGCGCCATATGCCGCGCCATTGCAGTCCACAAGGACGTGGATGGACTGCATCCGTACAATATCATCGCGCTGCATGATGCAACGCCCGGCATCATTGCATGCACCGTGCGCGGGATCGCCCACATTCTGGCCCGGGTCCACCCGGACCTTGCGGGCCTGCAGGTCACGATCATCGGGCGTGGGGAACTTGTCGGGCTGCCTGCGGCCCTCCTGCTGGGGGGCAGAAGCGTGCATGGCAATGCCGATGTCACGGTCGTGCACAGCCGGTCGCGCAATATTGCGGACAGCACGCGGCAGGCGGATATCGTCATTGCCGCCGCTGGCGTTCCCGGCATGCTGACACCCGGCATGCTGCGCCCCGGTGCAACCGTGATCGGCGTTGGCATGACCTGGCATGACGGACGGATGACGGGCGACCTGTCTGCGGACATGACCATGCATGATGGCTGGATCACACCGCCCGCTGAAAGTTTTGGCGGCATGACCCGCATGATGCTCCTGCACAATATCCTGGATGTGGCGGCCACGAATGTCTGATCCCAAATTCCGCGCGGCGGTTGACCGCACGACCCGGCGTCTGGTGCATGAAAGCTCCATCGAAATGACGCCCGCCTATGTCAGCACGACACGGCGGCGGCCCGATGCGCTGCCGCCCGGCACCACCGTTTTCATAACCTGGCTGACGGGCATGCCATTCGGGCCGACGCTGGCGGCCTGCCATACAATACGGCAATGGGGCTGCGTGCCCGTGCCGCACCTGCCCGTACGTGCCATAACCGATTTGCCCATGCTGCAGATGATCGCGCAGGCCGTGACACAGGAACTGCAGACGGACCGGGTACTGCTCATCGCGGGCGGCGGGGCGACACCGGCAGGCTGTTTTGCCGATACGGTTGCAGTCCTGCGCACGCGCGTTCTGCAGGACTGCGGCATACGCCGGATATACGTGGCCGGCCACCCCGAAGGATCGCCCGTCATGACACCGGAAGAGGCGCTGTCCTTCCTGCGCATGAAGCAGGACATCGGCCAGAAGGACGGTCTTGATATCCGTATCGTAAGCCAGCTCTGCTTTGATCCCAGCCCGCTGCTGCAATGGGAACGGGGGCTGCGCGATAACGGGATCATCCTGCCGGTGCATGTGGGATTGCCCGGCCTGATTTCCCCGCGCATGCTGGTCCGTTATGGCCTGAAATGCGGGGTCGGGCAGTCACTGCAGTTCCTGAAGGGCCAGCGCCACCGGCTGCATCGCTGGTTCTGGCCCGGCGCACCCGAACAGGTGATCCAGCCCGTCGCCCGGGCGGTCGCCGGTGACGGGAATTCCCTGTTCCAGGGCTTCCATTTCTTTCCATTCGGGGCCGTGGCGCGTACGCTGGGCTGGCGGGAGGCCAGCGGCAGGCCATAGGACACGTGCCGCCAGTGGCATATGGCGGCATAATTCATCTTCAATACGTTACGTTATCGTCATAGTCTTCTCCATTCATTCGTTCATCCGGGATATGCCCATGTCCGATACGCGTCCCTTCTTCCTGTCACTTCTGGCGACCTGCGCCATCATGGCGGCCACACCGGCCCCTGCCGCGACGCCGCCAAACGCGGCCAGTCCGTATGGTGATGGCGGCGTCAGCGCCTTCTACGACACCGACGGGGTAACGCTGCCCGCACCCGGCACCATGATCCGGACGGAAGACATGGATACCGCCCACCTGCCGGACGGGGCCACACGCGGCATCCGCACGCTGTACAGCGCGACAAGCGGGGTGGGGGCGGCCACGACTACTGCCGTCTCGGGCCAGATCCTGCTGCCACGCGGCAAACCACCCAGGCATGGCTGGCCTGTTATTGCATGGGAACATGGCACAACCGGGGTGGCAGATGTATGCGCGCCATCATGGCGGGGCTATTCATCGCGCGACCGGGCCTATCTGGCGCGCTGGCTTGCCGCCGGTTTCGCCATTGTCGCAACGGACTATCAGGGACTGGGCACGAAGGGGCCACACCCCTACCTGCTGTACCGTCCCGAAGGCTACAGCGTGCTGGATGGCCTGCATGCGGCGCTGAAGCAGTTCCCCACGCTGCTGCGCAACAGGATCGTGCTGGTGGGACAGTCACAGGGATCGGGCGCCGCACTGGGCACGGCATGGCTTGCGCCCACCTATGCCCCGGACCTGAACATTCTGGGCGTGGTGGCGACGGGTGTCGTGGCCGGGTTCAGGGTTCCCGCCAATGCGCCGCATTCCCCCATTCCCGCCGTGTATACCGACCCGACACAGATGGATTCAGCGTTTGCCATGCTGCGTGTGGAAGGCACGGACCAGAGCCTGAACCCGACACGGGACGCCAGCACGGTGCTGACGCCGAAAGGGAAAGATTACGCCCGGCAGGCCCAGACGTCGTGCCTGCATAACCTGTTCGACTATGCGGCGAAGAAGCACATTTCGTCACCCGCGCTGTTCAACGCGAAACTGGCGGATTATGAAAAAAGCCATGAGGACGCGTTCGAGATTCCCGATGGCCATATCCACATGCCTGTCTTTGTCGGCACCGGCCTGGCGGATGGCGAAGCCGGAACCGCGGGACAGTACAATGCGGTGGCCGCGATGTGCGACGCGGGCACGACGGTCAGCTGGCATGAATATCCGGGGCTGACCCATAACGGCGCGGTCAATGTCTCGGCGCAGGATTCCCTGCCATTCGTAAAACGGCTGATGAAGGGGAAGCATATCGCCAGCACCTGCGCCACGCTGGCGCCGCCGGGCCCCATCCAGCAGGCAACACCGGGCATTCCCTGGAACAACTGAAAAGGCGAACGGTCATGAACCGGGACAAGACGTTCAATATCGGCCTGATCCTGATCATCTACCTCTATGCCGCCGCGTCCATGGCGGTGGTGGGCCTGGTCGTACCGTTCATCCATACCATAGCGGACATCCAGCATGTCTCGCCCGGCGTGGTGGGCAAGGGCCTGTCCTTCTTTGCACTTCCCGCCGCGATCCTGTCCTTCATATTCGGCATGACCGTGGACAGGATCGGCGTGCGCAGGAGCTTCGCGCTGTCCGTCTTCCTGACGGTGGCGGGCGATGTCCTGCTGATGAGCGCGCATGATATCTGGCCCTTCCGCATCGGGCTGATGCTGGCGGGGTGCGGGTTTGCCTATGCCACCACCACATCGCCCGCGCTGCTCATGAACTACCTGCCGCAGGACATGCGGTCACGCGCGCTGGCCTTCTGGTCGACTTTCGCGCCGGCGGGCTATTCCGCCGGGCTGCTGCTGGCGGTGCCCTTCCTGCACAATGGCAACTGGGCCATGGCCTGCCTGTTCCATATCGGGCTGATGGTCATCGCCCTTGTGGGGGGGTGGATGTTCCTCATGCGCCTGCGTGAAGACGGGCCAGCCCGCGAAGCCGCGGCCACGGAAAACACACCACAGGTGCGCCCGGCCTTTGCACGGGTGCTGACGCTGTCACTCAGCGTGGCGCTGCCCAACGGCATTGCCTACGGGACCAGCCTTGTCGCCCCGACCTATCTTGCGCATGCCCATTCCGTAAGCCTTGGCACCACCTCGACCGAAGTGGCGCTGATCAAGATTGTCGTCATGCTGCTTGGTGGTGGCCTGATCAGCCTGCTGGCCAGCACGCAGCAGCGTGCGCTCATGCTGTTCGTCATCATGGCGGCTGTGGGGACGGGGGCGCAGTTCATGCTGTTCTTCCCGCCTTCGGGCATCATCCTTGCCTCTGTCGGGCTGTTCGTATGGATGTTCGCCTATAGCAGCCTCAGTGGCAGCGCCATGTCCCTGTTACCCGCCGTGGCCGGCAGCGGCAACGCGCGCGGGGTGGTATCGGGCATTGTGGGGCAGTTCATATCGGTATCGTCCGTGCTGGTGCCCTCGCTCTATTTTTCCACGACGACATGGACCGATTACTTCCTGTTTGCCGTCATCGCCCTGGTGGCGGCCACGGCACTGCTGTTCCTGACCTATCGCGCCATCCGCCAGCCGCGCCTGGCCGTCGCCTGACGGAACCGGCTGGCGGCCCGGCGGGCTATGGCCCGCGGGTCACAGCCACCCGTTGGCGCGGGCAATGCGGCCAGCCTCGATCCGGTTGGCCGCCCCCAGCTTGCTGGCCGATTCAGACAGGTAGTTGCGCACCGTGCCCGGCGACAGGTTCAGCGCAAGCCCGATGGCCTTGTTCGACAGGCCTTCCTCGGCCAGGCGCAGGATCTCGCGCTCGCGTTCGTTCAACGGGTCGGGCTGGGCGTCCCATGCGGTCTCGATCAGTTCGGGGGCCAGCACATTGCGTCCGGCGGCAACCTGTCGCACGGCGTCCGACAGCACTTCGATCGGGCTGTCCTTCAGCAGGTACCCACGCACCGATGCCTCCATGGCGCGACGCAGGTAACCCGGCCGGCCAAAGGTCGTGACGATCAGGACCTGCGTCGGCAGGTTGTGCGCATGGATATGCCGCGCAACCTCGATCCCGGTGCAGCCGGGCATTTCAATATCCGATACGATCACGTTCGGACGCAGTGTCTCCACCAGTTTTATGGCGTCATGCCCATTGGTGGCCTGCCCGATGACCTGCATGTCCTCTTCCAGTCCCAGCAGGGCTGCAACCGCACCCAGCACCATGGTCTGGTCTTCCGCAATCACGATGGAAATCATGCCTGTTCTTCCCGCATGCGGGCCAGCAGGCACGTGCCCTGCCGGCTGCTTTCTATAACAAGTTCCCCCCCGGCCGCCTGCAGCCGCGCCTGCATGCCCGACAGGCCACGCCCGAAACGGTGGGGGGAGGTTCCCGTTCCGTTATCCAGTACCGACAGGGTAATGACATGCCGGCCCGACAGCAGGCGGATCGTGCTGGCCGTGGCACCGGAATGGCGGATGATGTTGGTCACGGCCTCCCGCAGCGCCATGGCGAGGACGGCATCACAGGGCGCGGGGACGCTTTCGAACGAACCGGACACCGTGCATTTTATGCCCGCCGCCTGCAGGGCCGCGCGGGCATGCCCCAGTTCATGGATCAGGGTTGCGTTCGTCATGCCCGTCAGCGCCGCACGCAGTTCCGTCAGTCCCTGCCGGGCAATGGCGGCGATATTGCGCACTTCTTCCGTCGCACGGGCGTCATCATGCGGCGCAAGCCGCGCGGCCAGATCTGCCTTCAGCGCGACAAGGGTAAGGGTCCGGCCCAGCAGATCATGAATGTCACGGGCAATGCGCTCACGCTCGGCCGTGCGGCTGAGCAGGCGCACCTCGTCCTGCGCGGCCAGAAGCGAGCGGTTCTTGTCCTGCAGCATGGCCGTGCAGATGCACCACGTCCCCACGCACAGCCCCATGATGGTGGTGGGCAGCCAGTTGGGCCAGAATTCGTGTGTAACCCAGACAAACCCGATGATCAGCAGCAGGAAGGAGATGATCGTGACCGCCGCCAGCATGACCGGCCGGGCCAGACCCGCCAGTGCGCAGGCATAGACAATGAAGATTTCCCATCGCCCGTGGAACGGGCTGATCACGAACGCAGCAAGCAGCACCGCGCAGCCATACAGGCAGGGCGTGAAGGAGCGGGTCGTCATGGCTTCCCACACCCCACGCAGGAACAGCGCCGAGATCGTCAGGATGCCGATCCCGCCTATGACAAGATCCTGCCGGGTATGGGGCACCCACACCCATGGCAGCGTATAGACCGGCAGGAACAATAGCGAGAGGCATATCGCCAGATGCCACGCCAGACGCGGCAGCCGGTTCTTCCTGCCCGGTGACGGCAGGCCGACGGGGGCAGGGGCATCATCCATCATGTCCATGATCCCTCGTGCCGTGACATGGGGGGCGGGCGCATCCGGCCGGGGTGAAACCGGGCGTGGGCTGTCTTCATGCTACCTTACCCCTTGCGACGGAACCGGCGGGCGCACTGGTCCATGACCAGATAGACCACAGGCGTGGAATAAAGCGTCATGACCTGACACACAACCAGACCACCCAGAATGGCAATGCCAAGCGGGCGCCGCATTTCCACCCCGTAACTGTTGCCCAGAACCAGCGGCACTGCCCCCATGGCAGCCGCCAGCGTGGTCATCAGGATCGGGCGGAAACGCTTGACGCAGGCCATCTCGATGGCGGTGGCCACCGGCAGGCCGCCCTCACGCTGTGCCCTGAGCGCGAAATCAACCACCAGAATCGAATTCTTCGCCGCCATGCCCACCAGCATGATGACGCCGATCATGCCGACCAGCGAAAACGCCTGCCCACACAGCCACAGGCTGCCCGTCGCCCCCAGCATGGCCGACGGCAGGGTGGAAATGATGGTCAGCGGCTGGCTGTAGCTTTCATACAGTATACCCAGCGTAATGTACATCACCACGATGGCCGACAGGAACGCCAGCACCTGGTTGACGATGGCGGCATGGAAGTCGGCAGATTCGCCCACAAACGCCCCGTGCACGCCCGACGGGATGTGAAGGCGCAGCATGCTGCGCTGTATGGCTTCCTCCGCCTGGCTGAGCGATCGGCCAGGCGCCAGGTCAAAGGAAATCGTGCCGGCAATCGCACCGCCCTGGTGGCTGATGCTCAGCGGCGTGCCCTGCCTGCGCAGATAGGTCACGTTGCTCAAGGGAATCATGGTTTCGGTGGAGGACGACACCGCCGAGCCACTGGACGCACCCGCACCACCTGCCAGCCGGTTGGCAATGGAGTTGCGGAAGGACTGCTGGCTTATGGCCGCAAGCCCGGTCAGCGACGCGGCGTCGGTACGGGTCACGCGGATGGTGTTGGACACCGTGCCGCCACCTGCCGATCCGCCCGCGGTCGATATCCACATGTCATGTACGATATCGGGATTTTCACGGTACCGGGCCGCCGTTTCCATGACGACATGATAGGCCGTGAACGGCGTGGAAATGTTGGAGGCCGTCCGCTCCCCATACGCATCGTACAGGGAATTGGAGATCAGCTGCGGCGTGATCAGGTACCGCGCCGCGGTATCGCGCGCGATATCTACCATAAGGGAATCCGCGTTGTCCTCCACCCGCGTGGTGACGCCCATGAGGTCCGGCTCCTGCCGCAGGGCATCCGCCAGACGGGGCACCCAGGTATAGACATCATCCGCATTGTCGGAGTGCAGCACGTAGCTGTAATTCCCGTCATGCTGTCGGCCGCCGCCACCATTCATATCGCCCGCATTGGACAGGTTGACCTGTATGCCCCCAATCGTGCGCAGGGACGCGCGCAGGCGCTGGCTGATTTCGTCGGGCGTGGAATGGCGCTGGTCACGGTCCACCAGCTGGATGAAGAACTGCGACTGATTGGTCGCTTCTTCCCCCGTCAGGGCAATGACATCACGGATATCCGGGTCGGCGCGCAGCCGCCGCACGACTTCGCGCGTGCGTGCGGACATGGCCTGAAAGGAGATGTTCTGGTCCGCCCGCGCATATCCCTGCATGATGGAAATATCCTGCGCCGGGATCATGGTTTTCGGGATATGGGCCATGATGATGACGCTGCCCACCAGCGTCAGCGGCAATGACAGAATCACCAGCCACCTGTGGCGCAGCGCATAATCCAGGCTGCCGCCATACCATGCCGTGCAGCGCACGAACCCCCGGTCCAGCGCCTGACCCAGCCGGTCGCGCCAGCGATCCCCGCGCGCGGGGGCATGGCGGTGCAGCAGGTGCGCGCCCATCATCGGCGTCAGGCTGAGCGACAGCAGCAGCGACACGCTGACAGCCAGCACCAGCGTCATGGCGAATTCGAACAGGATCTTTCCCGGCGTGCCCCCCATGAACAGCATGGGCAGGAACACCGCAACCAGCGAGACGGTAATCGCCACGATGGTAAAGGCGATTTCCTCCGCCCCGGCAAGGGTCGCCTGCATGCGGCTGGCGCCGGCTTCCATGTGGCGGACAATGTTTTCCACCACCACAATGGCATCATCGACGATGAAGCCGGTGACGATCGTCAATGCCATGAGGGACAGCGTATCGAGCGAAAAGCCCATCAGGTACATGCCCGCCACCGCGCCCGCCAGCGAGATCGGAACGGTAATGACCGGTATGACCGTCGACCGCCACGACTGCAGGAATGCAAGGACCACGACGGTGACAAGCACGATGGCGAAAAACAGGGTGAACTGCGTATCCAGCAGGGCAGCACGGATGGTCAGCGACCGGTCACAGGTAAAGGTCAGCCTGACATCCGCCGGCAGGGCCTGCTGCAGCAGGTGCGTGCGTGCCTTGATCTGGTCGGTAATGGCGATCACATTCGCACCGGGCTGCGGGCGGATGATGGCCACCACGGCGGGGTCATCATTGGCCCATCCGGCCCGACGTTCGTTTTCGGGTCCATCCTCCACATGGGCGACATCCGCCAGCCGGACGGGGCGCCCGCTGCGGTAGGCGATGACCAGGTCGCGGTACTGCGCCGCATTCCGCGCCTGATCGTTGGTGGCCAGCGTGAAACGCCGGTCACCCGTCTCGATCACGCCCTTGGGGGTATTGGCGTTGGCCGATGCCAGGGCCGCGCGCACATCTTCATACCCGATCCCGAATTTGTACAGCATCCATGGCTGCACATCCACGCGCACCGCAGGCTTGGCGGTTCCCGCCACCTGCACCCAGCCCACGCCATGAATCTGGGACAGCATGGGCAGAAGCCGGGTTTCCGCCATGTCGCGCAACTGGTACAGCGGACGGGTGGGGGAAGTGAGCGAGGCGATCATGACCGGCATGGAGGCCGGGTTGGCCTTGTAATACTGCGGGGTAATGCGCAGGGTCGGCGGCATGTCGGCGCGTGCGGCCTGAATTGCGGCCTCCACGTCCCGCGCGGCACCATCGATATTGCGCGTGTCATCGAAAAACATGAGCAGGAAGGCAAAGCCGTCGTTTGAATCCGACTGGATCGTGCGCAGTCCGGCAATGGTGCCCAGACGGCGTTCCAGCGGGGTGGTGACGGAACTGGCCATCTGCTGCGGGGAACTGCCCGGCTGGCTTGCGATGACATAGATGACCGGCACCGAGAAATTCGGCATGTCCGCCACCGGCATGGCCCGATACCCCACCACCCCCGCGAACAGCAGGGCCATGGCCATAAGCACGGTGCCGACGGGCCTCAGTATGAAAGGCCGACAGATATTCATGCCCGGTCGTCCCTACCGGTTCGTATCGCGCTGGATGAAGGCTGGAAGGAAGGGATTGTCCTTCTGCAGCGCCGCCTTCGTGGGCAGGCGTGACGTATCCCATCCCCCGCCCAGCGCCTCGACCAGGTTCACGCTGGCCACCATGCGCTGCTGGCGTATGCCCAGCACCGTTTCCGCATCCCCCAGCGCCGTCGTCTCGCTGGTAATGACGGTGGTATAGATCGTAATGCCAGCCTGATACTGGTTGAGGGAAACCTCCACCGTCCGGTTGGCCAGATCCAGCGCCGCGGCCTGACGCACGTCTTCATCGGCCAGTATCCGCAGGTTGGACAGCTGGTCTTCCGTGCTCTGCAGTGCCGAAAGCACGGTCTGGCGGTAGGTGGCCACCGCGCTGTCATACTGGGCATCGGCCTCATGCACTGCAGCGGTGCGTGATCCGCCCGAAAACAGGGTTTCCGATGCGGCGGCCCCAAGGGACCAGACGCGGTTGGCCATGCTCATAAGCGAGGTGACCGGATCGCCGCCGCTCTGTTCATAGCTGGCGTTGATGGTGATGTCGGGATAGAACGCGGCCATGTCCGCGCCGATCATGGCGTTGTATTCCTCCATTTTCCGCTCGGCCGACGCAATGTCGGGACGGCGCTGCAGCAGATCGGCCGGAACGCTGACGGGAATGGGGGGCACCTCACGCGTCAGCGGCGCAGGCGTGATGGTGACATCGGCGGGCGGCCTGCCAATCAGCACGGCAATCGCATGTTCATACTGCGCGCGGTTGATCCCCGCCTGTATCAGCGATGCACGGTTCTGTTCCAGTGTCGTGCGCGCCTGCAGCACGGCGGTCGGGTCATTTATGCCCGCGTTGAACCCGTTTTCGGTAATGGCCAGCGCCTGTTCATTGAAATGCACGTAGCGCCTCAGCAGGTCCTGCAGGGAATCCTGATACCGCAGGTTGAAATAGGCGATGGCAAGCTGTGCCTGATACGACAGCGTGGCATTGGCCAGGTCGGCGGCACTGGCCTGCGCCGCGGTCACCTGTTCCTGCACCTGCCGCCGGATCTTGCCCCATATGTCCAGATCCCAGCTGGCGCTGGGGCCGATGTCATAGGTGTTATAGGCGGTTCCGGCCTTGGCATAGTTACTGCCTGAGGAGGACAGCGAACCCGCGCCATGCCCGTCACGGTTGAAGCCCAGACTGCCGCTTATGGTCGGGAAAAGCTGTGCGCGCACGCTGTCGATCAGGGCGCGGGCGTTGCGGTAGCTGGCCTCGTACGCCTTGACGTTCTGGTTGGACAGGGCGACCTGCGCCTCCAGCCCATCCAGCACCGGATCGTTATAGATGCGCCACCACTCCATCTTGGGCCGGGCCGCCAGCTGGGGGGATGCCTGCTTCCAGCCCTGCGCGGGCCGCAGTTCCTTGAACTGCGCGGAAATGATGGCGTCTGGCCGGTGATAGCGCGGTCCCACCATGCAGCCCGCCAGCATGAGCGGCAGCACGATACCGTAAAACCTGGAAATCATGCCGGGTCTTTCACGTTGGAGGAAGAGGATGGCCCGCCCTGTCCCAGCCGCCGC